>CBDUGF010000044.1:0-25974 GCA_965366835.1 uncultured Rhodobacterales bacterium
GCTGACCCAGGGGTCGCGTTCGGCGAAATGCGCGAGGTAGGCGGATGGGCTGCGGGAAAAGTCGCCGCCCCGCGCGGCGTAATAGAGCACCGTTGCGCCAATCCTGTACTCCGGGCGCTGTGACAGCCAGACGGCCCAGTGTCCGCCCATGGAAAACCCGATGACGGCGATGGGCCGCTCGGGATCGGGCAGGGCGGTGCGCAGGGCTGCGATATCCTGGCCCAGGGTTTGATACATCGGCTGTCTGCGTTTTCGGGCGCGCAGGGCACGGGCCTGCGATTCGGTCTCTGCGGTCTGGCCGTCAAAAAGGTCGGTCAGGGCGACTGTGAGGCCATGGCGGGCGAGGCGTTTGCCGAACCCGTGAAACGACGGCGTCAGCCCCCACCAGGAATGGATCACCAGAACGCCGCCGACACACGCGTCGCCTGTGCTTTGAATGAGTTTCATGGCCGGCACCGCGCGGAAAGGGGTTCAAACCAAAGCGTTTCTACGAAAACCTGAGGCAGGGTTCGATGGAAACGCCGTGCAACACATCAATGTTATGAGCGTATCGAGACAAACTCGTGAGTTGAGTATGTCGCGAAACACTTCAGGATCTGGCGACGACAATAGCACGGGACGCAGCGCGACGGAACGGCCGGCGATCAGGCATGGGTCGGGCGTGCCACGAAAAACCCCGCCGCGGAACACCGGGCGGGGACATCAGAAAACCGTTGCAGGGAAGGGGACTACCTGCCCCAGCTGCGGACCGGACCGCAATCCATATGGACGAAATTCGAGCCCGAGTAGCGCCCGACACCGCCGGCGCGGCACGAGGCGGCGGCGCGCGAAATCTGGCTGACCGAGCGC
Source organism: uncultured Rhodobacterales bacterium (assembly GCA_965366835.1). Classification (GTDB taxonomy): domain Bacteria; phylum Pseudomonadota; class Alphaproteobacteria; order Rhodobacterales; family Rhodobacteraceae; genus JAKGBX01. Next base: position 850 of record CBDUGF010000044.1, read on the forward strand.
GAGGCGAGCCTGAGATCGGCGGCCTGGCCCTTCATGTGCAGCGAATTCTTGGCCACACCGCGCGAGCGCGAGCGCAGCATCGCATTGGTCTGCGGGCTGCGATAGCCCGAGAGCAGCATGTAGGGTTCGTTGACATCGAGAAGGTTGTGCGAAGCGGTCATGATATCGATCGTGCGCATGTCGATATTCATCACCTTGCTGTTGCGCCAGTCGCGCATGAAATAGGTCAGTTCGGTGACTGCATCCTTGATGTAGTTGCCTTCGATCCAGTAGATCATGTCGATCTTTTCGCCGGTTCGGGCCGAATACATCTTCAACCGTCGTACATCGCCCGAGCCGCGCAGGAAGCCTGCGGCCTTGGAGAATGTGGGGGCTGCGGAGATTGTGGTTGCTGCGAATGCGCCCAAGAGCGCACGCCGTGAGAAACTCACCGAGCTGTTGTCAGTCATGAATAGAGCGCCGTCCCGTCGCTTGCTTACCTGTTTAACGCGATGTTACGCGTGTCCTGCCATCTCTTCCCCAGATGCAACGCTTCTATGCCACAGATCGAATCTTCGACCAAGCGTGAATCGGGTGAGCCCCTGCGTGCCATCCAATTTAGGCGGAAATTTGCTGAAATTTGGTAAACCGTGTCTTGAATGGAACAGTAACCCTCCGGACAGGCGGGGCGGCGGGGCCCGGGCGATGTGAATTTGCATCAATCGGGTCAGGCATTCCGGACTATCCTAGTTGTGAATGGACAAGATATGGATGTTTGCGACACTAGGAACGCATATTGGGGGGTGTCCCGTGCGAAAGGGGTATCCTGTGCGAACTGGCAGTATTTGGGGAAGAGACATGACCACTCTATCGGCAGAAAATGGCGCGCGCGTCTGGATTGCGGCAGCTTTGGCTCTGCTGGCGACGCTAATCGTCGCGCCAGATCAGGCGGTCGCGCAGGTCACGGCCTTCAAACAGGCGGTGGCCGAGGGCGCCGCAAAGGACCGCGATATCGCGGAGTTCTACAGGGCAAATGACCATGAAGCCATCTGGACGGGCGGCGATTTTCGCGATGCCAACCGCCGCAAGGCGCTGTTTGCCGCGATCGACAAGGCGCCCGTGCATGGCCTGCCGATCACGCGCTACGATCCGGAAGCGCTGATGGCGCAGCTGAAAGCCGCCAAGACCCCGCGTGAGCGCGGTTTTGTCGAGGTCGAGATGAGCCGCACCTTCCTGCGCCTGGCGCGCGACCTGCAGACCGGCATGCTCGAGCCGCGCCGGATCGACAGCGGCATCGTGCGCGCCGTGCCCTATCGCGACCGGATGTCCTATCTCACCAATTTCGCCAAGAGCAATGCCAACGGGTTCTTCCGGGCGCTGCCGCCGCAAAGCCCGGAATATTCGCGCCTGATGAAGGAAAAAATGCGGCTCGAACGGCTGCTGGCCCGCGGTGGCTGGGGCGCGCAGGTGTCTGCCAATGCGCTCAAGCCCGGCCAATCGGGCGGTGCCGTGGTGGCGCTGCGCGACCGGCTGGTGGCGATGGGCTATCTGCGCCGCTCGGCTGTCCAGACCTATGATGCGGGCATTCAGCAAGCGGTACAACAATTCCAGCTCGATCACGGGCTCGAGGCGGATGGTGTGGCCGGGCCCGGCACCATGAGCGAAATCAACACCGACGTGGAAGAGCGGCTGAAATCGGTGATCGTGGCGATGGAGCGCGAACGCTGGCTCAACCAGCCGCTCGGCAAGCGCCACGTCCTGGTCAACCTCACCGATTTTACCGCCCGGATCGTCGACAACGGCAAGGTCACGTTCCAGACCCGCTCGGTGGTCGGCGCCAATTCCAGTGACCGGCGCAGCCCGGAATTTTCCGATGTCATGGAATTCATGGTGGTCAACCCGACCTGGAATGTGCCGCGCTCGATCGCGGTCAAGGAATACCTGCCGATGATGAAGCGCAACCCCAACGCCGCCGGGCATCTCAAGCTGATCGACAGCCGGGGGCGCACGGTGAGCCGCAGCGCGGTGAACTTCAACGCCTATAACGCGCGCAATTTTCCGTTTGCGATCAAACAACCGCCGAGCCAGCGCAACGCGCTCGGGCTGGTGAAGTTCATGTTTCCGAACAAATACAACATCTACCTGCACGACACGCCCTCCAAGAGCCTGTTCGCGCGCGAAACCCGCGCCTTCAGCCATGGCTGCATCCGGCTGCAGGACCCGTTCGATTTCGCCTATGCGCTGCTGGCCAAGCAGACCAGTGACCCGCAAGGCGAATTCAAGCGCCACCTGAACACGGGCCGTGAATCGGTGATCCGGCTGGAAGAGCATGTGCCGGTGCACCTGATCTATCGCACCGCCTTTACCCAGGCCAGGGGCCAGACCCAGTATCGCCGCGATGTCTATGGCCGCGATGCGCGGATCTGGTCGGCGCTGGCATCGGCAGGGGTGGCGCTGCGCGCGGTTCGCGGGTAATCCTTGCCCCCGTAATACGGGGGTGAAACCATGCGCCAGACCATTGCCGAAATCGCCGAAGCGCTCGGGGCGAAAGCCCTGGGCAAGCTCGATCTGGAAATCAGCGGAACCGCCGAGCCTGCCGATGCCGGGCCGAGCGATCTGGCCCTGGCGATGAGCGAGAAATACGCCGCCGGGCTGGCTGACGGCCGGGCCCGCGCGGCGATGCTCTGGGAGGGTGCCGACTGGCGCTCCCTCGGGCTCGATGCGGCGATCATACCGGCGCGGCCGCGCTATGCCATGGCCGGGCTGACCGCGGCGCTCGATCCCGGGCCGGGCTATGGCGAAGGCATTCACCCCAGCGCGATCATCGACGCGAGCGCCGAGCTTGGCGAAGGTGTTTCGGTCGGGGCTTACAGCGTGATCGCGGCGGGCGCGCGGATCGGGACGGGCTCGGTTCTGGGGCCGCATGTCTATGTCGGAACCGATAGCGAAATCGGAGCCGGGGCGCTCTTGCATGTCGGCGCACGGGTCGGTCCGCGCGTCAGCATCGGTGCGCGTTTCATCGCCCATCCCGGTGCCTGCATCGGCATGGACGGGTTTTCTTTCGTCACCCCCGAGGTCAATGCCGTGGAACAGGCCCGCGCCAGCCTCGGCGAAGAGATCGAAGCCGGGGCGCAGAGCTGGGTGCGGATCCATTCGCTGGGCGCGGTGGTGATCGGCGATGATGTCGAACTGGGCTGCAATTCATGCATCGACGCCGGCACCATCCGGCCAACGCGGGTGGGCGATGGCACCAAGATCGACAATCTCTGCCATGTTGCCCACAATGTCGTGGTCGGGCGCGACTGCCTGTTTGCCGCGATGGTCGGCATCGCCGGCTCGACAACCATCGGCAACAATGTGGTGTTCGGCGGGCAGGTGGGGGTGACCGACAACACCGTTATCGGCGATGGTGTGGTCGCCGGCGGCGCCGCGGTGATCCTGTCGAAGGTGCCCGCGGGCCGGATGATTCTGGGTTATCCGGCGGTGAAGATGGACCTGCATGTCGACATGTACAAGGCCCAGCGCCGCCTGCCGCGGATGATGGAGGAGTTTGCCGAGATGAAGGCCCGGCTGGCCGCGCTTGAAGCAGAGCTTGGATCGGGGACCAGGGAAGGGACCGGAGTCTGAGGCAGCGGTGTCGCATGATTGCTGTACATCTGTTGTTTCGCTATGACCTCAAAGCGCCTACATCAGCCGCAGCACCGGTGCGCAGAAGGACCCGAGAAATGAACATCAAGGACGAAGTGATCCGGATCATCGCCGAACAGGCGGTTCTGGAGCCATCCGACGTGTCCGACGACGCGACGCTCGAAAGCCTCGGGATTGACAGTCTCGGGCTGGTGGAATCGATCTTTGCTATCGAAGAGACCTTCGACATCTCGGTGCCGTTCAATGCCAACGCTCCCGAGGAAAGCGAATTCGACATCTCCACGGTGGCCACGATCATCGCCGGCATCGAGGCGCTTGTGGCCGAACAGAAGGGCTAAGCCAATGGCCCGTGTCGTCATCACCGGGGCCGGAACGATCAACGCACTCGGCCATAATGTGCCCGACACGCTGGCGGCGATGCGCGAGGGCCGCTGCGGCATCGGCCCGATCGACATTCCCGATGTCGAACGGCTGACCATCCAGATCGGCGGGCAGGTCAAGGGCTTCGAGGCTGAGGGCCTGTTCAACCGCCAGCAGATGTCGCTCTATGATCGCTTCACCCAGTTCACCCTGGTCGCCGCGCGCGAAGCCATCGCCCAGGCGGGCCTTGAGTTTCATGGCGAGCTGGCGGCGCGGTCGGGCGTGGTTCTGGGCAATTCCGGCGGCGGCATGACGACGCTCGACGAGAATTACCGCTCGGTCTATGAGCAGGGCAAGAACCGGGTGCATCCCTTTGTCGTGCCCAAGTTGATGAACAACGCCGCCGCCAGCCATGTCAGCATGGAGTTCAATCTCAAGGGCCCGAGCTTCACCGTGGCCTCGGCCTGTGCCAGCTCCAATCACGCCATGGCGCAGGCCTATCAGATGGTGCAGAGCGGCATGGCCCCGGTGATGATCTCCGGCGGGTCGGAATCGATGCTGTGTTTCGGCGGGGTCAAGGCCTGGGAAGGCTTGCGGGTGATGTCGAAGGATGCCTGCCGGCCGTTTTCGGCCAACCGCAACGGCATGGTGCAGGGCGAGGGCGCCGGCGTGTTCGTGTTCGAGGATTACGACCATGCCAGGAAGCGCGGCGCCGATATCCTGGCCGAGCTGGCCGGGTTTGCCATGACCTCGGACGCCGCCGATATCGTGATGCCCTCGAAACAGGGCGCGGCACGGGCCATCGCCGGGGCCTTGCACAATGCGGGCATGAACCCTGAGGATGTCGGCTATATCAACGCCCATGGCACCGGCACCACGGCCAATGACAAGACCGAATGCGCCGCCGTGGCGGACGTGTTCGGGCGCCATGCCGATCACCTGATGATCTCATCAACCAAATCGATGCATGGCCATCTGATCGGTGGCACCGGCGCGGTCGAGCTTCTGGCCTGCATCATGGCGCTGCGAGACGGGGTGATCGCGCCGACCATCGGCTATCAGGAGCCCGACCCGGAATGCGCTCTGGATGTAGTGCCCAACTTGGCGCGCGAGGCCCGGGTCGAGGCGGCGCTGTCAACCGCCTTCGCCTTTGGCGGGCTGAATGCGGTGCTGGCGCTGCGCCGGGTCTGAATCCGGCGCAACGCTCTGACTGGCCGTCGTTTCAGGCTGCCTTGGCGATGGGCAGGGCGGCGGCCAGCGTTGCCAGTACGCGGCCCAGTTCGTCGGAGAGCGCGGCATCGTTCAATGCACCGGAGTTGGCATCGAAAACATCGTGAAAACCCGGCACGCTCAGGCTGCCTTTGACCTCTGCGCCGAAGAACCCGGCCGAACCCACTGCCGCCGCCAGTACGCTGGCCGCGCCGCCCGGACCGGGGGAGGCTGCGAGATAGATCGCCGGTTTGCCCTGATAGACCGATTTGCCGAGGCGCGAGGTCCAATCGAACAGGTTCTTGAAAGCAGCAGGATAATGGCCGTTATGCTCGGCATAGGAGATCAGCAGCGCGTCAGCGGCGCCGATCCGGGCATGAAAATCATGCGCGTGTTGTGGAATGCCTCGCGTGGCCTCGCGATCGGCAGAATAAAGCGGCATTTCGAAATCGTTGATGTCGAGAAAGTCGATCTCCACCTGCGGCGCAAACTCGTCGCGCAGCCGTTCGGCGGCATGGCGGGCGAGGGCGGCGTTGATCGAATTTCGGCTGTTGCTGGCGGCGAAGGCGAGAAGTTTCATGCTGGATTCCTCTGGGTTTGAAAAAGGCTTGCGCGGTTGCGTCGTGAGTCATTTGGCATTGTGCGGTTTTGCAATCAACATTCATAAACGGTCAGAGGATGTGCGAAAACGCACTACGGTAGCGAACAACAAAAGCAAAGGGCCGCCCCAACCGGCGCGGCCCCCTTTCTTTCGATGTCGGATTTTTGGAGATCAGTTCTCGATGATCGAGGCGGCGTTGTAACCGTTGGTGAAGCCCGAGAGCGACATGTCCAGTTCGACCTTCTGATCCGGTGCCGGCGCGGGCACGAGCGTTACCGTCGCCTTGGCACCTTTCTTGAACGTGGCGATGTCCTCGGCGGTAAAGCCGATCCGGGCGATACAGCCGATCGGGGTGCAGAACGAGAACGGATAGCGCTTGCCCTTGCCGCCATCGACCGAAATGGTCAGCTGCGCGGTGAGCAGGGTTTCGAGCGGCACGGTCACGGTCGCGCCGGCGATCGCCTTGCCATCCGCGGGCAGGCGGAACAGCGCTACCTCGGCCACATCGGTGCCCTGGTCGTCCTTGAGCAGCTGATAGAGCTGGCACGGCTCTTCGCCTTCCTCGACCGGGAAACATTGCAGCTTCCAGTCGCCATGTTCTTCCTTGACGTAAGGCTCGATGATTTTCGGACTGTTGTCTTCGCCCAGGCTGAGCTCGTCACCCGCGCTTTCGGTTTTCGGTGCGGTCTCGGCGTCGTCGGCGGGCTTGGGCGTGGTGTCTTGCGCGAAGGCGGCCTGGCTCAGCGCCATGAGCGCGATCAGCGGCAGCGTGGTCAATAGTCTGGGCATCGTATTCCCCGTCATTGGTTGTGTTGAATCCTCTGCTGGCGCTCTAGCATGGCGTGTCGGCGATGTCAGTGCAAAACCGTGCCATCCCGCGCCGCCTGCGGCGGATTTCTGCTTTTGCGGCGGTGTTGGCTGGCGATGCTGGCGGGGGTGTGTCGGGCTGTCGGGAGGGGGCAGCGAAGCCGGAAATGAAAAAGAGACCCGAAGGTCTCTTTCTCGTTTTTTTGCTCCCCGTCGGACTGGCCGACTTAGTCATTGCCGCGACGCTATGATTTTTCCAACCATGCGTCAACAGGCTTTTGCGCGTTGATTTATCACGAAAAAGTGCCGCGCCCGAGGGCGCGGCCAGTCTGACAGGGAGGAAAATGACCCGCAGCCAAGAGGACTCGAAGCCCCGGGTCACGCTTGACACTGGCAGGAAATGGTTAAGGTTGTATTTTCGGGGCGCAATAAGTTGAAATCAGGGGGTAAGGTGTTGGAAAATGCGGTGTTTATCGGTGGTGGCGGCGAAGGCTATGGCACCAAACAGGGGCTGAGTCTCGGGTATGCCAACCGGCACGGGCTGATCGCCGGGGCCACCGGCACCGGCAAGACGGTAACGCTTCAGATCCTCGCCGAAGGGTTTTCCGCCGCCGGGGTGCCGGTGTTCCTGTCGGATGTGAAAGGCGATCTGTCAGGTTTGGCAAAGCCCGGCTCGCCACAGTTCAAGCTGCACGAGGCGTTCACCAGCCGCGCAGCCAAGATCGGGTTTGACGATTATGTCTACGAGGGTTTCCCGGTCACGTTCTGGGATCTGCTCGGCGAACAGGGCCACCCGGTGCGCACCACCGTGGCCGAGATGGGGCCGCTGCTGCTCAGCCGCCTGATGGAGCTTTCCGAGGCGCAGGAGGGCATTCTCAACATCGCCTTCCGGCTGGCCGATGAAGAAGGCTTGCCGCTGCTCGATCTCAAGGATTTGCAGGCGCTGCTGGTCTGGGTCGGTGAGAACCGGGCCGCGCTTTCGCTGCGCTATGGCAATGTTTCGGTGCAGAGCATCGGCGCGATCCAGCGCCGGCTGCTGGTGCTGGAAAACCAGGGCGGGGCGAAGCTCTTTGGCGAACCGGCGCTGGAACTGGCCGATATCATCCAGACCGACAAGGCGGGCAGGGGGAGGATCAACATCCTGGCCGCAGACAAGCTGATGGCCAGCCCGAGGCTCTATGCCACCTTCCTGCTCTGGCTCTTGTCGGAGCTGTTCGAGGAGCTGCCCGAGGTCGGCGATCCGGACAAGCCCAAGCTGGTGTTCTTCTTCGACGAGGCGCATCTGTTGTTCGAGGACGCGCCCAAGGCGCTGGTCGACAAGGTCGAGCAGGTGGCGCGGCTCATTCGCTCCAAGGGTGTCGGGGTCTATTTCATCTCGCAGAACCCGGCCGATGTGCCCGAGGATATCCTCGGCCAGCTCGGCAACCGGGTGCAGCACGCGCTGCGCGCCTTTACCGCCAAGGACCGCAAGGAACTCAGGCTGGCGGCGCAGACCTATCGCGAGAACCCTGCCTTCGACATCGAAGAAGCGATCCGCGAGGTCGGTGTCGGCGAGGCGGTGACCTCGATGCTGGAGAAAAAGGGCGTGCCGGGTATGGCCGAGCGCACGCTGATCCGTCCGCCGAGCTCGCAACTGGGACCGATCGAGCCGGGCGAACGAGCCGCGCTGATCAATGGCTCGCCGGTCGCCGGGAAATACGAGGAACTGCTCGACCGCCGCTCGGCCTATGAGATCCTCGCCAAGCGGGCGGCGGATGCGGCCAAGGCGGCGGAACAGGCCGAGGCGAAGGAAGAGGAAATGGAGATGGCCGAGCGCGAATTCAACGCCGGACGGCGCTATTCCGGCAGCCGCGTCGGGCGCTCGACCTCGCAGGGCAAGCGCAACTCGCGCAAGGATGAAAGCTTTGGCGAAGCGATCACCCGCAACGTGATGAAAGAGCTCACCGGCACCACCGGGCGGCGCATCGTGCGCGGGCTTTTCGGCGGGTTGTTCAAGGGGCGCTGAGCCAAACCCTCTTCATCGGTCGCAGATGACTTTCGGACAGTGCCGGGCTTTCGTGCTATAGTATGCCGGCCGGATGCAATTTTGCGCCGGACGGGTCGGACGCATGAGACCACAAGCGCGTCAGCACCGCGTCATGGGTAATCGCCGCTCTTTTCAATGTTTTTCAAAACGTGGTGTTGTTTGAGATCAAGACCGATTTCCCCGCCGGATTCCCCTGCGGGACCCGGATCGTCTTGTTGCCGCCGGCCCATAACCCAGACAAGGAGAATTGACGATGCCGATGTACATGTTCCAGGCCAGCTATACCCCCGAAGCCCTGCGCGCGATGGTCGCCAACCCGCAAGACCGCGAGAAGGCGGCGCGCCCGCTGATCGAGGCGGTCGGCGGCAAGCTGCACCATCTGTTCTTCTGTTTCGGCGCTGATGATGTCGTCGCGCTGATCGAAGCGCCGAATGATGAGGCGATGGCGACCGGCGCGCTGGCCGTTGGCGCCTCGGGCGCGTTTTCCGCCGGGCGTACCACCAAGCTGATGTCGGCAGGCGAAGCCATGAGCGCCATGAAAGGCGCGCAGAAGGCTGCCTCCAGCTACAAGCCCGCCACCGCCTGACCCCACCCCACCTGGCGCCGCGCCGCAGGACGGCGCGGTGCCGGGTTCGGCGCTATTTCTCGGGGATCAGCCCGCGGGGTGAGAATCTCAGCACCAAGAGCAGGATCAGCCCCATCGTCAGCAGCCGCATATGCGCCACGCTGTCGAGAAGATGCAGCTTGAGCGCGCTGTCATCGGCCATGCCCGCCGTCACCGCGCTCATCATGAAGGCGCCGATCGGTTCGACCTGGACCCAGAGGAACCAGATCAGGAAGCCGCCCAGTACCGCGCCGAGATTGTTGCCCGATCCGCCGACGATCACCATCACCCAGACCAGGAAGGTAAAGCGCAGCGGGTTGTAGGTGCCCGGTGTCATCTGGCCGTCAAGCGTGGTAATCATCGCGCCGGCGATGCCGCAGATCGCCGAGCCGAGGATAAAGACCTGCAAATGCCGCGCGGTCACGTCCTTGCCCATGGCTTCGGCCGCCACCTCGTTGTCGCGAATGGCGCGCATCATCCGGCCCCAGGGGCTTTTCAGCGCCTTCTGCGCCATCCACAGCAGGATCAGCAGCACCACCAGGAACAAGCCGGCATAGACCAGCTTGACCCAGAGCGTCGAGGCCGTGACCGGGTCGATGCCAAGCCCCTCGGCGCGCCCGACAAAGGCCGCGTTCTGTTGCAGGTCGATCTCATAAGGCGCCGGGCGCGGCAGGCCGATCACGTTCTTCACCCCGCGCGCCAGCCAATCCTCGTTCTTCAGCACCGCGATGATGATCTCGGCGATGCCCAGCGTGGCGATGGCCAGATAGTCCGAGCGCAGGCCCAGAGCGGTCTTGCCGATCAGCCAGGCCGCCCCGGCGGCGAGAAGCCCGCCCACCGGCCAGGCGATCAGCACCGGCAGGCCGAGCCCGCCGAGATAGCCGGTCGAGGCCGGGTTGATCGCCTCGACCGCTTCGACACCGCCATCGAACACCGCGCGGAACAGGAAGAAGCCGCCGACAAGGATCACGATCATGGCGATGTTGCGATTTCGCCCCGGCGCCATGCGCTGATGCGCGATCACCGCCGCCGCGATGGTGCCCGCGCCGAGCGCCAGCCCGCCGAGCACGCGCAGACCGCCCGCCGCCCAGGCCTCGCCCACCGGCGGCATCGAGATCAGCACCGTAGCCAGCCCGCCGAGCGCGACAAACCCCATCACCCCGACATTGAACAGCCCGGCAAAACCCCATTGCAGGTTGACCCCCAGCGCCATGATCGCGCTCACCAGCCCCATGTTGAGAATGAACAGCGCCGAGTTCCATGACTGCATGAACCCGGTCAGCAGCAGCATCCCGGCGACGATGGCGAAAAGAAGAGTGTTTTTCATCGTTGCGGTCATACCGACTGTCCTTTGAAAAGGCCCGTGGGCTTGAAGAGCAGCACGATCAGCAGGATCACGAAGCTGACCGCGAATTTGTAATCGGTGGAGAGCAGCTGGACCAGGCCATCCGGCTCGAGGCTGTCAGGCAGGGCATAGACCAGCACCTTTTTCCAGGCATAGGTGATGGTGACTTCGGAAAACGCGATCACGAAGCCGCCGGCGATGGCCCCGATCGGATTGCCCAGCCCCCCGACGATGGCGCTGGCGAAGATCGGCAGCAGCAGCTGGAAGTAGACGAAGGGCTTGAAGCTCTTGTCGAGCCCGTAGAGCGTGCCGGCGATGGTGGCCAGGGCGGCCACGATCATCCAGGTGTAGAGCACCACGCGCTCGGGGTTGATGCCCGAAAGCAGCGCCAGGTCCTCGTTGTCGGAATAGGCCCGCATCGACTTGCCGGTGCGGGTGCGGTTGAGGAACCAGAACAGCGCGGCGACCACGATCACGGCGGTGATCACGGTGATGCCCTGCGAAGTCTTGATCGCCAGCCCTTCCTCGAACCCGGTCAGTTTCTTGAACGTGGGGACCGAAACGATGAACCGCTCGCCATCGGAAAAGCGCTGGTCATCGGGGCCGATGATGAAGCGCACCAGCCCGTTCATGATGAACATCACCCCCATCGAGACGATCACCAGGATCACCGGCTTGGCCTTCTGCGCGCGGTAGAATTGATAGACCGCCCGATCGGTAAACAGGAGCAGCGCCATGCAGCCCAGGATGCCGAAGGGCAGGGCCAGTAGCGCGGTGGGCAAGGGGCCAAAGCCGATCCCCATCGACTGGAACCACCATGTCACCAGCACCGTGACCATGGCGCCGAAGGCCATGGTGTCGCCATGGGCGAAGTTCGAGAACCGCAGGATGCCGTAGATCAGCGTGACCCCGAGCGCGCCGAGTGCGAGCTGGCTGCCATAGGTGATCGCCGGGATCAGCACGAAATTGGATAGCGCCACAAGGGCGTTGAGTGGTTCCATCAATCAGCTCCGCATTCGCCGTAATAAGTTGCCACCGCCGGTCCGGCGGCGATATGGACCGAGAGGATCCAGGTGTTGCGGCCCATGGTCAGCAGCTGGAAGCCGCTGAAACCTTGCAGGACCGCGGTTTTGGCCAGCGGCCCGTCATGGACTGCGACGATGTCGAGATCGCCGGTGATGGTCGAGACCTTGCCGGCGTCGAGATCGACCGTGATCTCATGCGCGGCCTCGGTGCATTTGAGCGTGTTGTAGCATTCCTGCTTGAAGGTGCAGGCGAGCGGATCGGCCAGCACGGGCAGGGGCAGCAGGACAGCGAGACCGAAGGCGAGAACGCGCATCAGAACGCCTCCCGGCATTGGCCGAGATAGGTGGTCGCCACCGGCCCGGTATTGTCATGGCTGGTGAAGCGCGCCGCGTCGGGCGTCAGCGACAGCAGGTATTCGCTGCCCAGACCGGTGGCGAACATGGTGGTCAGATCGCCGGTCTGTTTCACCGCCACGATGGTGAGCAGGCCATTGAGCGTGTCGATCACCTTGCCGTCGATATCGACGTCGATCTCGAGCGCCGAGGCGCCACAGGCGCGCGATTCGATACATTGGCTGGCGAAGGTGCAGGGGAAAGCCTGCGCCACAGTCGCCGAAGTCAGCCAGAGCGGCCCCACAATCGCCGATATGACGCTCAGGTTTTTCATCCCCCCAGGAAGCTCCGGCGCACTTCGGGATCGGCCAGCAGCTCCTGGCCGGTGCCGGTATGGGCATTGGCGCCCTGCACCAGAACATAGCCGCGATCGGCGATCTCGAGCGCCTGGCGCGCGTTCTGCTCGACCATCAGAACCGGCAGCCCGGTGCGCGCCACCTCGATGATCCGGTCGAACAGCTCGTCCATCACGATCGGGGAGACACCGGCGGTGGGCTCATCCAGCATCAGCACCTTGGGCTCGGTCATCAAGGCACGCCCCACCGCGACCTGCTGGCGCTGGCCGCCGGAAAGCTCGCCCGCGGGCTGGTAGCGCTTTTCCTTCAGGATCGGGAACAGGTCATAGACCTGCGCCATGGTGCCGGAGAAATCATCGGTGCGGATGAACGCGCCCATCTCGAGATTTTCCTCGACCGTCAGCGAGGTGAAGATATTCGAGGTCTGCGGCACGAAGCCCATGCCGCGCGCGACCCGGTCCTGCGGACTCAGTTCCGAGATATCCTCTCCATCGAGCAGAACCCGTCCGCCATGCATGTCGAGCATGCCGAAGATCGCCTTCATCGCCGTCGATTTGCCGGCGCCGTTGGGCCCGACGATCACCGCGATCTCGCCCTTGTTCACCGCGATGGTGCAATCGTGCAGGATATCGGGGCCATGTTTGCCATAGCCGCCGGTCATGCTCTCGCCGATCAGGAACGGGCTCTCGCCCTCGACCCGGCTGGTCTTGCCGCTTTTCTTGTGCGGAATCTCGCCGGGGGTCTTGCCGCTGGTGATGCTGCGGTCCTTGTTGCCACGATCGTCGTGATAGGGGTTCTGGCTCATGGCTGGCCCTGTCTGCTGCTGACGCTCATGGGTCTGTGCTCCTGTCGCAAGGTTGCGCTGCCTGGGCTGCGCGCCGGCTCGGCATCGCCCGTTGCGGGCCCGGCGGCGCGGCTCATGCCCCCACCTTGTCCTTGTGCTTCAATCCGGTGCCGAGATAGGCCTCGATCACCTGTTCATTGGCCTTGATCTCGGCCAGAGTGCCTTCGGCCAGAACCTTGCCCTCGGCCATGCAGATCACCGGATCGCAGAGCTTCTCGATGAAATCCATGTCATGCTCGATCACCACGAAAGTGTAATCGCGCTCCTTGTTGAGCCGGATGATGGCATCGCCGATAGTGTTGAGCAGGGTGCGGTTCACCCCGGCGCCGACCTCGTCGAGAAACACGATCCGGGCATCGACCATCATGGTGCGGCCCAGCTCCAGCAGTTTCTTCTGCCCGCCGGAAACCTGCCCGGCCTTGTGATCGGCCAGATGCTCGATGGTGAGGAATTCCAGCACCTCGTCGGCCTTGGCCCTGAGTGCGCGCTCTTCGTCGGCGATGCGCTTGCGCCCGACCCATGTGTTCCACAGCGTCTCGCCCGATTGCGCCCCCGGAACCATCATCAGGTTCTCGCGGCAGGTCATCGAGCCGAACTCATGCGCGATCTGGAAGGTCCTGAGCAGCCCCTTGTGAAACAGCGTGTGCGGCGGCAGGCTGGTGATGTCCTCGCCCAGCATCGTCACGCGCCCGGAGGTCGGCTGAAGAACGCCCGCGATCACATTGAAAAGAGTGGTTTTTCCGGCGCCGTTAGGCCCGATGAGCCCGGTGATCGAGCCCTCGGCGATTTCCATCGTGGCGCCATCGACGGCATGAAAGCCGCCGAAATGTTTGTGCACGTCTTCGACGCGGATCATGCACCGTCCCCCTGATAAACTGAGCTTCGCTCTATTATTTTGACGCGTTCCGAATTCGACCGGCTCCATGGCATTGACCCTGGCCCGCACGCGACACTACGGTGATGCGCTTGTGAGGGGTATCATGCCGCTATTCGGCCAAAAACCGAAACGCTTTATTGAAACGGCCCGGAAAAATCCGGGCCGCTTGTCGTCCTGAGCCGTCAGATCAGCGGAATTTCACCGTGGTGATCTTGCCGCCTTCAAAGGTGATCTGGCGATAGTTGCCCGCCGATTCGCCGGGTCCGATCAGCTCGACCGCTGTGGCGCCGACATAGTCGATATCGGTGCCCGCCTTGAGCAGATCGAGCGCCTTGCCCAGCTCGCCGGGATAGATCTTCTCGCCCGGGGCGTTGGCGACTTCCATCACCTTGTCCTTGTAGGCCTGGCTGTCGGTCGAACCCGCCGCCTGCATCGCCAGCATGATCAGCGCCGCCGCGTCATAGGATTCCGGTGCGAAGGCGCCGGTGGGATTGAACGCATCGCCCGCCATCTCGGTGAACTTGGCCACGCCCGGGCTGTCGGTGCCGGGAAGCTGGCCGGTCGAGCCGTCGATCTCGGAGCCGAAATTCTCTTCCAGCTTCGAGCCGATCATGCCGTCCGGGAAGTGGAACGAGTCGAACGCGCCCGAATCGAGCGCCGCGCGGACGATGCCCGAACCGCCCTGGTCGACATAGCCGGCCACGACCAGACGATCGCCGCCAGCCGAGGCCAGCGCGCCGACTTCGGCCGAATAGTCGGCCTTGCCGTCTTCATGTGCCGCGCTGATGGTGACAGTACCACCGGCGGCTTCATAGGCCGCCTGGAACGCGTCGGCCAGACCCTTGCCATAGTCGTTGTTGGTATAGGTCACGGCGACGCTCTTGATGCCTTCTTCCATCAGGACTTCGGTCATCACCACACCCTGGCGCGCATCCGACGGCGCGGTGCGGAAAAACAGGCCGTTGTCTTCGGCGGTCGAAAGACCGGGCGAGGTGGCCGAGGGCGAGATCATGACGACGCCGTTGGGCATGGCCACGTTGCTGAGGATCGCGCCGGTCACACCCGAGCAATCCGCACCCATGATGCCTTTGACACCATCCGACGTGATCAGACGTTCGGCGGCGGCAGTGGCGGCGGCGGCGTCGATGCAGGTCGAGTCGGCGCGCACCGGCACCACGGTCGAACCATCCAGCAGCTTGCCACTGTCAGAGACTTCCTTCATCGCCAGTTCGGCGCCGGCGCCCATATCGGGCGTGATCGATTCAAGCGGGCCGGTGAAGCCCAGAATGATGCCGATCTTGATTTCCTCGGCATAGGCGGCACCCGACATCAATGCGGTTGCGGCGGTAGCCATAAGTAGCTTTTTCATGTGTTTTTCTCCCTAGTTGGAACATTAGGTCCGGGGCGGAGCCTATGCTTGAAAATTGCAAAAGAAAAGTGGCTTGATGCGGCAAAACCCTCGAAATCGTGACCGGGTGTGCAAGGAAACAGAGCTTTTCCGGCAGAGAAACGGCGTTAGACTGGTTTGAAGCCGAAAAGGAGCGCGAAATGAATGTGTTGAAGCTGGTTGCGAAGGTCTTCGGTCTCTGGTGCGCGCTGGCACTGACGGCAATGGCGCAAAGTGACGGTCTGGCCGTGTCCGCCCCCGAAAAGATCGCCGACGGGTTCCGCGTGCCGTGGTCGCTGGCGTTTCTGCCCGATGGCGGGATGCTGGTGAGCGAGCGCGGCGGGCGGCTCTGGCAGGTGGCGCGGGATGGCGCGCGCAAGCAGGTCGGCGGCGTGCCACAGGTCGCGGCGAAGGGGCAGGGCGGCTTGTTCGACATCGTCCCGGCGCGCGATTTCGCCCGCACCGGCACGGTGTTCCTGAGTTTCGCCAAACCCCAGGGCAGGGGCGAGGGCACCGCGCTGGCGGCGGCGCAGCTTCGCAATGACCGGCTGCAAGACCTGCGAGTGATCTTCGAGATGAGCCCCGGCTCATCGGGCGGGCGGCATTTCGGCGGCCGCATTGTCGAGGCCCGCGACGGCACCCTGTTTCTCACCCTGGGCGAACGCGGCGACCGGCCCTCGGCCCAGGATCTCGGCCGCCACAACGGGTCGATCGTCCGGGTGGCGCGTGACGGCGCGGTGCCGCGCGACAATCCCTTTATCGCCACCAGGGGCGCGCAGTCCGAAATCTGGTCCTATGGCCATCGCAATCCCCAGGGCGCGGCGCTCGACGCCGCGGGGCAGCTCTGGGCGGTCGAGCATGGCGCCAAGGGCGGTGACGAGATCAACCGGATCACGCGCGGCGCCAACTACGGCTGGCCGGTGATTTCCTATGGCCGGCATTACTCCGGTGCGAAGATCGGCGAAGGCACGGCCAAGCCGGGAATGCAGCAGCCGGCCTTCTACTGGGATCCCTCGATCGCGCCCTCCGGCATGGTGATCCATTCCGGGCGCGGCTGGCCCGCTCTGAAGGGCCATATGCTGATCGGTTCGCTGAAATACGACCATATCGCGGTGCTGAGCCCGGGTGCCGCGCGCCAGATCGCCACGATCAAAACCCCCGAGACCAAACGGGTGCGCGATCTGCGCGAAGGCCCGGATGGCGCGATCTGGTTCCTGTCGGAAACCCGCGGCGCGCTTTATCGGATTGCACCTCCCTGATAGGATCTTCGCACGTAGACAATTTCAAGCACGGAGATATTTGACATGAAACGCATTTTTCTGGCGCTGGCGCTGTTGTGCCTGCCGCAACTGGCCCTGGCCCAGGACAAGGACAGCATTTTCGCCGATTACGGCGCTTACGACGCCTATGTCGACAAGACGCTGACCACCCGCCAATGGGTGACTTTCGTGCAGCAGATGGGCGGGCGCGATGAATACAGCCCGGAGGAGCTTGGCAAGATCGAAGCCCAGTTCAACGCGCTGTTCCCGCGCAATTTCACCGCCCGCACGATCTTCAGTCAGGACGATCTCGGCGGCAACATCCGGCGCGAGGCGCGCGCCTTCTGGGGCGGCGGGCGCTACCTGTTCTTCTACGCCATCCTGCATGAGCGCGACGACGCGCTGGTGGTGCTGAACTTCACGCTCAACACCAAGATCGAAAAGATCATGGACAAGTTCTGATCCGCACCCGGCTCAGATCGACAGTCGCGCCGCGTGGCTGCCGCGTTCGCGATAGGGCGTGGTGTCGTAATGCGCACGGTAGCATTTCGAGAAATGGCTGGGCGAGGCGAAGCCGCAGGCCAGTGCCACGTTGATCACGCTCATGTCGGTCTGCATCAGCAGATTGCGCGCCTTTTGCAGCCTCAATTCCATGTAATAGCGCTTCGGCGAGCGGTTGAGATAGCGCCGGAACAGCCGCTCGAGCTGGCGCGTCGACATGCCGACATCGCGCGCCAGGATCGACGGGCTGATCGGCTCCTCGATGTTGGCCTCCATCATCTGGATCACCTGGGAAAGCTTGGGGTGGCGCACGCCGATACGGGTCGGCACCGACAAACGCTGGGTGTCCTGATCGGTGCGGATCGAGGAATAGATCTGCTGATCGGCCACCGCATTGGCCAATGCCTCGCCATGCTGATCGGCGATCAGCTTGAGCATCAGGTCGATCGACGAGGTGCCGCCCGCCGTCGTCATCCGGTTACCATCGACCACGAACACCGATTTGGTCAGGTTCACCTCCTCGAATTCCTCGGCAAAGCTGTCCTGGTTCTCCCAGTGGATGGTGGCGCGCTTGCCATCCAGCAGCCCGGCCCTGGCCAGCGTATAGGCCGCTGTGCACAGCCCGCCGATGCGCAATCCCTTGCGCGCCTCGCGCCGGAGCCAGCCGACGAACTTCTTCGAGCTGTTTTCCTTGATGTCGATGCCGCCGCAGACCATCAGCGTGTCGTCGCGGTGCAGCTCGCCCAGATCGTCATCGAGCTTGAAACCGGTGCCCGCCGAGCAGGTCGCGACCTCGCCGCCTTCGCCCACCAGGACCCAGCTATAGAGCGGCCGGTCGGCCATCCGGTTGGCCAGGCGCAGGCATTCCACCGCCGAAGCGAAGCTCAGCAGCGTGAAATCATCGAGCAGCGCAAACACGAAGCGGCGTGTGCGCAGATCGTCGCCGGTGATCTCTACAGTTTGGCGTTGGTCCGCCATGCGCGGGCTTCCCCTGTTGCTCCGTCAGCGACCAAAACGGTCGTTATTCTCCCAGATGGGCATGGGCGCGGGGCGGCGTCAAGGGTGCGATTCGGGTGTGGTCAGCCGGTGCGGCGTTTTGTATAGAGGATGCCTCAGATCATGTGACCGGAGAAAGACAATGACTGACTGGCAAAAATCCGGCTGGCGCGCCAAACCGCGCGTTCAGATGCCGGACTATACGGATAAGGCCGCGCTGAACGCCGTCGAGGCGCAGCTGGCAAAGTATCCGCCGCTTGTCTTTGCCGGCGAGGCGCGCCGCCTCAAGGACCAGCTCGGCGCCGCCTCGCGCGGCGAGGCCTTTCTGTTGCAGGGCGGCGATTGCGCCGAAAGCTTCGAGCAATTCAGCGCCGATGCGATCCGCGATACGTTCAAGGTAATGCTGCAAATGGCGATGGTGCTGACCTATGGCGCCAAGGTGCCGGTGGTCAAGGTCGGCCGCATGGCCGGGCAATTCGCCAAGCCGCGCTCGGCGCCCACAGAGGTGATCGACGGGATCGAACTGCCGAGCTATCGCGGCGACATCATCAACGAGCTTGCCTTCTCCGAAAGCGCGCGGATTCCCGATCCCGGCAGGATGTTGCAGGCCTATACCCAGGCCGCGGCGACGCTCAATCTGCTGCGCGCGTTTTCCACCGGCGGCTACGCCGATGTGCATCAGGTGCACAGCTGGATCCTGGGATTCGCCGAAGGCGAGAATGCCGAACGCTATCGCGAGATGGCGGGCCGGATCACCGACACGCTCGATTTCATGAGCGCCGCCGGGGTCAACAGCGCGCAATCTTCGGCGCTGCATCAGGTCAATTTCTACACCAGCCATGAATCACTGCTGCTGGAATATGAAGAGGCGCTGACCCGGATCGATTCGACCTCGGGCAAATGGCTGGCCGGGTCGGGCCATTTCCTGTGGATCGGCGATCGCACCCGCCAGCCGGATGGCGCGCATGTCGAGTTTCTCTCGGGTGTGCTCAATCCGATCGGCATCAAATGCGGCCCCTCGATGCAGCCCGAAGATCTCAAGCGCCTGATCGCCAAGCTCAACCCCAGGAACGAGGCTGGACGGCTGACCCTGATCGCGCGGTTCGGCGCGGGCAAGGTGGGCGAGCATCTGCCGCGGCTCATCCGCACGGTGAAGGAAGAGGGCGCCAACGTGCTCTGGGTCTGCGATCCGATGCATGGCAACACCATCAAATCGGCCACCGGCTACAAGACCCGGCCGTTCGATGCGGTGCTGCGCGAGGTGCGCGAGTTTTTCGCGGTGCACAAATCCGAAGGTACGGTGCCGGGCGGCGTGCATTTCGAGATGACCGGCTCGGATGTGACCGAATGCACCGGTGGCGTGCGCGCGGTCAGCGAAGAGGATCTCTCGGATCGCTATCACACCGCCTGCGATCCGCGCCTCAACGCCTCGCAATCGCTCGAGCTGGCCTTCCTCGTCGGCGAAGAGCTGACCGAGGCGCGGGCGGCGAAACAGGCGGAAGCGGTGTGAGCTTCGTCTGGCAGGCCTTTGTTTGAAAATTAAAAAACCCCGGGGGAAGGAACAACCCCCGGGGTTTCTTCGGTCGCGGCGGATCTGACCTCCCGCTCTGACCCCGCTGTCAATTCTCGTCCTTGATCAGCTTGAGATAGCTTGGCCAGCGCGACGGGCCGTTCCTGTCCGTTCTGCCGGTTTGAAACGCCACGGGCGGCTCGGAAAAACCGCTGCCTGCCGGCATCTTGGCGCGCGCCGGTTCGGGTCTGGCAGGCGCGGGCACGGTCTTGGCACTGGCCGCGATGTCGATCAGCGTGGTGCGCAGGATGTTGAACCGGCGCGGCGCCCGCCCAATCGTGCCATGGCTCTCGAAACAGCCCAGAATCCGGGTGATATCGCCGAAATCGCTGCGCAGCGGCAACAGCAGCATTCGGGCGTCGAGCGGCGGTTTGCCGATGCCGCCTTCGGCGCTCATCTCGAGCCGCGCCATGGCCGGGCCGGTGGTGACCT
Organism: uncultured Rhodobacterales bacterium; assembly: GCA_965366835.1. GTDB lineage: Bacteria > Pseudomonadota > Alphaproteobacteria > Rhodobacterales > Rhodobacteraceae > JAKGBX01. The sequence goes on from CBDUGF010000044.1 coordinate 21,009, forward strand.
GTTCGAGCGTCTCTGCAAATCCGTCGCGTCCGTCCGGCGGCACGAAGGAGCTGATCGGCATGCCGCGCACCTCCATGCCCATCACATCCGACAGATGCATGCCCGCAATCCGCAAACGGGCCAGGCCGGGCGCGATCTTTTCGAGGATGAAGGCGTATTCCAGCGCGTTCTCGATGCCGCGCGGGTCGATATCCGAACGCATCGGCACATCGCGACCGCGGCGCAGGCCGTCCCAATAGGCTTCAACCTGGCTCTGCGCCCGAAACCGCGTATCCCCAAGATAGCCCGACATCTCGATCACATTCCCGCTTTGATTGCCGATCCCGTGCATTCGCCAAACCCTGTAACAGCTGTTGCCTGCGTGCCCCTTGCTGTTCCATGTCAGAGCCGGCTCTTAACCTTGATTAACACTAGAAACAGAAAGGTTACTCAAGTCTTAATGTCTCACAATTTGCCGCAATTCGCATTAAAATCCGAGACGTTTGGTTAACACTCCTGAACCAGCCTCTGCCAGGCCCGTTGCGGTTGTTTAGCCGACGATCGGCTTGCCCACCGGGGCACAAACCCATTAGGAGGGGGCACATGTGAGGAGTATGCCGTGTGACAGTTTCAATGACAGGATTCGCCTCCGGCGCGGGGCAGTGGGCCGGATGGTCCTGGAGCTGGGATCTGCGTTCGGTCAATTCCAAGGGCCGCGATCTGCGGCTCCGGGTGCCCGACTGGGTGAGCGGGCTTGAGACCGATCTGCGCGCCCGCCTCGGTGAAGCGATCACCCGCGGCGCGATCACGCTGTCGCTCAAGCTTGGGCGCGAGGAAGAGGCGGCCCGGCTTTCGGTCAACGAGGCCCAGCTCGATCGCGTGCTGGCGGCGCTGACCCTGGTCGAGGATCGTGCGCTGGAAAAGGGCATGACCCTGGCACCGTCGCGCGCCGCCGATCTGCTGTCACAGCGCGGCGTGCTCGAACTGGTCAGCGGCGATGAGGAGGACACCGCGCCGCTCAGATCCGCGCTGATGCAGAGTTTCGAGCCGCTGCTGGCCGATTTCCTCGACATGCGCCGCCGCGAGGGGGCCGAGTTGAATGCGGTGCTCGCGGCCCAGCTCGACAGCGTCGCGCTGCTGACCGAACAAGCCGCGGCTGCGGCGCTGGCCCGGCGCGACGAGATGGCGGCAAACCTGCGCGCCGCGCTGGCCCGGGTTCTCGACAATTCCGCCGGGGTCGAGCCCGAGCGTATCGCCCAGGAACTGGCGCTGATCGCGGTGAAATCCGACATCACCGAAGAACTCGACCGGCTCGGCGCCCATGTCGTGGCGGCGCGCGATCTGCTCGGCGCCGACGGGCCGGTCGGGCGCAAGTTCGATTTCCTGACCCAGGAATTCAACCGCGAGGCCAACACGCTGTGTTCGAAAGCCCAGTCCAAGGTATTGACCGCGATCGGGCTGGAGCTGAAAACGGTCATCGACCAGGTCCGCGAGCAGGTTCAAAATGTCGAATAACCCCTGGGGATGCCAATGAAAAACCGCCGCGGCCTACTTATCATCCTGAGCTCGCCCTCGGGCGCCGGCAAGTCCACCCTGTCCAGACGCCTGCAGGCCTGGGACCCGACCATCCGCTTTTCCGTCTCCGCCACCACGCGCGCGCCGCGCCCCGGCGAGATCGACGGCCAGGACTACCATTTCCTGTCGGAGGAGGCGTTCAAGCACGACGTGGCCGAAGGCGACATGCTCGAACACGCCCATGTCTTCGGCCATTTCTACGGCAGCCCGCGCAGACCGGTCGAAGCCGCGATCAAGGCCGGCGAAGACGTGCTGTTTGACATCGACTGGCAGGGGGCGGCGCAGATCCGCAACTCGGCGTTGGCGCCGCACACCCTGTCGATCTTCCTGCTGCCGCCCTCGATCACCGAATTGCATCGCCGCCTGGTCGCCCGTGCCCAGGACAGCGCCGAGGTGATCGAGAAGCGGATGAAGAAAAGCTGGGACGAGATCAGCCGCTGGGACAGCTATGACTACGTGCTGATCAACGACGACCTGGAGCGCACCGAGGACGATCTCAAGGGCATTGTCACCGCCACCCGCCTGCGCCGGATCCAGCAGCCGATGCTGACCGAGCATGTCCGCAAGCTGCAAACCGAATTCGAGGAGTTGAACCGATGACGCTCTATGCGCTCGACGGCCTGGCGCCGCGCTGCCACGAAGATATCTGGATCGCCCCCGATGCCAACGTGATCGGCGATGTCATACTGGAGCAGGGCGCTTCGGTCTGGTTCGGCGCCACGATCCGCGGCGATACCGAAACCATCACGGTGGGCGCGGGCAGCAATATTCAGGAAAACTGCGTGTTGCACGCCGATCCGGGCTATCCGCTCAGCATCGGCGCCAATTGCACCGTCGGTCACAAGGTCATGCTGCATGGCTGTAGTATTGGCGAGGCGACGCTGATTGGCATGGGCGCGACGATCCTCAATGGCGCGAAGATCGGCAACGGCTGCCTGATCGGAGCAGGGGCGCTGATCACCGAAGGCAAGGAGATCCCCGATGGCAGCCTGGTGATGGGCGCGCCAGGCAAGGTGATCCGTCAGCTAGATGGCCCGGCGCAGGCCGCGCTGCTGGCCAGTGCACGGCACTATCAGGACAACATGCGCCGCTTCCGCACGGGCCTGAGCGCCAGGGCCTGAGCGCCCGGCCGTCGGCGAACCCGCCTCTGGGCATCACGCCAGTACAGGCACCTGCTGGGTTCCGGCATTGGCCACGAAGCCATGATAGACCGCCGCGCGCCGCGACAGCACGGCCGGACAGACCAGCCGGAAATCGAGTCCGGGAAAACAGGCCCGGATTTCGCGCGTCACCAGCGCCTTTTTCGGCAGATGCGCCGCGACGGCGTGATAGGTGCCGCGAAACTGTGCCTTGGTCAGCAGATGCGCCACATCATAGGCATCGTAACGCGCACAAAACAGCCAGCTGACCACATGGTCAGGCGCGATCTGGCACAGGGTTTCCGGGCTGAGGCGGGAATGCTCCAGATCGAGTGTGGTTGGCGCGACATCGAGTTCCGGCCCTGGCTCCTGATCGAAACCAATGCTCAAAACCAACGGCTCTAGCGGCAGCTGAATTATAGCCATAATGTCCTTTCATGCTCCTTGGATGGCAGCGGCGTCCCCTGTGACGCCCCGGCGCGGTGTCCCCCGACTCACCTGCTCCCACCATTAACCCTGATCGCCCGGGCCGCAATTCCCCAAAACTCGCGATTGGCAGTGTGTCGCAGGCTTGGCTTGGCAATGGTCATGGCCCGATCGCGCCGATTCGGGGCAGGGGGCGTGCGCCGGGTTAACCTGATGCGCGGTTGCCACCCGGCCGATCCGGCGGCAGCCGGATGTCAGCCGGGGAGCAGCCGGGAGTCACCCCCCCGAATTGCACCGCGCGGTGCGATTAACCATTCCCCGTGCGCATGGGTGATCTCAGCGCGGTAACAAATCCTCGGCATCGACCTCTTCGCGCAGCCAGCTGCGCAGCGCGCTCAGCGCCGGATCGCCGTCGCGTTCCTGCGGCCAGACCAGCCAGTAATCGCCCAGGCTCTGCTTTGGCCCGCCGAGCGCCAGCACCAGCCGGCCCTCCGCGATCTCCTGCTGGACCAGGAAATCCGGCAACAATGCCACGCCCAGCCCGTGCAACGCGGCCTGCACCATCATCGGAAACTGGTCATAGACCATGCCGGGAAGCCGCCCGGTCTCGACGCCTTTGACCGCGAACCATTTCTGCCAGGCGCGCGGCCGGTTCTGAATATGCAACAGCGGCAGTCGCAGCAGATCATGGCCGGTTTCGATGTGCTGGCCGTGCAAGAGCTCGGGCCGGGCCACCGGCACGACATGCTCGCGCGCAAGCCACATCTTGCCTGTATCCGGCCAATCTCCTGTGCCGAAAGTTATAGCCGCATCAAAGGGTTCCGAGGCGAAGCTGAACATCTCAAGCCGCGTGGTCATGTTGATCGTGACTTCCGGGTGCGCCTGCGAGAAGCGCGGCAGGCGCGGCACCAGCCAGCGCATGCCGAAGGTGGGCAGAATGGTCAGGTTGACAACGCCGCCGCCGGGATTGGTCTGGAGCTTGAGCGACGCCTGCGCGATCTTTTGCAGCGCGCCGCGGATCTCCGCGACATAGGCCGCGCCCGCCTGTGTCAGGCTCAGCCGCTTGCTCGCCCGGTTGAGCAGCGTTACGCCGAGTTGATCCTCCAACGATTTCAATTGCCGCGACACCGCGCTCTGGGTCAACGACAGCTCCTCGGCCGCCGCCGTGGCGCTGCCCAGCCGGTCAACCGCCTCCAGCGCCTGGAGGGCAGGGATCGATGGCAGATAGCGGCGTGGGGCGAACATCTATTCCATTACCTCATGTTACCATGCGAATTTAGCGTTTTATCATGCGTTATTCTCAAGGTAAACTTGCCAAAACGCAAACCCACCGTTCGCATCTTCTGAAGGAGACCCCCATGCTCGACAAACCCACACTGCGCGCCAAGGATGCACCCGATCTCGGCAGCTTCACCTGGGACGATCCACTGCGGCTCGATGACCATCTGAGCGAGGAGGAGCGCATGATCCGCGACAGTGCGCGCGCCTATGCCCAGGAAAAGCTGCAACCGCGGGTCACCAAGGCCTTTGAAAACGAGGCGACCGACCCGGAGATCTTCCGTGAAATGGGCGAAATGGGCCTGCTCGGCGTGACCACGCCGGAGGAATATGGCGGGCTCGGCTCGGGTTACGTGTCCTATGGTCTCGTCGCCCGCGAGGTCGAGCGGGTTGTCAGCGGTTATCGCTCGATGATGAGTGTACAGTCTAGCTTGGTGATGTACCCAATTTTCACCTACGGTAATGAAGCACAGCGTGAGAAGTATCTACCAAAGTTAGCAACGGGTGAATGGGTCGGTTGCTTTGGTTTGACCGAACCCGACCACGGATCTAACCCTAGTGGGATGGTT
>CBDUGF010000045.1:0-25788 GCA_965366835.1 uncultured Rhodobacterales bacterium
CTGATCCTGCCCAATCACATGGCGCATGCGCTGAAACACAGCGCCAGGGAGCATTGGTATGACCTGCCCTCGCGGCTGGTCAATCGCGGCTTCGTCTGGGTGCGCCAGCGGCTGTTCCGCCCGTTTGTCGCCGGCGTGGTCTGGGCGCGCTATCCGGTGCTGGCCGGTGCGGTGCTGCTGCTGGCGGTGCAGAGCGCGAGTTTCATCCGCGGCGACGTGCAATGGCGCTTCTTCAACGCGCCCGAGCGCGGCTCGGTCACCGGCAATTTCGCCATGGCGCCGGGCGCGACGCGGGCGGATTCGTTTGAGCAGATGCGCGCGCTGCAACAGGCGGTCGATGAGCTGGGCGCGGAATACGAGACCCGCTATGGCCGCAATCCGATCGACTATGTGATCGCCGAGGTCGGCGGCAATTCGGGCCGCGACCTGCCCGGCGCCGAGACCAAGGACCCCGATCTGCTGGGCGGCATCGCGATCGAGCTGATCGACGCCGACCTGCGGCCCTATTCCAGCTTTGCCTTCGTCGCCGAATTGCAGGATCGCGTGCCCAACCATCCGCTGGTCGAGGTGCTGAGCTTTCGCGGCTGGCGTTCGGGGCCGGGGGGCGAGGCGCTCGATGTGCAGTTCTTCGGCGCCGATGCAAAGACCCTGAAAGCCGCCGCCGAGACGCTGAAAACCGCCGTGCTGCGCTATCCCGAGATCAGCGCGGTGGAAGACAGCCTGCCCTATGACAAGGATGAGCTGATCCTCGAGCTGACCGCGCAGGGCCAGGCGCTGGGCTTTACCATCGACGGGCTGGGCCGGGTGTTGCGCCATCGCCTCAACGGGCTGGAGGCGGCGACCTATCCCGACGGGCCGCGCAGCGCCGAGATCCGGGTGAGCCTGCCCAAGGGCGAGCTGACGGCGGATTTCCTGGAGCGCAGCCAGATGCGTACGCCGACCGGCGAATACGTGCCGCTGGCCGATCTGGTGAGCGTTCAGAACCGCGCCGGTTTCTCGATGGTCAAGCGCGAGAACGGTATTCGCACCGTGTCGGTCACCGGCGATCTTTCCGAGGACAACCCGGCGCGCGCCGAGGAGATCATGCGCGCGCTGGAGGAGGAGATCCTGCCCGACATCGCGGCGCGCCATCAGGTCGAATGGCAGCTTTCGGGCCTTGCCGAGCAGGAGGACGAGTTCCTCGCCGATGCCAGCCTCGGGCTGATGCTGTGCCTGACCGGGATCTACCTGGTGCTGGCCTGGGTGTTTTCCAGCTGGACAAGGCCGCTGGTGGTAATGGCGATCATCCCCTTCGGCCTCGTTGGCACGATCTATGGCCATGCCGTCTGGGATGTGCCGCTGAGCATGTTCTCGGTGGTCGGTCTCTTGGGCATGATCGGGATCATCATCAACGATTCCATCGTGCTGGTCACCACCATCGACGACTACGCCGAGGAGCGCGGGCTGGTGCCCTCGATCATCGACGGCGCGGCGGACCGGCTGCGCCCGGTTTTCCTGACCACGGCGACGACCGTGATCGGCCTCGCGCCGCTGCTCTACGAGCGCTCGCAACAGGCGCAGTTCCTCAAGCCGACGGTGATCACGCTGGTCTACGGGCTGGGCTTCGGCGTGGTGCTGGTGTTGATGGTGGTTCCGGCGCTGATGGCGGTGCAGGAGGATGTGCATCGCCAGGTGGTGGCGTTCCGGCGCGGCATGGCAGCGCGCCGCGGCGCCGGGCTGGTGCTGGGGGCAAACCTGACCGGCGCGGCGCTCGGGCTGGGCTGGCTCGCCCTGACGCTGGGCCATGTGCTTTGGACCGGGGCGCTTTGGCCCGGGCTTCTGGCGGTCTTGCCCGTTTTGGGCGCGCTGGCGCCGATGCTGGCGGCGCTGATCGCCTTTGCTCTCGGGGTCTGGCTGATCAGCATCGGGCTGTTCGCCCTGGCCATGCTGGGCCATCTGGCGCGGCCGCGCCGGGCGCGGGGAGACGCGCGGGGATAAGCCGAAACCCGGCGTCATCTTGCAGATTGCTGGACCGGGGCCTGCCATATCGGGTAAGAGGCAGGGGTCACGCCTGGGGAGAGCGTATGTCAAGACTTGCCGCCACCCTGCCGGTTCTGCCGGCCCTGCTGTTGCTGTCGGCCTGCGCCGATCCGCTGGCCGATATCAAGCGGCTCGACGAGGTCGATGTCGCGGGGCCCGCGCCCGTGGTCGAGGCTGTGGCGGCGCCCGAGGAGAGCGATGAGTCGGTCGGCCTGTTCCAGCGGCTGATGCGCAAGCGGCAGGTGGCGCCGGAAAGCGAGCCCGAGACAGCCAATGATGCGGCCGATACGCCGCCTGCGGAGACTGTAGAGGAGGCCTCGCTCGGCGCAGCGGAGGCAAGGGAAGAGACCGGCGCCGGACGCGGCGGATGGTTCGGCGGCGGATCGGCGGCGCGGTCGGGCGGCGGCGCGAGCCTGCGCGATACGGCGCCGGGCGAGATCCTGCCCTTCGGCCAGATCGCCCGGGCCTGCCATGCCAAGCGCGGGCAACTGGGCCAGGAGGTCGCCAAGTATCCCGAGCGCGGCGCGAAATACCGGGTCTTTGACAGCGCGCCGGGGAGCCAGGGCCTGCACACCTTCTATGTCACCGGGTTTTCCGACGGCTGCCCGCGCCAGTTTACCGCCGCGCTGGCGGTGTTCGGCTCGGCGGGCATGTACGAGGCGCTGCGTTATGGTCTGCCGGTCAAGGCGCGGACGAAAAAGCCCACCGACATCGCCTATGAAAAGCTGAAATCCGGCAAATGCGGGGTCGCGCGGACCAAGCCTTGCGGCGCGAGTATTTCGAGGCTGGAGAAATCGACCGTATTCCTGAGCGTCTACAACCGCTTCGAGGGCGCCCAGGGCTGGAGCAACCTGTTGCTCAGCGATGGCAAGGTGATGGCCTGGGACAGCCAGGGCTGACGCCTCCGAGGGCGGGTTTCAGTAATGCGGCGGCGGCGGTTCGCTGGCACCATAGCTGTGGCCGCCGCCGGAGGCTTCACGCTCGCCCTCGCGGCGCATCAGCATCTCGACCCGGCGCTTGAGGGTGGTGATATCCTCGGCCTGCGCCGCGACGATCTCGCTCAGATCATCGCAGAGCCGTTCGAGATGGGCGATTTTCTCTTCGAGCTTTTCCATGGCCGCTACATGACCGCGCCGGGCGGATCGGTCAAGGGGGCCGGCAAGCGGCGCCTTGCCCCGACGCGGCCCATCCGATAGAGCCTTGCCGCAAGACAAAGGCAAGGAAAACGAGCCATGGCCAAGCAGAAGAAAACCCCGCGCCCCAAGGCGATCACGCCCAAGGGGTTTCGCGATTATTTTGGCGCCGAGGTGTCCGAGCGCGACGCGATGCTGCGCAGGATCGCGGAGGTCTATCATGGCTATGGCTTCGATGCTTTGGAAAGCAGCGCGGTCGAGACCCTCGAGGCGCTGGGCAAGTTCCTGCCGGATGTCGATCGGCCCAATGCCGGCGTGTTTGCCTGGCAGGAGGACGAGGACGACGGCAAGGGCGACTGGCTGGCGCTGCGCTATGATCTGACGGCGCCGCTGGCGCGGGTCTATGCCCAGCATCGCAACGATCTGCCCAATCCCTACCGGCGCTATGCCATGGGGCCGGTCTGGCGCAATGAAAAGCCGGGGCCAGGGCGGTTTCGCCAGTTTTATCAATGCGATGCCGATACGGTGGGCAGCGCCAGCATGGCGGCGGATGCGGAGATATGTGCTCTGCTGGCCGATTGCCTGGAAGCGGTCGGGATCGCGCGCGGCGATTACATCGTGCGGGTGAACAATCGGAAGGTTCTGAATGGCGTTCTTGAGATCATGGGCGTTGGTGAGGGCGAGACCCGGGATGCGGTGCTGCGCACCATCGACAAGTTCGACAAGGTCGGTGAGGTAGGCGTGCGCGAATTGCTCGGCAAGGGGCGGCTGGATGCGTCGGGGGCCTATATTGATGGCGTCGCGCTGAGCGACGAACAGGCCGAGCCGGTGGTGCGGTTTCTGACCTCGAAGGGGGCCGACAACGCGGCGACGCTGGCCAATCTGCGCGGTGCCGTCGGGGAAAGCGCGATTGGCGCCGAAGGCGTGGCCGAGTTGGAAGAGATCGCTTCGCTCCTCGATGCCCAGGGCTATGGCCCCGACCGGATTGTGATTGACCCCTCTGTCGTGCGCGGTCTGGGCTATTACACCGGGCCGGTGTACGAGGCCGAGCTGACCTTTGAAATCCTCGACGAGAAGGGCCGCAAGCGCCAGTTCGGCTCGGTTGCGGGCGGCGGGCGGTATGACGATCTGGTCAAGCGCTTCACCGGGCAGGCGGTGCCGGCGACGGGGGTGTCGATCGGCGTGGATCGCTTGCTGGCGGCGCTGCGTGAGAAGGGGCGGATCACGTCGAAGGCGCAGGGGCCGGTGGTTGTGACGGTGATGGATCGCGAGCGGATGGCCGAGTATCAGGCGATGGGCAGCGAGCTGCGCGCCGCGGGTATCCGCGCCGAGGTCTATCTCGGCAATCCGAAGAATTTCGGCAACCAGCTCAAATATGCCGACAAGCGGCAAAGCCCCGTTGCGGTGATTGCCGGGAGCGAGGAATTCGCGGCCGGGAAGGTGCAGATCAAGGATCTGATCCTGGGCGCGGAGATCGCCGAGAACGCCACCCTGGAGGAATGGAAGGAGCGCCCGAGTCAGTTTGAAGTGCCGCGCGCCGACCTGGTTGCCAAAGTGCGCGAAATCCTCGACGGGCAGGCGGGCTGATGCCGATCCTGGCGGCGAACCGGGCCGAGGCGGCGCGGCTCAAGGGCGCGTTCATGGCGGCGGGGGCGCAGCCCATCGAGGCGCCGATATTGCTGCCTGCCGAGACGCTGCTCGACCTTTACGGCGAGGATATCCGCGGCCGCGCCTATGTGACCAGCGATGCGCTCAGGGGCGAGCAGATGCTGCGCCCGGATTTCACCGTGCCTGTGGTGCAGATGCACATGGCGCATGGTGCCGAACCGGTGCGCTATACCTATGCCGGAGAGGTGTTTCGCCGTCAGGAGGACGATGCGGCGCGGAGCAATGAATACCTCCAGGTCGGCTACGAGATTTTCGAGCGCGACAACCCGGCGGCGGCGGATGCCGAGGTATTCTCGCTGATCCGCGCGGCGCTGACCGGGCTGCCGGTGCGCGCGGCGACCGGCGATATCGGGATTCTCACGGCGGCGGTTTCGGGATTGAACACCACGGCGCGGCGCAAGGCGGCGCTGATGCGCCATATCTGGCGGCCGCGCCGGTTTCGCGCGCTGATCGACCGCTTTTCGGGGCGCGCACCGGTCCCGGCGAGCCGGGCGGCGCTGTTGGCGGCGGAGGATCCGTTTGCCGGCGCCGGCGCGGAAATCGGGCTGCGCAGCCGCGCCGAGGTGGAAGCCCGGATCGCGGCGCTGCGCGACGACGCCGCGGCACCGCCGCTGGCGGCGGGAGAGGTTGCGCTGATGGATGCGCTGCTGAATGTGCGCGAGACCATGCCCTATGCGCTGACACGGCTGCGCGACATCGCGGTGGATATGCCCGCGATCCAGGGAGCGGTGGCGCGGCTGGAAGCGCGCAGCCTGGCGCTGTCGCACCGCGGTGTCGATGTGGCGGAGCTGGATTTCGAGACCTCGTATGGCCGCACCCAGATGGAATATTACGACGGTTTCGTGTTCGGGTTCTATGCCGAAGCGCGCCCCGATCTGCCCGCTATCGCCACCGGCGGGCGCTATGACGCGCTGACCAAGCGGCTGGGGCAGGGCAATGGCAAGAAGGCGCGCGAGATCCCGGCGGTGGGAGGCGTGCTGCGGCCCGGTCTGATGCTGGCGCTGAGAGAGGGGCGGCTATGACGATCAAGCTCGGTGTGCCCTCAAAGGGCCGGTTGATGGAAAAGACATTTCACTGGTTCGGGCAGCGCGGCATAACCTTGATGCGCACCGGATCGGAGCGCGAATATGCCGCCGCCGTCGATGGTATCGAGGGGGTTGAGCTGGTCTTACTCTCGGCCGGCGAGATCCCGCGCGAGCTGGCCGCCGGGCGGATCCATCTCGGGGTGACCGGCACCGACCTGATCCGCGAGAAGCTGGGCGCCTGGGAGCGCCAGGTCGAGGAGCTGGCGCCGCTGGGCTTTGGCGATGCCGATCTGATCATCGCGGTGCCGTCCTGCTGGGTCGATGTCGATTGTCTCGACGATCTCGACGCGGCGGCGTCGGCGTTTCGCGCCGCGCATGGCTTTCGCCTCAGGATCGCGACCAAGTATCACCGGCTGGTGCGCGATTTCCTGCGCGAGCATGGTGTGGCCGATTACCAGCTGGTCGACAGCCAGGGCGCAACCGAGGGCACGGTGAAGAACGAGACCGCCGAGGCGGTGGCCGATATCACCTCGACCGGCGACACGCTGCGCGCCAATCACCTGAAGATGCTGTCCGACGGGCTGGTGCTGAAGAGCCAGGCGACGCTGTATCGGTCGCGGGGGGCCAATTGCAGCCGGGCGGACCGGCAGGTAATGGCGGCGTTGCAGGAGCGATTGGGCGTGGCGTAGGCCCGGCGCGGGGCCGCGGAACAGGGCCGAGGCACGCGCTTTTCCACGATCGCAGCCAGGATTCTTTGCTTCTGAGGATACGCATTGCTGCGCTTGCGGCGCGCGCAGGCGCGGATCGCAACAGTGCGGCGCTTGCCGCCTGGCCCCGGGCCGAGCGAAGCGAGGCCCCCCGCGACGCCAAAGGCGGCGCAACCCGCTTCAACCAGCCGACACCGAAGGCGGTCAGTTCGGGGCGGCTCCCGGGGTGAGGTCTTCGAAGATCCCGAGGATATCTGACACGGCGATCAGCCCGCGGCCGCCACGCGCGGCCGGGAGGCGGTTGTCGGCGGCATTGTCGCGGTTATCGCCGAGCACAAAGACGTGGCCGGGGGGCACGACACTGTCCACTGTCGTGTCGAGCGGGGAGTCGCCCATGTCGAGCACGCTGTAGCTGCGCCCGGACGGCAGGGTTTCGCGAAATTGCGCGATCTGGCAGGTTTTACCGGGCGCCGCTGGTTCGGGGCATCTGGGCAGGATCGCCTGCGGCCCCTGGGGCGCGACTAAGAAGCTGTAATCGGCCACGCGCATCTGTGGCAGGGCCATGTTGTCGAGCCAGACGACACCTTTCCTGAGTGCGACCCGGTCACCGGGAAGGCCGATGACGCGGTAGATGAATTTCGACCCGACGGCCTCGTCCCGGAACACGATGACATCGCCGCGCTGCGGCACCCGCTGTGCGGGATCGACGAGGGTTGCGACGACGCAGTCTCCGGCTTCGATCCCGGGGGCCATGCTGGAGGAAACCGCCTGGAACATCTCGTATTGCGGCAGGGCGCATTTCAGGCAGATGCAGGCGGCGCGCGCATCTGTCGGCAAGAGCATGAGCGCAAGGGGAAGGAGCCCCTGCAGGCGCATGTCAGAGCACGCCGATCTCGGCCAGTTTGGCGGAGAGATCGGGCGGGATATCATCATCGCTGGCGCGGGACTTGGAGAGGTCGGGCGGAGCGTCGGCGGGGGCGAGGTAGCGCCAGCCCTGGAACGGGCGTTTGAGCGCGGCGGCGGTATGATGCAACTCGGGATCGAGCACGATGGCGCAGCGGCGGATGCCGTCGGCGCCGATGGCCTCGTCAAGCCTGAGGATGCGCTGGCGGCATTGGATCGCGCCCTTGATGACCCAGTAGATCGAGCCGCCGGCAAGGATCTCCTTCTCGCGCCGGGGCCACATCCGCGTGACATGGCGCGGCAAGCCATCCTCGGCCTGGGCCGCGCGGGTTTTCTGCCACGCCGCCAGGGTTTCGACGCTTTCGCTGCCGACCGAAAGTTTCACAAGATGCACGAAGTTCTTCAATTGTTCCCCCTATATGTGGTAGGGTAGAGACCTTCCGCCGATTCTACCAGTGGCCCGGATTGCACAATTGCCCGGGTAAATGCGTCGGTCTCGAGTTTGATATTGCCCGCGCATGCCGGTCTCTTTATCGTCGGACGTCTTGAGCCAGCACCGCAACCTGCCCGACAGGATGAGATACCATGACCCGTTTCGCCGCCCCTATCGCCGAACAGATCTGGGACATGAAATACCGCCTGAAACAGGCCGATGGCACGGCTGTCGACCTGTCGGTGGAGGACAGCTGGCGGCGGATCGCGCGCGCCTTGGCCAAGCCCGAGGCCGACCCGGAAGCCTGGGAAGAGCGGTTTTACGCAGCCCTCGAGGATTTCAAATTCCTGCCCGCCGGGCGGATCACGGCGGGCGCGGGTACCGGGCGCAACGTGACGCTGTTCAACTGTTTCGTGATGGGCACGATTCCGGACAGCATGGGCGGCATCTTCGACAACCTGAAAGAGGCCGCGCTGACCATGCAGCAGGGCGGCGGCATCGGCTATGATTTCTCGACCATCCGGCCGAGGGGCGCGGATGTGAAGGGGGTGTCGGCGGATGCGTCGGGGCCGCTCAGCTTCATGGATGTGTGGGACGCGATGTGCCGCACGATCATGAGCGCGGGGAGCAGGCGCGGCGCGATGATGGCGACGATGCGCTGCGATCACCCCGATATCGAGGATTTCATCACCGCCAAGCGCGATTCGGCGCGGCTCAGGATGTTCAACATGTCGGTGCTGATCACCGATGATTTCATGGCGGCGGTGAAAGCGGGCGGCTCGTGGGATCTGACATTCGAGGGCAAGATCTATCATACCGTCGAGGCGCGCGATCTGTGGAACCGGATCATGCAGGCGACCTATGATTTCGCCGAGCCGGGGGTGATCTTCATCGACCGGATCAACCAGATGAACAACCTCGGCTATTGCGAGGAGATCGCCGCGACCAACCCCTGCGGCGAGCAGCCTTTGCCGCCCTATGGCGCCTGCCTTCTGGGTTCGATCAACCTGGCGCGGCTGGTGCAGGTGCCGTTCGAGGAAGGCGCGCAGATCGACGAAGCGGGGCTGGCCGAACTGGTCAGCATTGCGGTGCGGATGATGGACAACACGGTGGATGCGTCGCGCTTTCCGCTCGAGCAGCAGGCCCGCGAGGCGGCGGCCAAGCGGCGCATCGGCCTCGGCGTGACCGGGCTGGCCGACGCGCTGTTGATGGTGGGCCTGCGCTATGGCAGCGACGAGGCGGCGGCGCAGACCGAGGCGTGGCTGAAGGCGATCGCGCGGGCCGCCTATCTGGCGAGCGTGGAACTGGCGAAGGAAAAGGGCGCCTTCCCGCTGTTTGACGCCGAAAAATACCTGGAGAGCGGGGCGATGCAGGCGATGGATGCGGATGTGCGCGCGGCGATTGCCGAACATGGCATTCGCAACGCGCTTCTGACCAGCATCGCGCCGACCGGGACGATTTCGCTCTATGCCGGCAATGTCTCGTCCGGGATCGAGCCGGTCTTTGCCTATGCCTATTCCCGCAAGGTGTTGCAGAAGGACGGCTCGCGCACCGAGGAAGAGGTGGTGGATTATGCCGTCGCGCTGTGGCGCGAGAAATTCGGCGACGCACCGCTGCCGGATCATTTCGTCGATGCCCAGACGCTGGCCCCCGCCGAGCATGTGAAGATGCAGGCGGCGGCGCAGAAATGGATCGATTCGAGCATCTCCAAGACCATCAACGTGCCCGAGGACATCTCGTTTGACGCGTTCAAGGATGTCTACATGCAGGCCTGGGATACGGGTTGCAAGGGCTGCACCACCTACCGGCCCAACGAGGTCACCGGGTCGGTTCTGAGCGTGAGCGAGAAGAGCGATGCCGCGCCCGAGGCCGACAGGGGCGCCGAGGTGGTCTACATGACCGAACCGCTGGACCGGCCGACCTCGCTGGAAGGCTCGACCTACAAGCTGAAATGGCCCGACAGCGAACATGCGATCTACCTGACGGTGAACGATATCATCATCAACGGCCACCGGCGGCCCTTCGAGGTGTTCATCAACTCGAAGAACATGGAGCATTTCGCCTGGACCGTGGCGCTGACAAGGATGATTTCGGCGGTGTTCCGGCGCGGCGGCGATGTGTCGTTTGTGGTTGAGGAGCTGAAAGCGGTGTTCGATCCGCGTGGTGGGGCGTGGATGGGCGGAAAATACATCCCCTCGATCCTGGCCGCGATCGGCGGGGTGATCGAGCGCCACATGATCGCCATCGGCTTTATCGCCGGTGAGGGGATGGGGCTGAAATCAGATCCGCAGGCGCAGGTGGTCAATTTCGATGGGCCGCCGAAGGGCCCGGCCTGCCCGAATTGCGGCCAGTATGACATGCGGATGATCGAGGGCTGCATGACCTGCGGCAGCTGCGGCCATTCCAAGTGTGAATGAGGCGCAAGGGGTTGGGTTACCTGCCGCGAGGCGGTTGTTGCACCTCTTTCCAGCATCGTCCGAAGGTCGGGGTTCGGCTTCTAGGCCGGGTGTCTTGAGGTGCCTTGACCGCGGCGGGGCGTTGCGCTTCTGACCGGAGCAGCACGATCGCGGCACATCGCTTCGTGCCAGAGCAAGGCTTGGCAAGCGTCGAGAGACGGGCTGTGAAAGCCATCTCGCCGGGATTGAGCCCGAGATCCGCCGGGCGAAATCCGCATTGGCACCCTTTTCGCGCCGGCAGGCATGTGCTGCCGGGCAGCGGGCGGCGATTTTTCGGCGAAAAATCAGGCCGGTGGCAGCCGTTGTAGCGCGATGGCGCTTTGCTGGGGGCGTGAGGTTTGAAGGGCTCATTGGCGCGACGGCGGCAAACTGCGCGGCTACGGTTTTGGAGCGGTCGCGTGCGGCGACGTGGATGTGACAACCTGTTGGCCCAAATGCGACAGGTTTCGTCGCCACTGGGCAGGCGCGTCCACGTGCTGCGCCGAATGATCGACCCCAGGCGAACAGGGAGAGCGATCATGACCAGGGCGACAAGTGGCGGTCGGCGCAGCGGCGGGCGCGCGGGCGCGGCGCAGCGGCGCGGCAGCGAGGTGATCGAGCAGAGCCCGTGGCGGCTACCGGTCAATCACGACCGCCCGACCGAGCCGCTGGACGAGGCCGGGGTGCAGGCGATTCACGAGGGCGCGATGCGCATTCTCGAAGAGATCGGCATCGAGATCCTGAACGCCGAGGCGCTGGAGATCTTCCGCGAGGCGGGGGCGATCATCAACGGCGAAAACGTCCGGCTGGGGCGCGATTTCATCATGGAGATGCTGGCCAAGGCGCCGGAAACATGGACCATGACGCCGCGCAATCCCGAGCGGGCGCTGAGCATCGGCGGCAAGCATATCCTGTTCGGCAATGTCTCTTCGCCGCCGGCCTACTGGACCCTGGAAACCGGGCGCAAGATGGTGGGGACGCGCGAAATGTGCGCCGATTTCATCAAGCTGAGCCAGTATTTCAACTGTATCCATTTCATCGGCGGCTATCCCGTCGAGCCGCAGGATATCCACGCCTCGGTGCGCCATCTCGATGTGCTTTATGACAAGCTGACGATGAGTGACAAGGTGGTGCATACCTATTCGCTGGGCCGCGAGCGGGTCGAGGATGTTATGGAGATGGTGCGGATTGCCGGGGGGCATTCGCACGAGGAGTTCGACGAAGGGCCGAAGCTTTATACCAACATCAATTCGACCTCGCCCTTGAAGCATGACGAGCCGATGCTGGATGGCTGGATGCGGATGGCGCGGCGCAACCAGGGGCTGGTGGTGACGCCGTTCACGCTGGCGGGCGCAATGGCGCCGGTGACGATGGCCGGGGCCGTGGCGCAGAGCATCGCCGAGGGGCTGATCGCGATTGCGCTGGCCCAGTATATCCGGCCCGGCGCGGCCTGTGCCATCGGCACGTTCACCAGCAATGTCGACATGAAATCGGGCGCACCGGCCTTCGGCACGCCGGAATACATGCGCGCCACCCAGATGACCGGGCAGATGGCGCGGTTCTACAAGCTGCCGCTGCGCTCAAGCGGCGTGTGCGCCGCCAATGTGCCGGATGCGCAGGCGATGTGGGAGACCTCCAATTCGCTCTGGGCGGCGGTGCAATCGGGGACCAACATGGTCTATCACGCCGCCGGCTGGCTGGAGGGCGGGCTGATCGCCAGCCCGGAGAAATTCGTGATGGATTGCGAGGTGTTGCAGCAGATACAGCGCTACATGGAGCCGAGCGTCTGGGCGACGACACCGGACGATATCGCGCTGGAGGCGATTGCCTCGGTGGGGTCGCAGGGGCATTTCTTTGGGCTGGAGCATACCCAGGAGCGCTATACCACCGCCTTCTATCAGCCGTTCCTGAGCGACTGGCGCAATTTCGAAGCCTGGGATCTGGCCGGCGGGGTCTGGACCGCGGAGCGCGCCCACGGCATCTACAAGCGGATCATCGCGGAGTTCGAGGCGCCGGCGATGGACGAGGCCATCCGCGAGGAGCTGGCGGCCTTCGTGGCGCGGCGCAAGGAAGAGGGCGGGGCGCCGACCGATTTCTGAGCTGGCGCCGCGCAGGGCAGAAAGTGCAGCGCCCTATTGCGCCCGGGCCTGGGCATTATTGATCAGGGAAAGCCGGGAGTGCCGGGATTGACCGGTGCGGGCCGGGCCGGTGGAGCATTTTTCCCGAAAATTGAAAACGTTGAGCCTTTGTTAAACACCGCGGCGTCATGCTTGGCCAAAGAGGCGAATGCGAGCGGAAGAGGCAGATGCACGGGCTGATCAACCGGACGATCCAGCGATTTGTGGGCGATACCTATGGCGAGGAGACCTGGCTGCGCGCCAGCGTCGCCGCCGGGCTGGGCTTTGTCGAGTTCGAGGCGATGCTGATCTATGATGACGAGCTGACCCAGCGCGCTCTGGAGGCGGTCTCGGGCGAGCTGGGCAAGGCGCGCTCGGAGGTTCTGGAAGATATCGGAACCTATCTCGTCAGCCATGCCAATGCCGAGGCGGTGCGCCGGCTGCTGCGCTTTGGCGGCGAGGATTTCGTGGATTTCCTGCATTCGCTCGATGATTTGCCGGATCGGGCGCGGCTGGCTGTCGATGATCTGGAGCTGCCGCAGCTCGAGCTGCGCGAACATGCTCCCGACCGCTTTTCGCTGACGGTGAGCGCGCGGGTCGAGGGTTTTGGCCATGTGATGATCGGGATGCTGCGCTCGCTGGCCGACGATTACGGCGCGCTGGTTCTGCTCGAACACAAGGGCGGGCAAAGCGGGCTCGAGGTGGTCGATATCACGCTGATCGAAACCGGCTTTGCGGCGGGGCGGGATTTCGAACTCGGCGCCGGGGCCGGGGGCGATCTGGCCGGTGGCGCAAGGGCGGCACAGGGCGACAGCGGCGCCTCGCGGGCCGGACAGGCGCGGCAGGGCCGGGGCCGGGGATGAGATGGGCACGGGCGTGGCGGAGCAAACTGGGCCGGGCCGGGCATGGGCAACCGGGGCAGGCATGATCCGGCGCCGGGGTCGGGCGCGAAACAGCGCTGCGAACATGGCCCCACAAGCGGCCGGGGGCGGAAATGGCGCCGGGACCGGAAAGAGCCATGGGGCGGGCAGAAAACGGCGCCGGGGCCGGGCAGGCGCGTGAACCGGAGCCGGGAAGCCTGAGCGCGCCGGGTCGGAAATGAGCCGGGCCGGGCAACAACGAGAGGAACGCAGGATGCACATTGTCGACCAGATGATCCCGATCCTGGATGTGCTGTGTCCGATGCATGTGATCGTCGATGCGTCGGGCCATATCCGCCATGTCGGGCCGACGCTGCAAAAGCTGCGCCCCGAGGCACCGCTGGCGACGCGGCGCTTCCTCGAGCTGTTCGAGCTGCGCCGCCCGCGAAACGTGCGCACCATGGCCGATCTGATGGCATCGAGCGACATGAAGCTGCATCTGAAATTCCGCGATGTGCCGACCACGGCGTTCAAGGGCGTGTTGATGCCGCTGCCGGGCGAGGCGGGTGTGCTGCTGAACCTCTCCTTCGGGATCTCGGTGCTGGACGCGGTGCGCGATTACGAGCTTTCGAGCGGCGATTTCGCGGCCACCGACCTGGCCATCGAGATGCTCTATCTGGTCGAGGCGAAATCGGCGGCGATGGCGGCCTCGCGCAAGCTCAACATCCAGCTGCAGGGCGCGATGATCGCGGCGGAGGAGCGCGCCTATACCGATACGCTGACCGGCTTGAAGAACCGCCGCGCGATGGATCACATCCTGGGCCGGCTGACCGCCGCGGGGCAGCCATTTGCGCTTATGCATATCGATCTGGATTACTTCAAGGCGGTCAATGACACGATGGGTCATGCGGCGGGCGATCACGTATTGCAGCAGGTGGCGCGGATCATGGTCGAGGAGACCCGCGCCGACGACATGGTGGCGCGCGTTGGCGGCGACGAATTCGTGCTGATCTTTGCCGGGCTGCTCGACCCGGAGCGGCTGCAGGCGGTGGCGACACGGATCATCGGCAAGCTGGAAACGCCGATCCCGTTCGGCGATCAGGTATGCCAGATATCGGCCAGCTGCGGCACGGTACTGTCGAGCGCCTATGCCCCGCCGGACGCGGCGCGGATGCTGGCCGATGCCGATCTTGCGCTCTATGCCTCCAAACACAAGGGACGGGCCTGCCACACCTTCTTTTCCCCCGACATGCGCGGCGGCGCGACCGGTGACGCGCAGCCACCGGGGCGGGGGCGCGAGGGCATGGTCGATGGCGGAACACCGCATTGAGCGGAGCGTCGCGGGCGAAATCGCCTGAGCGGGGCGGGCGAGGGCGGCAAGGAGGCGGCAACGCGGCGCAGAGCGGCGCAGAGCGACGTAGCGTTGGGCGGAACGGGAATGAGTTGCGCAGGTGGTGCAGGGCAGTTGGTGCAGAGCGGTCGTGGGCAGGGCCACCCTGAGCAGGGGCGAAGCCGGGCAGTACGGTTGCGCGCAGGGTGGCAATCAGTCGGGGTTCGCTAGGCCGCGGCGGCGCTCACAGGCTGATCAGCGCCTGTTCGACCACCGCTTCCATGGCGACATAGCTCGAGGTGGCGCTGACGAAGGGAAGGGCCGAGATCTTCTCGCCCATGATCCGGCGGTAGTCTTCGATATCGCGCGAGCGCACCTTCAGGAGATAGTCGAAGCCACCGGCGATCATGTAGCATTCCTCGATCTCGGGAATGTCGCGCACCATGGTGTTGAATTTCCCCAACGCCGCCTCGCGGGTGTCGGTGAGGCGGACCTCGACATAGGTGACATGGCTGAGGCCCAGCTTGATCGGTGAGAGCATGGCGCGGTAACCGGTGATCAAGCCGCTGTCTTCGAGATGTTTCAGGCGCTGTGCCACCGGAGTTTTCGACAGCCCGACGCGGCGCGCCAGCTCGGCCACCGGCAGACGTGCATCGCGCACCAGCTCGTCAATGATCTTGCGGTCGATCGAGTCGAGGCTTGGGCGCATGGTCTGTGGTTTCCCGATTTTTCAGTCGAATGACCTGCAAGATAAGCTGTAATTGGGCGCTCCGTCCATCCTCTTTGCGGTATCTAGAACATGACCCGCAAGGAGAGCTGTCATGACCACGTCTGGATTGTCCCGCTTCACCCGTTCGCTGAAATTTGTCCCGGAGGCCGAGGTTTTGGCACGGCTGGTGTCGGAGGCGGATTTGGCGGCCGCGCAGCGGGCGCAGATTTCGACCCGCGCGGAGGACCTGGTGCGGCGCATACGCAGCGGCGACAAGCCATCGCTGATGGAGCATTTCCTTGCCGAATATGGCCTCTCGACCCGCGAAGGCGTGGCGCTGATGTGTCTGGCCGAGGCGATGCTGCGGGTGCCGGATGCCGAAACCATGGACGCGCTGATCGAAGACAAGGTGGCGCCGTCGGACTGGGGCAAGCATCTGGGCGGGGCGTCGTCGCCGCTGGTCAATGCCTCGACCTGGGCCTTGATGCTGACGGGCCGTGTGCTGGACGACGAAAAGCCGGGGCTGGCGGGGGTGCTGCGCGGCGCGATGAAACGGCTTGGCGAGCCGGTGATCCGGCTTGCGGTGAGCCAGGCGATGAAGCAGATGGGCCAGCAATTCGTGCTCGGCCAGAGCATCGGCGCGGCGATGGAGCGGGCGCGAAAGCGCGAGGCAGAGGGCTATACCTACAGCTATGACATGCTGGGCGAGGCGGCGATGACGCGCGCCGATGCGGAGCGCTACGCCAAATCCTATGCGGAGGCGATCACGGGAATCGCCAAGGCCTGCACCAAGGGTTCTGTCGAGGCCAATCCGGGGATTTCGATCAAGCTGTCGGCGCTGCATCCGCGCTATGAGGTGGCGCAGGAAGAGCGGATCATGGCCGAGCTGGTGCCAGTGGTGCGGGATCTGGCGCGCCAGGCCAGGGCGGCGAATATGGGGCTCAATGTCGATGCCGAGGAGCAGGACCGGCTGGTGCTGTCGCTGAAGGTGATCGAGGCGGTGCTGTCTGACCCGGAACTGGCCGGGTGGGACGGCTTCGGCGTGGTGGTGCAGGCCTATGGCAAGCGCGCCGGGGCGGTGATCGACTGGCTTTACGAGACCGCCGAACGGCTGGATCGCAGGATCATGGTGCGGCTGGTGAAGGGCGCCTATTGGGACACCGAGATGAAGCTGGCGCAGGTCGAGGGGTTGCAGGATTTCCCGCTGTTCACCTCGAAACAGGCGACGGATGTGAGCTATATCGCCAATGCGCGGAAATTGCTGGGCTATTCGAGCCGGATTTATCCGCAGTTCGCCACCCATAACGCGCATACGGTGGCGGCGGTTCTGGAACTGGCGGGAGATCGGCCGTTTGAATTCCAGCGACTGCACGGGATGGGCGAGCGGCTGCACGAGATCGTGTTGAAGGACACCAAGGGGCGCTGCCGGATTTACGCGCCGGTGGGGGCGCATCGCGACCTGCTGGCCTATCTGGTGCGGCGCCTGCTGGAGAACGGGGCGAATTCCTCGTTCGTGCATCAGATCGTCGATGAGGATGTCGATCCGGCCGAGATTGCCGCCGATCCGTTTGAGGGCGTGGAGCGGGCCGAGGCGCCGCAGGGGCTGCGCCGGCCGGCGGAGATTTTCGGCGCGGAGCGGAAGAACTCGCGCGGGTTCGATCTTTCCGACGAGGAGACGCTGGCCGAGATCGCGGCTGCGCGCGACGCGGCGCTGCCCGAGGCCGGGCCGCTGACGGTGCGCAAGGCGCAAGGCGCGGTGCGGCCGATTTACAATCCGGCGACGGGTGAGGAAATCGGGCGGGTGCGCGAGGCGGATCAGGCCACTGTGGCGCGGGCGCTCGAGGATGCAGCGATATGGCAGGCACCTGCGGCGGAGCGCGCGGGGGTGCTGCGCCGGGCGGCGGATCTCTATGAGGCCAATTATGGCGTGATCTTTGCGGCGCTGGCGAAGGAAGCGGGGAAATTCCTGCCCGACGCGGTGGGCGAATTGCGCGAGGCGGTGGATTTCCTGCGCTATTATGCGGGCGAAGCCGAGAATGCAGCGCATGAGGCGCGCGGCGTGATCGTGGCGATTTCCCCGTGGAATTTCCCGCTGGCGATCTTCACCGGCCAGATCGGAGCGGCGCTGGCGGCGGGCAACGCTGTTCTGTCGAAACCGGCGGAGCAGACGCCGATCATCTCGGCCATCGCGGTGCGCTTGCTGCATGAGGCGGGGGTGCCGCAAGCGGCGCTGCAATTGCTGCCGGGCGATGGCGGCACGGTGGGCGCGGCGCTGACTTCGTCCGACAGGGTCGCGGGGGTGGTGTTTACCGGATCGACCGAGACGGCGCAGATCGTGCGCCGGGCGATGGCCGAACACATGGCGCCGGGCACGCCGCTGATTGCGGAAACCGGGGGCCTCAACGCGATGATCGTGGACAGCACGGCGCTGCCCGAACAGGCGGTGCGCGATATCGTGGCCTCGGCGTTTCAATCGGCCGGGCAGCGCTGTTCGGCGCTCAGGTGTCTTTACGTGCAAAAGGATATCGCGCCGCATCTGATCGAGATGATCAAGGGCGCGATGGACGAGCTTGCGGTCGGCGATCCGTGGTGGCTGAGCACCG
The DNA here is from genome assembly GCA_965366835.1 of uncultured Rhodobacterales bacterium. Taxonomy (GTDB): domain Bacteria; phylum Pseudomonadota; class Alphaproteobacteria; order Rhodobacterales; family Rhodobacteraceae; genus JAKGBX01. The sequence goes on from CBDUGF010000045.1 coordinate 17,943, forward strand.
ATATCGGGCCGGTGATCGATGCCGAGGCGCAGGGCGGGATTGCCGACTATGTGGCGCAGGCCGAGCGGGAGGGGCGGGTGCTGCACCAGTTGCAGGCGCCGCAAACCGGCACGTTCATCGCGCCGGTGATGCTGAAGGTGCCGGGGATCGAGGCGATGGAGCGCGAGATTTTCGGCCCGGTTCTGCATGTGGCGACCTTCGAGGCCGAGGATCTCGACCGGGTGATCGCGGCGGTGAATGCCAAGGGTTACGGGCTGACCTTCGGGCTGCATACGCGCATTGACGGGCGGGTGCAGGAAGTGGCCGACGCGCTGAAGGTGGGCAACCTCTATGTCAACCGCAATCAGATCGGCGCGGTGGTGGGCAGTCAGCCGTTTGGCGGCGACGGGCTGTCGGGCACCGGGCCGAAGGCAGGCGGGCCGCTTTACCTGCCGCGCTTTGCCAAAGGGCAGGCCGGGGGCGAGGCGGGCGCATGGCCGAGAGAGGCCGATCTTGCGGCTCTGATCGCGCGGATCGCGCGGGCCGGGGAGGACCGGCTGATTTCGCGCACGGAACTGCCGGGGCCGACCGGCGAGGCCAACACGCTGAGCCTGATGGCGCGCGGCGCGATCCTGTGCATGGGGCCGGGGGCGGGCGCGGCGGCGGAACAGGTCGCGCAGGTCGAGGCGCTGGGCGGTGTTGCCGTGAGCAGCGACGGGGCGATTGCGCCTGAGGCTTTGGAGACGCTGGCGGGGATTCACGGGGTGATCTGGTGGGGTGCGGATGCACGGGCGTATGAGAGCGCACTGGCGGCGCGCAAGGGCGCGATTGTGGCGCTGATCACCGGGGTGCCGACGCTGAACGATGTGGCGCATGAGCGGCATCTGTGCGTTGATACCACGGCGGCGGGGGGCAATGCGGCGCTGTTGGCGGGTTGATCGGCAGGGCCACGGTTGTTCCTGCGAAAAAGCCCGCAAAGGCGCGGTTTCGTGCGAGAATTGCTGATGGCGCGGCCTTGGCGCACGCAGGCATCCGGGCGTAGCGACGATTTGAGAAGGAGATCACATGACCGACATCACCCTTTTGGGCGTACCGATGGAAGAGGGCACCGGGCGCCGCGGCTGTGCCATGGGGCCGGCGGCCTATCGCACCGCCGGGATCGTGGAAGAGTTGCGCGCGCTGGGCCATGATGTGCGCGACATGGGCGATGCGGTGCGCGAGGATCTGGACAGGATCGAGACGCCGCACCGGCATTTGCGCAAGCTCGAGGAGGTGGCGGGATGGGCGCGCAGCCTGCACGCCCATGCCTTTGAGCTGGCCAGGAGCGAAACGCTGCCGATCTATCTCGGCGGCGATCATGCGCTGTCTTTGGGCACGGTGAGCGGGCATGTCGCCGCGGCCGCCGAGAGCGGGCGCCGGCAATTCGTGCTGTGGCTCGATGCGCATGCGGATTTCAACACCCTGGAAAGCTCGCCGAGCGGCAACCTGCATGGCACGCCGCTGGCCTTTGCCTGCGGGCTCGACGGCTTCGAGCCGATCCTGGGGCGGGCCTTGCCTGCCGTTTTGGCGTCGGAGAACCTGTGCATTCTCGGGCTGCGCTCGGTCGATGGGGTGGAACGCGATCTGTTGCGCGCCTCGGAGGCGACGGCGCATGACATGCGCGCCATCGACGAGAGCGGCATCGCGCCGCTGTTGCAGGGTTTCCTCGACAAGGTGGCGGCGGCGGACGGGCTCTTGCATGTCAGCCTCGATGTGGATTTCATCGAGCCAGATATCGCCCCCGCCGTGGGCACCACCGTGCCGGGCGGCGCCACCTTCCGCGAGGCGCATTACGTGATGGAACTGCTGCATGACAGCGGGCTGGTGAGCTCGCTCGACCTGGTGGAACTGAACCCGTTTCTGGATGAGCGCGGGCGCACCGCGCGGCTGATGGTGGATCTGACTGCCAGCCTGTTTGGCCGCCGTGTGCTCGACCGCCGTACCCAGAGCTATTGAGAGAGAAACCGACCATGCCGCTCAAACCGTCCGAGCTTGCCTATGTGCCGTTTGTTTCGGTGCATCACATGATGGAGCTGGTACACCATATCGGCATCGAGGCGATGCTGCGCGCGCTGGCCGACGAGATCGAGGCCGATTTCCGGCGCTGGGAGCTGTTCGACAAGACGCCGCGGGTGGCGTCTCACTCGGATGTGGGGGTGATCGAGCTGATGCCGACTTCGGATGGCAAGATGTATGGCTTCAAATATGTCAACGGCCATCCCAAGAACATGCGCGAAGGATTGCAGACCGTGACCGCCTTCGGCCTGCTGGCGGATGTCGATACCGGCTATCCGAAGCTGTTGAGCGAGATGACGCTGTTGACGGCGCTGAGGACGGCGGCGACATCGGCCATGGCGGCGCGGCATCTGGCGCCGAAGGGGGCGCGGACCATGGCGATGATCGGCAATGGCGCGCAGGCGGAATTCCAGTGCCTGGCGTTCAAGGCGATCTGCGGCATCGAGAATGTGCGGCTTTACGATGTCGATCCGGAGGCTACGGCGAAATGTCTGCGCAATCTGGCGGGACATGGGCTGAACGTGGTGTCGTGCCTGAGCGGCGAGGAGGCGATGGAGGGCGCCGAGATCATCACCACCTGCACCGCCGACAAGCAATATGCCACCATCCTGACCGACAACATGGTGGGCAGCGGCGTGCATATCAACGCGATTGGCGGCGATTGCCCGGGCAAGACCGAGCTGCACCGCGATATCCTGCTGCGCTCGGATATCTTCGTGGAATACCCGCCGCAGACGCGGATCGAGGGCGAGATCCAGCAGCTCGACGCGGATCATGCCGTCACCGAGCTGTGGCAGGTGATCGCGGGCAAGGCGCAGGGGCGGCGCAACGCGCGCCAGATCACGCTGTTTGACTCGGTCGGCTTTGCGATCGAGGATTTTTCGGCGCTGCGCTATGTTCTGAAGGCGATCCAGGGCACGAAATTCTACACCGATCTCGACATGATCGCCGACCCGGACGATCCGCGCGATCTGTTCGGGATGCTGGAGCGGGCCGGCTGATCGACCGATTGACGTAAGGATGTCGGGCGGACCGGGGGGAGGCTTTGCCCCGGCGGGCTGAGGCCGGTCGGCTGGTGCGAACCGGACCCATGAACTTCCATGGTACCGGACCTCTGACGACCCGAAACAGGGTGCTAAACAACTCCTGCCACCTGCCTCACGCCTTTGGTGAAGCGTGACTGCGCCACCGCCGGGATCATGGCATCTCGGTGCGGTGCGCGCTGCGATCATCGGCAGGGTGAGCGAACCAGGGAGGACATTTTGCCTTGAAAGCTGTTGATCCAGGGGACTATCGAGCCATCGCCGCCACCGTTCGAGACAGCGCGGATGGCACATGTGTTGCCAGCGCGGGCCAGGTGCAACGCGCGTTCCAAGCCGGGGGTATCATGGGAAAACTTGGCAAAGTCTTGGCAGCCCGGCGAATTGACTTGCCGGCGAGCCGCCTCTTGATGGCGGCTGTTCTTTGCGCTGCGGCCCTTTCCGCCAGCCGTGCCACGGCCGAAGAACCGGACTATTTTCTGCTGCGGCCAGATGTGGAAAAGGCCTATGGCTATTCCCACGCCGTAAAGGTCGGCAACGATATCAAGATCTCGGGTGCGGTCAGCATGGATGACATGGGCACCCCCACCGCCGTTGGCGATATCGAACAGCAGATGAAGAACGCCTATGCCGACCTGACGCTGGTGCTTCAGCACTATGGCTACACGTTTGACGATGTGATCGTCGAGCGGGTGTACACGACTGACATGGCGAAGTTTCTCGAGGTCGCGGCCTATCGCGCCTCGATCTACACCAAGCAGTTTCCGACAGGAACCTGGGTCCAGGTGGAGGGGCTCGCTCTGCCGGAATTCATGATCGAAATCGAGCTGGAAGCGCACAAATCCAACTAGATGTCATTGAAACAAAAGGAAAACGGAAATGAAAGCTGTTGATCTGAAAGACTATCAAGCCATCGCCGAAACCCTTCAGGATTACGTGGATGGCGCCCGCGCGCCCAGTGCGGAGCAGATGCGGCGCGCCTTTCATCCGGGGGCGCAGATTTTCGGACATCTGGGTGAGCATCTGCTCGCCGATCCGATCGAGGCCTTGTTCGGATGGCACGAAGAAAATGGCCCGGCCACCGAGGTTGTCGTGCAGTTCTCGATCCTCGATGTCTCCGAGACCATTGCTGTGGTCCGGGTCGAGGCGGACAACTGGACGGGGCATCGTTTCACCGACTACCTGTCGCTGCTCAAGCTGGATGGGCAATGGAAGATCGTGAACAAGATTTTTCATGCCCACGATGTCTGACATTTGAATTGCCAATGCGGAGCGGGGCGCTTTCAGGAAGCACGAATTTCTTGCGCCCCGTTCATCCTTTGGCGTCTAATCGACAAGACGGCACTTTGACAGGAGGCCGAACCATGCAGTTATCCTTCGAATTGGACCCGCGCGCGGCGGTCACGCTGCAAACGCAGCTTGTCGGGGAGATCAGCACCTCGATCACCAGCGGGCGGCTGGCGCCGGGAACCCGGCTGCCGGGAACACGATCTCTGAGCCAGCAATTGGGCGTCTCGCGCAACACCGTGCTGCAGGCGTTCTCGGCTCTCCAGGCCGAGGGGTTCGTCGAGACGCGAGAAGGGGCGGGCACTTTCGTCAGCGAATACTGGCCGGAGCCAGCGCCGTTTGAGACGGGCGCCGCCGAAGCGGCCGAGCCGGAGGTTGAGCCGGACAATTCGGCCCGGTCGGGCGCAAACCCGCCGATCACTTGCGATTTCCAGCTTGAAGCGGTCGATCCCGAGTTGTTTCCGACCGCGACCTGGCGGCGGCTGATGATGCGGCACATGCAATCGTCGGATTTCAACCTGTCCAGGGTGGGCGATCCGCGCGGCGCGCTCTACCTGCGCAAGGCGATAGCGCGGTTCCTCGGCGCCAGCCGCGGCATGACGCTTGACCCCGAGCAGATCCTGATCGTCTCCAGCATCCAGCAGGCGACCAACGTGGTCGGCCAGATGTTCGTATCCCCCGGCTCGCCTGTGATCGTCGAACGCCCGGGATGCAGCCTGATCGCGCCGATCTATTCGCGGGCGGGCGCCGAGATCATACCTGTCGCCACCGATGAGGACGGATTGCGCGTGGATCTGCTGCCCGATCGGCGCAATGCCCTGGTCGCGGTCACGCCGGAGCGGCAGTTTCCGATGGGGGCAACCCTATCGACCGCGCGGCGGCAGGCCTTGCTGGATTGGGCCGAAAACACGGACGCCCATATCTTCGAGGTAGATTTCGACAGCGAGTTCCGCTATGAGGGCTCGCCCAAACCGGCGCTGCAATCGCTCGATCAGCGCGGAAGGTTCATCTATTCCGCGGCGTTTGCGCTGACCATCGGTCCGGGGCTGCGGATCGGCTTTCTCGTGCTTCCGCCCAAACTGGTGGATCAGGCGCTGACGGCGCTGCGATTGCTGGATCACGCTTATCCCTGCCAGTCTCAGGGCGCGCCCTGGCTCGATCAGGCGGTGCTGTGCGATTTCCTCGAAAGCGGCGGCTATGAAAAGCACCTCAGGCGATTGCGCAAGACCTACATGGCGCGACGCGACGCGCTGGTGCGGGCGCTGGAGCGCTTCTTCGGGCCATGCGACCTGTCCGGCACGACATCGGGAACCCATCTGATCTGGCGCCTGCCGGCGCATTTGCCCGATGCCCAGACCTGCCAGGCCCTGGCCCGGTCGGTGGGTATCGTGGTCAACACGATGATGCTGGAAACCGTGACCGGGCCGGAATTCCTGCCCGATTGGAACCGCTATATCCTGTTGGGCTACGCCGATCTGCCGGAACACGTGATTGAAACTGCCGTCGAGCGTCTTGCCGGCGCCTGGCAATAGGCTGGCTTTTCGCCGAGCCGTGTCTGTCGCAATGCGGTTGCGCGGGGGTCTGGCAGGTCGCCAGGGCTGACCGGGCGCCCAAGGCACATCTTGCGAAGTTTCAACCGGGGATAGCCGGCATGTCGCGCCGGGCGGGTGCGGCCGGGCGGTCAGGACCGACTCTGCTTGACCCGATAATCTTTCTGAAAATCCATGTGCGATCAAGCCTTTGTCGAGTGTTGTTGATGCGCCTCAGCGTCAGGATTTTTGCAACACTTATAACGCGAACCGGGTTCAATGGGCTTGGCGTGGCGAATCAGCTTTGTTAACCTCCAGCTAATAAAAAGAACAAATGGCAGGTATACAGGCAATGGGAACGGGCTTTCGAGGCACGTTTGTCATCTCCTGGTCGCAGACAGAAGTGGATGGTTTGAAGGCCGCCCCGGTGTTTGCATTGCGCGTCGGAGCGGTATGGCTCTGGCAGGGGAACGCGGTGCGTGTGGATGGCCCTGACGAGTTGTTGCGACTGGATCGGGCAGACGGAGAGTTGGAAATGCGCAAGCGGGCGGCGCGCATGGTGCGCCGGCTGGTGGGTGCGGCAGTCAGCAACAAGACACGGCTGGACGAGATCGAGATCGACGCGGGATTTCAGGACAACAGTTTCGTCGTCACCGACGGATCGCAAAGCTATACCGTGACGCTGATCGAAGTGGGGCCCAGGCAGCCGCCGCTCCTGATGTTCGTCGACGCGATTCCGCCGGAAGGCCAGGCGCTTTGGGTGGTACATCAGAGCTACGAGGCGCCGGTGATCGACCCCAAGGGGCCGGATGCCGGCGGGGTGATCTGCTTTACGCCCGGCACCCGGATCGCGACGCCCGAGGGTTTGCGCCGGATCGAGGAATTGCGCGAGGGCGATTTCGTTCAGACCAAGGACAACGGTGCGCAGGAGATCCAGTGGATCGGCGCGCGCCGGATGACCGGCGCGCGGCTGTTCGCGATGCCGCGGCTCAGGCCGGTGCGGTTTCGCGCCGGGGCGTTGGGCGTGAAGCGCCCGGATCAGGAACTGCTGGTCAGCCCCGAACACCGCATGGTCGTGAAAGGCCGTGTGGCGCAGGCGCTGTTCAACACCGATGAGGTGCTGGTGCGGGCCAAGGACCTGATCAACGGGCGCAACGTCGTGATCGACAGCCAGCTCAGGGAGGTGACTTACGTGCATCTCCTGTTGCCGGCGCATCAGGTGGTCTGGGCCAACGGGGTCGAGACCGAGAGCTTCCATCCCAGCAATACCGCGCTGGCGACGCTGAGTCAGGCCGACCGCGCCCGGCTGCTCGCGACGCATCCGGAATTCGAGCGCAATCCGCACGCCTATGGCGCCCATGCGCGGCGCAACCTGTCGGCCAGCGAGGCAGCGATATTGATGCACGACGCGGCGTGAGGTTGGCCGAATTGTGCGCCTGACGGCGCGCAGGATGCACCGCCCCCACGCAGGATGCACCGCCCCCACCCTGACCCTCCCCACGGGGGGAGGGAAGCCTTTGGCGGGCCGACCCCGAAATGGCAGGTGGTGCGCACCCGGCCGGTTTCGGGAGCGCTCCGCGCGGGGATATTTCCGGTCAGAGGAAGTGGGAAGCGGTTTGCAGTTGACTCGGGCGCGGGCTGGACTATAAGCGCGGCTTCATTGGTGTTGGTGGCCCTCGCAAGGGGATGCCTGTCGGGCTTCGGCCAGAGGACAACGCCCTTTATCGCAGCGGCCTATCTATTGGCTGGTGTCTGCTGATCCGGTCGAGAGGCGCGCGCGTCTACGGCCCGAAAAGCGGGAACCGGTTTTCGGAAACAGCCGTTGAGCCAAAATAAAGGAGATCAGCCGTGACCAAACGCACGTCTGCCAAATCCAAGATCGACCGCCGGATGGGTGAAAACATCTGGGGACGCCGGAAATCCCCGGTCAACCGCCGCGAATACGGCCCCGGCCAG
>CBDUGF010000046.1:0-24738 GCA_965366835.1 uncultured Rhodobacterales bacterium
GATAGAGCAGCCCCCTCCTAAGGGGCAGGTTGCAGGTTCGAATCCTGCCGGGGTCACCAAAAACACCTGAAAGAGGTTTGGCCCAATTACAGGGCTTCGTGCAGATACTTGCACAGACACACGAAGCGTTGCGGGCCGATGCGGGCCGAAGTGGTGGAAATCGCGCACAAAGCCTGGGCAAATTTCGCACGTCCCTGCGTGGTTTGATGTCACTCAGGGGGGTGGTGCGTCGCGAATGAATGCGCCGAACGACGGTTCGGGGGTGCTGCCCGCAAACAGATCATCGAGTTCCTTGCTGGCACTTGTTCGATGGGCCGGTCTGCGAATGTCCGGGACGCGGCAGTATTGGAAAGCTTCTTCCCGTCACTCAAGATCGAACGCATCAAGTAGCAAGGTCCGGCGATCGCACGAGCGGGCCCGGGCAGATGTCTTTGACTTCACTTTATGCTTCCAGAACGCGGCGCGGCGCCGCGCGGCCAACGAATATGCAAGCCCGATGCAATTCGAGGAAGGAGCGAAGCAAGCCTGAGTTGCAGCCAACGATACCGGCAGCAGGCTCAGAGCTTGGGAGCAATACCCTAACCGCTGCCGATCAGTACGCCTGCCGCAAAGACCAGCGCGCCGCCCAGAACCACCTGGAACGCCGCCCGGAAGAACGGGGTTTCCATGAACTTGTTCTGGATCCAGGCGATCGCCCAAAGCTCGACGAATACCACGATGATCGCGATCACCGTCGCGGTCCAGAAATCCGTGATCAGGTAGGGCAGCGCATGGCCGAGCCCGCCCACCGTCGTCATGATGCCGGAGGCAAAACCGCGCTTGACCGGGCTGCCCCGACCGCTGAGCTGGCCATCGTCGCTGGCCGCTTCGGTGAAGCCCATCGAGATCCCTGCCCCCACCGAAGCGGCGAGACCGACCAGGAAAGTGGTCCAGGTGTCATGGGTGGCAAAGGCGGTGGCGAAGATCGGCGCCAGGGTCGAGACCGAGCCGTCCATCAGCCCGGCCAGCCCCGGCTGCACCCATGTCAGCACGAATTGCCGATGCGCGGTTCGCTCCTCCTCGGCCCGGGTATCGTCGTCGAGATGTTCGGCTTCCAGCCGCCCGGCGGTATGCTGATGGCCGGCTTCCGCCGCCGCCAGATCGCCCAGGAGCTTGCGCGTCGCCGCGTCCTTGCTGCGCGCCGCCGCCGCCAGGTAGAAGCGTTCGGCATCGCGCTCCATCGCCGCAGCCTCGTCGCGCATCCGCTCGATGCCGAGATTCTCGATCAGCCAGACCGGGCGGCGTGCGTAATAGCCCGCCACATGCTCGCGCCGAATGAGCGGAATCACCTCGCCAAAGCGCCGCCGGTGCAGCTCGATCAGCCGCTGGCGGTGGTTGTCCTCTTCCACCGCCATGCCATCGAACACCTTGGCGCTGTCGGCAAAATCGGCGCGCAGCCGCTCGGCATACATCCGGTAGATTCGCGCATCGTCTTCTTCTGAAGAAATCGCCAGCGCCAGAACCTCCTGTTCGTTCAGATCGGAAAACCGGCGCCTTTGGGTGAGAAATCGCATGCCTGCCTCGTGTTTTTGGATCTGCGCCGAACCTATGGCCGCAGACCGCGACAGACAAGCCGGAACATCCCCGGAGTTTCCGTCGCCTGAGAGTGCCTGAGCGCTTTCAGTCGGTGCATCTTGAAGCGGATGTGCCGGCGCTCGGAAAGCAGGCGTCGAAGCGGCATTGGGTTTGCCCGGACATGCGGGCGGCTTGACCCAGGTTCACTCATGCGCGGCCGTGGCAGACCTGTTCCTGCACGATGAAGCGCGCAAGCTCTTTCATGGGTCGAGCGGCAGGCGGCCCCCGTCGGTCAGCACCCAGGCGCGAGCGTCGCTAATTGCCGCGGCGGTGAGTGGGCGGCCCCAGCCGGCGCCGCTGTCGAGATTGATCCTGTTGCCATAGTGGCGCGGCAGTTCGATCGCGGTGTGACCATGCACCACCAGCCAGTCGAACGGCTCGGAATAGGACAGGAAGGGCTCGCGAATCCAGATCAGCTCGTCCTCGGTCTGCAGCTCGAGCGGCCTGGCGGGGTGAATGCCGGCATGGACAAAGAGCAGATCGCCCTCGATATGGTAGAGCGGGCGCGACGACAGGAAATCGACATGGGTTTCGGGGATCGCGGCGCGGGCGGCCTTGAGCAGGGGTGACCCGTGCAGTCGCGATGTATCGACGCCATAGGAGGCCAGCGTGGCCGGACCGCCCATCGCATCGTGCAGCCAGCTGCGCCCGGACCGGACCAGCGGGTTCATCAGCTGGCCAAATGCGAGATAATCGAGCATCAGCTGATCATGATTGCCGCGCAGCACGATCCAGTCGCGGCCCTGCTCGATGCCGTTCAGCAAGGTGTCGATCACCGCGGCACTGTCGGGCCCGCGATCGACGAGATCGCCGAGCACAACGACACGGGCCGCGGCGCCGCCATCGGCTTCGATCCGGGTGAGGGCATCGAGCAGCATCTCGTGTTGGCCGTGGATATCGCCAATGGCGTAGATCGTGTCAGACATGGCTTCGATTCAGTTGATCGGGCAGCGAAAGCGGGCCGGGAGAGCATAGCCATATCAGACGAATCCGGCCGGGTCGACAAGCACTCTGTCGGGGTGCGTGGTCAAATGACAGCGGAAGCGAGATATCGCGCAGCGTTGTCCGCACGACATGTGCGGGCGAATCAGTTGGTGAATCTGTCTCCCAGGCCGATTGTCGTGCCCAACAGCCCCAGGATCGTACGCGCGGCGTTGACCGGGCTTTCCGTGGCCAGCACCGTATCGCGCGGATTGATCTCGAAACTCCGGGCCGCGAAGAGGCCATCGGCGCTGGTAAGATTGAAGGTGAAGACCACCTGTTGCATTGCCGGCCCCTTGCCATCGGAGCGCACCTGGCGGGCGGTATAGTCGCGCAACACCAGAACGCCCTGGGGATTGGCGCGGGTATCGGACAATCCGCCGACCAGCGACATAGCCTCGAGCGCACTGATCTGTTCCTTTTCGAAATAGATCAGCTTTTCCGAGCCGGTTGCGCCCAGCGCGGTGAAATAGCGATCATCCTCCTGCACCAGCACCTTGTCGTTGCCGCGCACCACCACGTTTTTCGAGGCGTTGGCAAAGAGATCGTCGGCCCGCACTTCGTAGGTCTTGCCGTCGCGGATCAGGCGGACCAGCGGGTTGCGCAGGGTCGAGGCGATGCCGCCGCCCTGGGCGATCAGGCTGAGAATGGTGACATCGCGGCCTTCGAGCGGGTAGGTGCCCGGCTTGGCGACACCGCTGACCAGATCGGCGGAGTTGCTCTGGCCCGAACGGTGGATCACCTGGACCTGCGCATCCGGGGCGACCGGCCGGAGCATCCGCTCGATTTCGTCGCGGGCGGCTTCCGGGCTCATGCCGCGCACTGCGACATCCTGGGCGTAGGGCACGAAGATCTTGCCGGTCGGAGATACGACGAGGCCTTCCATTCGCACCATCTTCTGTTCCGCAGAGGTCAGCAGCGAGTTTTCCTGACTGTCCCAGATCATCAGGTCGATCCGATCGCCGGTGCGGATGATGTTGCCTGCCGGTCCGCGGCTGTTGTTGAGCCAGCGATAGCCGCCGCGCCAGCCTGTCGCGGGCCATTTGTGCAAGCCTGCGATATTGGCGCGGGTCACTTCGACCACCTGGAAGGAGGGGGCTTCGGCGTCTTTTTCCTTGAGGATTTCATTGACCATGCCCGCCCCGCGCGGCAAGGAACAGGCGGCGAGGAACAGCAGGGCAGCAAACACGCAGAGGTGTTTCATGGAATCGCGCACAGGATGCCCCCGGGTATCCAATATCAGGTGTCGGGAATTGTAATACACGCTATATGCGGTGATAAATAGTCTCTAATTCCGCGGCTGCAGAGGATTTTCCATTGACGTTGCCCAACTGCAAGCCTCGCGCGATTCTCGTCCTTGGTGCCAGCGGAAAGCTGGGGCAAATGTTGCGGCGATATTGGCAGGACGCCCCGTCCGAAGATTTGACAGTGGTTTGGCAATACAGGGGAAATCCGCGCGATGGGAGCTGGTGCTGGACTCCGGGCGCGCCACCGCGGGCGCCCTTGCCGCAGGTCGATGCGATTGTGGCGCTTTGGGGCGTGACGCCCGCCTCCGGGCGCGTGTTGGCGGAAAATCGCTGGCTCGGGGTCAAGGCGATGGAACTGGCCGCGACGCTGGGCGCCAGCCGGGTTCTGCATTGCTCGTCGGCCGCGGTCTATCCGCCCGGCCCCAATCCGCTGAGCGAAGCCATGGCCGGGGGGGCGATCAACGCCTATGGCGCAGCCAAGCTGGAGATGGAAGAGGCGGTGGCTGCGTGGGCGCGGGCGCATCCGGACGGCCCGAAAAGCTGTGCGATGCGGATTGCCAATGTGGTGGGCGCCGACAGCCTGTTTGCCGCGATCGCGCGCGACGCAGGGCCGATCAGCCTGGACCGGTTTGCCGCCGGTGAAGGCCCATGGCGAAGCTATTTGACTGTGCCTGCGCTGGCCCGGACGATCGAAGCCCTGCTGTGCTGCCCGGACGCTGAATTGCCGGCGGTTGTGAATGTCGCAACGCCCGGGCCTGTGGCGATGCAGGCGCTGGCCCGCGCGGCGGGGTGTGACATCGCATGGCGCCCGGCTCCGGATGGTGCGGCTGCGATGGTGGCGCTCGATACCGGCCGGCTGTCTCGACTGGTGACGCTGGCGCCTGAGACGCCCGAGGCAATGATTGCCGGCTGGCGCAAGCTGCAAGGATCGGCGCCATGACCCTGACAAAGCGGTTGATGGATATCCTGCTGGCTTTGCTGCTGGGGCTGCTGCTGTCGCCGCTGATCGTCGCCGTGGCGTTGCTGATCCTTATCCGCGACGGCCGACCGGTCTTTTATGTCGCCGAGCGGATGAAGGCGCTGGGCCAGCCCTTCGCCCTGTGGAAATTCCGCACCATGCGCAGCGCCGCGCAGGACAGCGGCGTTTCGGGCGGCGACAAGGCCGGCCGGATCACCTCGATGGGCCGGTTCCTGCGCCGCACAAGGCTCGACGAGGTGCCGCAGCTCTGGAACATCCTGCGCGGTGATATCAGCTTTGTCGGGCCGCGCCCGCCGCTGCGCCGCTATGTCGAGGCGTTCCCCGCGCTTTACGCCGAGGTGCTGCAATCGCGCCCCGGAGTGACCGGGCTGGCGACGCTGGTGTTTCACCGCACCGAAGAGCGGTTGCTGGCGCGCTGCACCACGCCCGAGGAGACCGAAGCGGTCTATATCCGCCGCTGTGTGCCCGCCAAGGCGCGGCTCGATCTGATCTATGCGCAGAACCGCAACCTCTGCTTCGATCTCAAGCTGATGGTGGCCACGGTGTTCCGGCGGGTGCCGCTTCATCGCCGTCGCTGATGTCGCTGATGTCGCCGGTGGGCGGTGCCCACTTGCCAGAACATCATGGCTCGTGCAGCATGCCGCCATACCGTTTGCGTCTATTCCATGGAGAGTTTTGCGATGATTACCGGTTTCAGGAGATGGCTGGCCGCCGCGGCTGCCGCCGCTACGCTGGCGCTCGGCCCGCTGCCGCTGCGGGCCGACATGCAGGCCCATATCGGCCCGCTCAAGGATGTTGTCGAGCTGGGTCAGGACGGCGACTGGATGCTGGAGGACAAGGGCGGCTGGTTTACCCTGACCAATGCCGACTCGGCCGGGGCGATCCGCTATTACTGGATGGAAATTCCGGAGTCGCATGGCCCCGACTATGTGGCGTCGATGAACGTGGTGGCGCAGACCGATGTTGTGGACAATCCGTCTTTTGCCGGGATGATCTTCAACTATGTCGCCAATGATCGCTACATGGGTGTGGCGATTGGCACCGACGGCGGCGGCTATCTGTTCATCCGCACGCCGGAGGGCTTCAACACCCACCGCGCCGACAACGCCACGGCGCGCAACGACGGTTCCGACCTGCTGAGCGCGCATGTCAACGGCAACAAGGTGCGCTTCGAACTGAATGGCGGCACGCTGTTCAGCATCGACAGCCCCGACGGGTTTTCATCGAAACTGGGGGTGATGGCGATCGGTCAGGGGCTGTTCGGTTTCACCGGGTTTACCGTTTACTGACGCGGTTGGCCGAACCCGGCAAGGTGCCAAGACCACGCCGCGCGGCCTGCAACGCCAGAGTGCATGATGACGTTTGGGTGCGGTCCTAGCGACCAGAGCATCCATATCCGGGTTGTGAACGTGGGCGTGTTTCGATCAGGCATTTGTGAGCGCGTGCAAGGTTCGCGTCCTTTCAACCTGCTGTCAACGGCGTCTTGGCAGACAAAAGAGACTGAGGCACTGCTTGGTTCAATCGTTGCTTTCGCAGCCCCACTACCACCAATTTGCGACCAAAATCTCACCGAATTCTCTTTATATGCAGGTTTCTCGAGAGTGAAGATTACGGTGATTTGCGAAAATGGATTTCAAGTTTGATCTGTCGGACCCGATCGGGATGATAAAACAGGGGTTGGAAGGCTTGGCGGAAGCCAGGCAAACAGCCCATCTAGAACGCCTTGACCTGCTGTCGCGATTTGAAAAGCGAGCCGCCTGGAAAGGCGACACGTGGACCTACTGGGATTTCGAAACCGCCCCGGAAGAACGTGCGCAACTGGAAGCCCAGAAGCTTTCAAAGCGGCAGGTCGATCAGCGTTGTGAAGACTGGATCGCCAAGGATGCCGCCACGAAACCGCCATTGGTGCGGTTGATCGAGACCGGTGCGGCCAGCGGCATGGCGGACAAGGTGCGCGCCCTTGTCGAGGCGGGAGAAGACCCGAACACGGTATCTCTGCTCAAGGAAACGCCGCTCGAATACGCGCGTTACTTTGGCTACCGTGATGTCTTCGACCTCCTGATCGAACTGGGGGCCGAAGGTGAAAAAGCCGGGTTCAGCAAGCTGCATCATGCCGTGCGCTATGGAACATTGGCCGAGGTGATGCCGCTGATCGACAGCTTTGACATCCTGTGGTGGCGCCTTGATGCCAATTCGGTTCTGCAAGAGGCGGTTCAGGCGGAAAAGCCCGATGTGCTCAATGCCTTGTTGGACCTTATTTCCGCACAAGATCGTATTGAAGAGGAACAGGTGAGCATTTGTTGCGGCATGGCCGCGTCACTGGGCGAACCTGCATTGTTGCACCCGTTCCTCGAACACGGTGTGCAGCCCGAGGATGCGCTGGAAGCGACCTTGGAAAAATTCGATACGCAAACCCTCAAATTGCTCCTGGAGCACGGGGCGGATGTGCATCAGATCACGGATATCCTCATGTATCACAACCAGCCCCTGCGCGTTACCGACGAGGCGGGGCAACCAGCGATAACCGAATATGTCAGAACGCTTCTGGATGCGGGCTGGCTCGTCGATGACCTCGGCGAATTCGAGCGCGACCAGATCCGTTTTGTGACCGGGGCCTACATGATCCCTCAGCAGGACACGACTGCAATCGATTATCTGGACCCGGCCAGCCGCTGCGCGGGCCAGGCCAACCCGGAAGAGCGTACGCTGCCATACTATCTGGAAATGCTGCGCACCGGAGAAAGCTCGTATACCGCGCGACAACGCCTGCCGGGTTTGCCCGACGCGGCCTGGACGGCAGACAGGTTCGGGCAATCGACGACGCGCCTGCCGGATGGGCGATGGGTTCAGATCGGCGGCGAACACGAAGATTCATACGACCGCGATTTCGTGATTTTCAGTGATGTTGTTCTTGTCCGACCAAACGGGACGGCGCGCATGTTCTTCTATCCCGCGTCGATCTTTCCACCAACCGATTTCCATACCGCCACGTTGATTGATGACGCGATCTGGATCATCGGCGGGCTCGGTTATCCGTCGGACAGGGAGGACGGTGTCACGCCCGTTTTCCGGCTCGATCTGGAAGGTTTCAGCATATCCCGCATCGAAACCAGCGGCGAAGCCCCGGGCTGGATCAGTCGTCATACCGCAGAGGTGGATGGACCCGTCATCACGGTTTCGGGCGGCAAGATTTCGTCTGCGGGCCAGTACCGTGATTTTCCAGAGGCCTATTCACTTGATGTGAAATCGTGCAAATGGACGCGGCTCGTCTAAAATCGGCTCACCTATAACGCGGAACGCTTTGGAGCCTGCAGCGGCATACTGTCGTCATGTGCGAAACCGACGAGCCTGACCACCTCCGAGATCATGCTTCCTCCGAAGGTTTCGGCCAATGAAGCAAAGAACTCGCTTTTTCGATCTTGGCATTCAACTCCTCGGGCTCAAAGCCAGCGTCGGCAGCGATTTCCATTATGCGTTTGGCCCATGGATGAAAAGAAAGCCCGCTTGACACCGGGCCTTCCGTGGTTTCGCACCGCCTGCAATGCGGGCCTGATCGGTCTGCAGCTGTGCCGGATGACGACCGGGCTTATTTCAGCCGCATCAGCAATCCTGCCATCAGCCGGGCGCGCTCGGTCAGGCTGTCGACCTTGATATGTTCGGTGAGCGTATGCAGCCCTTCGCCGCGAACGCCGAGGGAATCGAGCGTCGGGATGCCCATGTAGCCGGTGAAATTGCCGTCCGATCCGCCGCCCTGGCTGCGGCCTTTCATTTCGAAGCCAAGCTCCTTGGCAATGTCGCGCGCAAGGTCGAAGATTTCCATGGTGCCGGGCTGATCCGGCTCCCAGACCGGGCGGGTGACGCCGCGGGTGACCTGAAAATCGACGCCGTTCACTTCGCCTTGCAAGGCCATCATCCGGGCCACGCCCTCATCTAGGTCCTCTTGTTTCTTGGCCATGGTCAGCGCCTGCGCATCGCAGAAGGACGACACGCAGTTGACCCATTGCCCGGCGTGGATCACGCCGACGCTGAAGGTGCAATCCGGGCCGGTCATGTCCTCGATCTCGATGATCTTGCGGGCCATCGCGGCGATTGCCGATTTGCCATCGGCAAGCCGCGCGCCGGCATGGCTGGGCGCGCCCACGGTGCGCAGGTTGAAGCGCGCGATGGCATAGCGCCCGATGGTCACGCCGCCATCGTCATGTCCGGGCTCGGGGACCAGCACGTATTTGTTGCGCGCCGCCTCGGCCTCGATCAGGCTGCGGGTCGATGGCGTGCCGACCTCCTCATCGGGGGTGAACAACACCGTCACCGGCAAAGGTGTCTGCAGCCCGGCGCGGATCAACTGGCGGATCGCCTCGACGCTGATGTAATTGCCGCCCTTCATGTCCATGATGCCGGGGCCATAGCAGAGATTGCCGTCGCGCTTGAACGGCAGCACGTCGAGCGTTCCGATCGGATGCACCGTATCCATGTGCCCGGCGATCAGGATGCCGGGGGTCTTGCCCATGTCAGGGTGCGGAAAACGGGCACGCAGAGAGCCGCCAAAGCCCATGCGGCCAGGGATACGCTCGACCGTGGCGCCCGCGGCCAGCTCGTAGGCGGCGAGATCCATCATCCGGTCAACGGCGGCGGCGTCATAGGTCGGGCTTTCGCATTCGATCCAGGGCTTGAGGCCGGCCAGCATTTCATCGGTGTCAAAGGGCAATTCGAGGGGATTCATGAGGTGTTTCCTTCAGAGGGACATGCGGCGTTCGGCGATGCGCGCCATGATCGAGGCGCCGACCGGCAGCAGCTCGGGATCGAGGAAGAAGCTGGGATTGTGCAGCCCGGTGGTGCCGGCATGGCCGACCCGGCAATAGGCGCCGGGGATGGCCTTGAGCATGTCGGCGAAATCCTCCGAGCCGGTCGCCGGTTCGACGCTGCCCGAGACGTTGTCCTTGCCGACGATATCGACGGCGGCTTCAAGATAGGCATCCGACAGGTCGGCATCGTTGACCAGCACGTCGAACACATTGCGCAGGTCGATGCGGATCTCGACGCCATAGGCCTTGGCGAAGCCCTCGCAAAGCTCGCGCATCCGGGTTTCGGCCAGCTCGCAGACCTCATCCTTGAAATAGCGGATGGTTCCGGCCAGCTCGGCCGTGTCGGGCACGATGTTGTAGGCCGAGCCGGAATGCAGCTGGGTCACCGACAGAACGCAGGTATCGAGCGGCGCGATGTTGCGCGACAGGATGGTTTGCAGGCTGCCGACAAGCGCCGAGGCGATGACCAGCGGATCGCGCGATTGCTGCGGCATGGCGGCGTGGCTGCCCTTGCCCTGGATAGTGATGTCGAAGAACGACGCTCCGGCCATCGCCGGCCCGGCGCAGATGCCGAAGGTGCCCGGCTCGCCATTGGGCCAGTTGTGCATGCCATAGACCTCGTCGCAGGGGAAACGATCGAACAGGCCGGCCTTGAGCATGCCGCGCGCGCCGCCCAGCCCCTCTTCGGCGGGCTGGAAGATCAGCACCACGGTGCCGGCGAAATCGCGGGTCTTGGCGAGGTGCTTGGCAGCGCCGAGCAGCATGGTGGTGTGGCTGTCATGGCCGCAGGCATGCATCACGCCGGGATGGGTCGAGGCGTAGGAGAGGTTGGTCTCCTCGTGAATCGGCAGCGCGTCCATATCGGCGCGCAAGCCGATCCGGCGGCTGCCTTCGCGCTTGCCCTTGATCAGGCCGACGACGCCGGTTTCGGCGATCCCGGTATGGACCTCGTCGACGCCGTATTCCTTGAGCTTCGCCGCCACGACTCCGGCGGTGCGCCGTTCCTGAAAGCCGATCTCGGGATGGGCGTGCAGATCCTTGAAGATGGCGGTCAGCTCGTCGGTGCTTTCGGCGATGATCGGCAGAATGTCCATGATGCTCTCTCCTTGTTCAATCCCGGAATCGCGCGGGGCGTTTCAGGTGGGGTGTTCGGTCGGTGTGTCGCTGCTCAGCCCGCCTCGGCAAAGGGGCGGAAATTGGCGAAATCCCAGTGCCGCCCGGGGGCGGCGGAGATCAGCGCCTTGGTATAATCCTGCTTCGGCGCGCCAAGCACCTGTTCGGCGGTGCCATATTCGACCACGCGGCCATATTGCATGACGATCACGTCGTCGCAGATCTGTGCCGCCACGCCGAGATCATGGGTGATGAACAGGATGCCGAGGCCGAGCCGCTCCTGCAATTCGGCCAGAAGGTCGAGCACCTGCGCCTGCACCGAAACGTCGAGCGCCGAGACCGCCTCGTCGGCGACCAGCACGTCCGGGTCCATCGCCAGCGCGCGGGCAATCGCGATGCGCTGGCGCTGGCCGCCGGAAAACTGGTGCGGGAAGCGGTCGACCGCACTGGCGGGCAAGCCAACCAGCTTGAGCAACTCGCGCGCGCGCTTCATCGCCGCGTCGCGCGCCACGCCGAAATTGAGCGGGCCCTCGATGATCGACTGGCCGACCTCGATGCGAGGGTTGAGCGAGCGCATCGGATCCTGGAACACGATCTGGATCTTCTTGCGCTGGGGTTTGAGATCGCGCTGGCTGAGCCGGGCGATATCCTTGCCGCCGACCATGATGCGCCCCGATGTCGGGTCGATCAGGCGCATGATGCAGCGCGCCACGGTGGATTTGCCCGAACCGCTCTCGCCGACGATGCCGAGTGTGCGGCCCTTGGTCAGCGTGATGTTGACATCCTGCGCCGCCTTGACCTCGCGGCTGCGCCCGATGAATCCCGTGCCGCCGTAGGTCTTGCTCAGATCGTCGGTGGCCAGCACGATCTGATCGGATTGCACGGCGCGCGGCTGGCGCGGCACCTGGCTCGGCACCGAGCGCAGAAGATCGCGGGTGTAATCGGTCTGCGGATGGCGCAGCAGCGAATCGACGCCTTGGGTCTCCATCACCTCGCCCAGCTTGAGCACGGTCACATCATCGGCGATTTCCGAAACCACGCCCATGTCATGGGTGATGAACAACACCGCCGTGCCCTGATTTTCGCGCAGCTCGCGGATCAGGCTGAGGATCTGGGCCTGGGTGGTCACGTCGAGCGCGGTTGTCGGCTCGTCGGCGATCAGCAGCTGTGGGCGCATGATCAGCGCCATCGCGATCATGATGCGCTGGCGCTGGCCGCCGGACAGCTGGTGCGGGAAGCTGCGAAAGAGCTTCTCCACATCCGGCAGGTGCACCGCCTCCATCATTTCCAGCACACGCTTGCGCTGGGCGTTTTGCGACAGGTCGCTGTGGAACTCCAGCACCTCCTGAATCTGCTGGCCGACACGGGCGACAGGGTTCAGGGCGGTCATCGGCTCCTGAAAGATCATCGACATGGCGGTGGCGCGCAGATTGCGCATCCGCGACGGGCTCGCCGTGAGCAGCTCTTCGCCCTTGAGCATGATCGACCCGGCGATGGGCGAAAGCACCTTGGGCAGGAGGCCCATCGTCGCCAGCGCGGTGAGCGATTTGCCCGAGCCGCTTTCGCCGACAAGGCACATGGTCTGACCGGGGCGGATCTTGAGATTGAGCCCCTTGACCACCTGCTGATCCTCGTCGCCATTCAAGGCGATGCGAAGGTTGGAGATTTCGAGGAGGTTGTCACTCATCTTTCGATGCCCCGCTGTGCCATTCTGGGATCGAGCGCGTCGCGCACGGCGTCGCCCAACAGGTTGATCGAAAGGATCGCCAAAGACACCACGAGGCCGGGCCAGAGCACGATGCCGGGGTTGATCTGAAAATAGATCCGCCCTTCGGCCATGATGTTGCCCCAGGACGGCGTCTCGGGATTGATGCCGGCGCCGAGGAACGACAGGATCGCCTCGGTCAGGATGGCAGAGGCGCAGATGTAGGTGCCCTGGATGATCAGCGGTGCGACGGTGTTGGGTACCAGATGGCGGCGCATGATCAGCCAGGTCGAGGAGCCTGCGGCGATGGCCGCTTCGACATAGGGCTCTTCGCGCGCCGAAAGCACCACCGAGCGCACCAGGCGCACGACGCGCGGCACCTCGGGGATGGTGATGGCGACGAGGACGGTCCACAAGCTGGCGCCCCAGAGCGAGACGATGGCAATGGCCAAGAGGATGCTGGGGATCGCCATGAGGCCATCGACCATGCGCATCAGCACCGCGTCGATCCAGCGGATATACCCGGCCAGCAAGCCCAGCAGCAGCCCGAACGCCACCGCGAAGATCGCCGATGCCAAGCCCACGACCAGCGATATCCGCCCGCCATAGATGATGCGGGAAAAAAGATCGCGGCCATAGGCATCGGTGCCGAGCCAATGGATCTCGCTGGGTGGCTTGAGGCGCATCGCCGGGGTGAGGCGCACCGGATCATGCGGCACCACCAAGGGCGCGAATAGCGCCGACAGCACGATCAGCGCCAGCAGCGCCGAGGCCAGCATGGCCAGGGGGCTCGACATCACGATCTCGCGCACCCGGCTCAGCGGCGAGATGCGATCGGGCGGCTCGATGATGGTTGTCTGATCGGTCATGAGTAACGGATCCTCGGGTCAAGCAGGACATAGGCGATGTCGATCAACAGGTTGATGACGACATAGATCAGCGAGGCCAGCAGGATCACCGCCTGGATCACCGGATAGTCGCGCGCCAGCACCGCATCGACGGTGAGACGCCCGAGCCCCGGCAGGTTGAACACGCTTTCGGTCACCACCACGCCGGAGATGATCAGGGCGAAGCCGATGCCGATCACGGTGATGATCGGCACCGAGCAATTGCGCAGCGCGTGGCGCATCAGGACCCGGCTTTCGGGCAGGCCCTTGGCCCGGGCGGTGCGGATGTAATCGTCGCCGAGAATCTCCAGCATCGAGGTGCGGGTGATGCGCGCGATCAGCGCGATGTAGAGCAAGGTGAGGGTGAAGGTCGGCAGGGCGATACGTTGCAGGAACGGGCCAAGGCCGTCGCCGATCGGTCGGAAGCCCTGCACCGGGAACCAATTCAGCTCCATCGAGAACAGCGAAATCATCAGGTAGCCGATTACGAAGACCGGCACGGAAAAGCCGAGCACCGAGAGCAGCATCACGAAGCGGTCGATCAGCGTGCCCTGTTTCCATGCCGCGATCACGCCGAGCGGCACGGCGATGATGACCGACAGGATGATGGTGGTCAGCGCGAGGCTGATGGTCGGCTCCATCCGGGCCGAGATCAGCTCGATCACCGGTTTGCCCGACAGGATCGAGGTGCCGAAATCGCCCTGAAGCAATCGGCCGATCCATTTGAAGAATTGCGTGAACAGCGGTTCGTTCAGCCCCAGCGAATCGCGGATCCTCTCGAGCTGTTCGGGGGTCGCGGTGTCACCTGCGATGATGGCCGCCGGATCGCCCGGCGTGAGCCGCAGCAGCAGAAAGACGAAAAGCGCAACGAAGCCCATGACAGGTATGGCCGCCAACAATCGCTGCAGGATGTAGCCGTACATTTCCAGTCCCTTTCGATTTCGCGGCACAATCACGTCGCGCCGGCCTGGCGCCGCCGCGAGGCGGCCCCGCGCAAGAATGCGCGGGACCGGCCGTTTGCTTACTTGGAGATGTTCCAGAAGAACGGCACCGGGCCGTCCAGAACACCGTCAAGCTGGGCCGACCATGCCGAGGGAATGAAGTATTGGCCGATCGGGGCATAGACGCCCTCGTCATAGGCCAGCTTCTGGATTTCCTCTGCCAGCATCTTCTGCTCTTCGAGCGTCGGCGATGTGGCATAGGCCATGCGCAGCTCTTCCAGCTTGGGTACGTCCGGCCAGCCAAACCAGCCGCCTTCAGGGCCCTTGCCGTTGACCATGTTGTTGACCAGCGGGTTGAACACGTCGGCACCGACCCAGTTGGTGATGAACATGTTCCAGCCGCCATCGGCGGGTGCCGCCTGGCTGGCGCGGCGGCCAACCAGTGTCTGCCAGTCCATCGCCTGGAGATCGACGACAAAGCCCGCATCGCGCATGGCTTGCGCCACAACGACCGGCTGGGTGCGCAAGGAGCCGACGTCGGTCGGGTGCATCAGCACGATAGGCGTGCCATCATACCCGGCCTCTTTCAGCAGGGCCTTGGCCATCTCCATGCCGTTGCCCTTGGTCAGCGTTTCGGAGCCGACATCGGACGCCAGCGGCGTGTCGCAGACGAACATGGCACCGCACAGGTTGTAATAGTCCGGATTGCCGACCAGTGCATCCAGAACGTCTTTCTGTTTCACCGCCGCAATCGCTGCCTTGCGGATCAGCGGATTGTCCATCGGCGGGTGCAGCGTGTTGGGCCGCATGATGGTCTGCATCCCCATCTTGTTGAGATTGCGCACCACGATTTCATCATTTGCCGCGAGAATCGGCAGCAGATCGGTGGGCGGCGCTTCCCAGTAGTCGATTTCGCCGGCCTGTAGCGCGTTCAGCGTGGTCTGGTCATCGGGCATCACCACCCATTCGACTCGGTCCACCTTGACCACCTTGCCACCGGCGGCCCAGCTGGCAGGCTCGTCGCGCGGCACGTAATCCTCGTTCTTGGCGTAGACCGCCAGGACACCCGGCTGGAATTCATCGGCCACCCATTTGAACGGGCCGGACCCGATCTGTTCGGGGATCGGCTCGGTCGAGGGGGTCTCGGCCAGCCGCTTGGGCATGATGAACGGCACGTTCGAAGACGGCTTGGCAAGACTGTCGATCACCAGGCCGTAAGGCTTCTTGAGCTGCATGACGAAGACATTGTCGCCGTCCTGACCCATGCTTTCGACGAAGCTCATCAGCACCTGGCCCATGCCGTCGCGCTCGCCCCAGCGGGCGATCGAAGCCGCGACGTCGTCGCCGGTGACCGGGGAGCCATCGTGGAATTTCAGCCCGTCGCGCAGGGTGAACCTGTAGGTCAGGCCATCGGCGGAGACCTCATGGCTGGCGACCATCTGCGGCTGCGGCACCAGATCGGCGTCGAGCGCATAGAGCGTATCGAAGATCATGTAGCCGTGGTTGCGGCTCATATAGGCGGTGGTCATGATCGGATCGAGCACCCGCAGCGCCGAGTGTTTCACCGCGCGGATGGTTTCGGCGCTGAGCGCTCCACCGGCGAGGGCGAGCCCCGCCAGCGTGGCGCCGAACAGCGAGTTGCGCAGCAGGCCGCGCGCCCCTCTGGTCTTCGGTTTCGATTTTACTGAAAGGTCCATTTCTTTCTCCCGTTGGTTGGTGAAGTTTGCGCCGGGCTTGGCCACCCTTTTGCGGCGCGGGTTCTGCTATGTATCTTGCATGGCTTTGGTCCGGCTCTGTTGGCCGGTTCTGCTCTGGGTCGCGTTCGGTTGGAAGGCACGGCCCAGCGGCTCGAGCCGGATGCCGGGCGCGAGATTGCGGAACGGCAGGCTGGCCGGGCTCACCGGCATCGGGCCGGGGGCGGTGCAGGTCAGGATGGTTTCGGCGATGGCGTCGAAATCGGCGCGGAAGTGCACCGAGCTCTTGTTGACCAGGATCGCCTGTTCGGTGGGCTCGATGCCGACGAAGCGATACATTTGCTGATCGGCCATCTGCGCCTTGCGGCTGGTCACGACCACGCGCACATCGCCGATCCTGAGGCAGGCGGAGGGCCCCAGATCGAGCGGCGCGCCGCCATAGAACGGGCCGCTGGCGATCAGCTTGCCATCCGAGAGTGTTTCCACCGTGAAGCGCGCGGCGAAGGGCGCATCGCCGGGAATGCCGGAAGCGCCGCCCAGCGCGATCTCGATCTCGGCGCCCTGTCCGGCTGCATGCGCGGCGGCGGCGGCTTGCGGATCGACCATGTTGCCCAGCGCGGCCCGCGGCGCGTTGTTGCGCTCCAGCGCGCGCAACATGCCGGTGGTGTTGGAATCGCCGCCGGCGCCGGGATTGTCCTGGGTATCGGCGATCACAATCGGGCGGGTGGCGTGCGCGGCCAGGCGCATCGCCTCCTGCACGCCTTCGTCGGGGTCGTAGGTCTTGCCGGCGAAATCGGCTTCGGCGGCGAGCACGGCCTGCTCGATGCGCTCGGCAGCCGCGTCGGCGGCCGCCTGTGATTCGCCATAGCAGATCACCGTGGGGCCACAGCCGGGGAAATCGGCGGCGGGAAAGCCGAAGAAGAACGACGTGCTGCTGACCGGTCCGGTCTCCGCGTCGGCGACCAGATCATAGATCGCGCGCGCCGGCTCGGCGCGTGTACTCTGCCATGCGATCGGCACCAGGAACGGCAGGCGGCGAAACGCTTTTGCAAACGGCTTGCCGCGCGCCATCAGGCGGCCAAGCTGTTCGGCGGCGCGGCGCCCGGTTTCGGCCATGTCGACATGCGGATAGGTGCGAAATCCGACCAGCACATCGGCGGCATCGACCATCGCTTGCGTGATGTTGCCATGCAGATCGAGCGCGGCGGCAATCGGCACGTCGGGGCCGACCGCCTCGCGAACCCGGGCGAGCAGGCGGCCTTCGCCGTCATCTTCATGTTCGGCCACCATGGCGCCGTGCAGATCAAGGAATACCCCATCGAGCGGCCCGGCGGAGGCTATGCCCGCAATGATCTCGTCGGAAAGGGCGTCATAGGCATCGCGGACGACATGCGCCGAGGGAATCGCCCCGGCCCAGAGCACCGGAACCATGTCCCAGCCCGCCGATTCGCCGTATTCGACCGCGCCGCCAATGCCCAGATTGATGCCCCTGCTCTGGGTGATCAGATCGACGCCGCGCGCCAGCGGCATATAGCCGCCACCCTGGATGAAATCATCCAGCAGCGCCCTGGTTGGCGCGAATGTATTCGTTTCGTGTAAAAATCCAGCCAAAGCGACTCGATTTGACATCATACCCCCTTGGTGAATTCCCCGAAGGACACGTCGGCGCGGCAAAATCGGGATACCTGAAAACACTGTTGTATGTATTGCATGGCAATACACTTGCATTGTATACTAATCGTAAGGTCTCGGTTGACGTTGAGTCAATGGGGTTGCCTCGGGGGACAGGAATGCCCAGAAACACGATCCGCGCCGAGCCGGGCTTGCGCGACCTGACACTTGAGCAGCGCGCGGATGCCTTGTTCGTCCAATCGGTTGAAAAGGCCATGAAAGTGCTCTCGGCATTCCATCATGCCGAGGGGCCGCTGACGCTGTCGGAAATAGCCAAGCGCGCTGGTGTGGATCGCAGCGCGGCCCAACGTATGGTGCATACCTTGCGGGTGCTGGGCTATATCCGTCGTGATTCGAACGGGCATGGCTTCCTGCCCGGCATCCGGGTTCTCGATCACACGCTGGATTGTCTGCGCCTCGACCCGCTGGTGCGCCGCGCCACGCCGGTGCTTCAGGAACTGCGCAAAACGGTACGCGAACGGGTGGATCTGTCGCTGTTCGACGATCTGCGCATGCTTTACGCCGTGCGCCTGCAAACCACCCGACAGACCTTCAACACCACCCTGGTCGGTCATAGCGTGCCGACATTTTGCAGCTCGGGCGGCTGGGCTGTGCTGTCGCGGCTGCCCGAAGCCGCAGCGCTCGAATTGCTGGAGCGGTCCGACCGCACCCCGTGTACCCCCCACACGCTGACCGGGATTGCGGATATCATGGCCAAGGTCGCCGAGACCAAGGCCCAGGGCTATGCCCTGACCGAGAACCAGATCCTGACCGGCGAGATCGCTGTCGGGTTCCCGGTTCTGGATACCAGGGGCAAGCCGGTCGCCGCCATTCATATCGCCGGATCGCTGGCGGAATGGACCCCTGAGGAATACGCCAACCGCGTCGTGCCGCTGGGCCAGCAAGCCGCGCGCGCCATCAGCCAGTATTGAGGACCGATGCCGATGAAAGCTCTCGCCCTTGCCGGCCTCAAGGCCCCGGCCAGCATCTCGATCGACACCTGGGGCATGCCCCATATCCGCGCCGAAACGGCAGAGGATGCATTTTTCGTGCAAGGCTTCAACGCGGCGCGCGACCGGCTCTGGCAGATCGATCTGTGGCGCAAGCGCGGGCTTGGTCTGTTGGCGGCGGATTTCGGCCCCGGATACCTGATGCAGGACCGCGCCGCGCGGCTGTTTCTCTATCGCGGCGACATGGCCGCGGAATGGGCCGCCTATGGCGATGACGGCGAGATGATCTGTGCCGCCTTCGCCGCCGGGATCAATGCCGGGATCGACCAGATCGACGCAGGCGCTCTGCCGCTGCCGCCGGAATTCGCCGAGCTCGGCACTCGCCCGGCGCGCTGGCGGCCCGAGGATGTGGTGCGTATCCGCACCCATTGCCTGTCGCGCAACGCGGCTTCCGAGCTGGCGCGCGCGAGGGTGCAGCGGCTGGCCGATCCGGAGGTCGACCTGCTGCGCTGGCCGCTGTCGCCGCCGGTGCCTGGGGGCGAGTGGGAGAACACCAGCCCGGTGGAGCTGCCCGACGACGCGCTGACGGTCTATGAGCTTGCCACCGCGCCGGTGACGTTTTCGCCCGAGCGGCTGGCGGCGACGCTGGAAGAGGCGCCGCTTTGGTCGGGCGTGGATGCGCGCAAGACGGTGCAGCGGCTGGCCACGACGTCGATGGAGGGCTCCAACAACTGGGCCATCGCACCCGGCAAGACTGCGACGGGCCGCGCCATCATGGCCAGCGATCCGCACCGCGCCCATGCCGCGCCGTCGTTGCGCTACATGGTGCATCTGAGCGCGCCGGGGATGGACCTGATCGGGGCGGGCGAGCCGTCATCGCCGGGCATCATGGCGGGGCATAACGGTGAGGCCGCGTTCAGCCTGACGATCTTCTGCGCCGATCAGGAGGATGTGATGGTCTATGAGACCGCGCCGGGCGATCCCAAGGCGTATCGCTATGGCGGCGGTTTCGAGGCGATGCAGCGGATCGACGAGGTGTTCGCGGTCAAGGGCCATGCCGATCAGACCCTGGAGCTGCTGTTCACCCGGCACGGGCCGGTTGTCTATCTCGATGAGGCCGCGCAGGTGGC
This sequence comes from uncultured Rhodobacterales bacterium, assembly GCA_965366835.1. Classification (GTDB taxonomy): domain Bacteria; phylum Pseudomonadota; class Alphaproteobacteria; order Rhodobacterales; family Rhodobacteraceae; genus JAKGBX01. Next base: position 19,715 of record CBDUGF010000046.1, read on the forward strand.
GCTGGCGGTGCGCACGGTGTTCACCGATCCGGGCAGCGCGCCCTACATGTGCTCGCTCAAGTCGATGCGCGCCCGCACGCTGCCTGATTTTCGCAAGGCGGTGGAGAGCTGGGGGGCGCCCTCGGTCAATCTGGTCTATGCCGATGTGGCGGGTGATATCTGCTGGCAGGCCGCGGCCTATGTGCCGCGCAGGACCGGCTGGCGCGGATTGGCGCCGGTGAGCGGCGATGGCCGGTTTGAATGGCAAGGCTACATGACGGCGGCGGACCTGCCCGCCATCGTCAACCCGGCGCGCGGGTTCGTGCATTCCGCCAACGAGATGAACCTGCCCGAGGGCTGGAACCATGACGCGGCGCCGATCGGCTTTGAATGGCACGAGGACGGACGCGCGGATCGCATCGCCGAGGTGATCTCTGCCGGGACAGCCGGGGACATTGCGGGCAGCTGCGCCTTGCAGACCGACAGTTTCTCGGATTTTTCGCTGCGGCTTGTGGCGTTGCTCGAAGCCGGCGCCCCGGCCACGGCGCGCGCATTGCTGAGCGGGTGGGACGGGCGCGCAGAGGCGGATTCGGCGCCGGCGCTACTTTTCGAGCTGTGGTTGTCGAGCCATTTGCGCCCGGCGCTGCTGGAGCGGGTTGCCGAAGACATGGCGCTGCGCAAATTCCTGATCCCGGGCAATGTTGCCACGGTGGTGCGGCTGCTGGAAGGCGCGCATCCCGAATTGGCGGCGCGAGCCGGGCTTGGCGACGATACCGCGTGCGCGGCATTCCTGGGCCAGACGCTGGGCCGGGCATGGCAGGATGCCGTTGCGCGCTTTGGCCACGATCCGGCACGCTGGCGCTGGGGCGATCTGCACAAGGGCTGGTTCGATCATGCGCTGACCCCGGTGCGCGAGGGGTTCGACGTCGGCCCGCTCGACAAGGGCGGCAGCGGCTCCTCGGTGATGCTGGCGCATTACGAGGCAAGCGATTACCGCGTCCGCGTTGGCGCGTCGGTGCGCATGGTGGTGGATGTCGGCGCCTGGGACAACAGCGCCTGGATCAACGCGCCGGGGCAATCGGGCGTGCCGGGCGATCCGCATTACGCCGATCTCGCGCCGATCTGGGCCAGGGGCGACTATGTGCCGATGCTCTACAGCGCCGAGGCGGTTGACGGCGCCACCGAGCAACGGCTGGAGCTGCGCCCGGCCTAACCCGGGTGTTTCGGGTTGAGCCCGCACCACTCGGCGATGAAGAGGGCGAGCAGCAGCGTGAGCTTGCGCACCGACGCAAGCTCGACCCGCTCATCGAAGCCATGGATGTTCTCGGCCCGCGGCCCGATGCAGAACGCCGGCACACCATAGTAGAGCCCGTAGAACCGCGTATCGGTGAGCGCGGTCATCTTGTTTTCCTTCATCTTTTTCCCTGCCCCGAAGACCTGTTCATAGGCGCCCTGCATCACGCCGAGCGCCGGGTCGGCATCTTCGCCCAGCACATAGCCTTCGGCCTGGAACCCGTTCCAGATCACCTCGGGCGGGTTGTTCGACAGGAACGGATGATCGCGCGAGGCGGCGGCGACACAGGCTTCGATCTCCGCCTTGGCCTTGTCGAGATCCTGCCCCGGCAGAACCCCCATGCGGCAATCGACATCGCACCAGGCCGGCACGCTCGAGGCCCAGTCGCCGCCCGCGATCTTGCCGGCGTTGAAATTGAGCGGGTGGTTGACGTCCTTGTAAACCGGATCCTCGGCGGCGCGGGCGTTCCACTCGGCCTCGAGCCCCTGAAGCGCGCGGATCACATCGAAGCTGGCCATGATCGCGTTGGACCCATCGCCCGCCACGGCCACATGCACCGGGCGCCCGCGCACACGCAAGCGGAACCAGAGCACGCCGATCTGGGCGCGGTTGATGGAGAAATCCGACGGCTCGGGCAGCACCGCGACATCGGCGCGATAGCCGCGTTGCAGGGTGGAAAGCGCGCCCAGCCCGGTGCTTTCCTCTTCGATCACCGATTGGAAATGCACCGTCGCCGCAGGCTCGAACCCGGCGCGCGCCAATGCATCGAGCGCAAAGAGCGCGGCCACCGTTCCGGCCTTCATGTCGCCCGCACCACGGCCATGCATCCAGCCATCGCGGATCACCGGCTCGAACGGCGGATCGCTCCACATCTCCACCGGGCCGGCGGGCACCACGTCGAGATGGCCTTGCAGGATCAGCGAGCGGCCGCTTGTTTCGCGGGGATGATGGCTGCCGACAACGCTGCGGGCGCGGGAGAAATCGCCATGGATCGGGCCGAAGCCCTTGAGCGGTTCGAGATCGGCAAGGTCGATGCACCAGTCATCCACCTTGTAACCCCGCGCCCGCAAGGCGGCGGCGATGAAATCCTGCGCCGGGCCTTCCTCGAACCTGAGGCTGGGAATGCGCACGAAATCGGCGAGGAACCGCACCTCTTCGTCAAACCCTTCGTCGACGGCGCGGGTGATCTGCGCGACGGTCTTGGCGGGCAATCCGGAATTTGAAGGCTGGGGGCTGGGGGACATGCTATGCGCTCCTTCGGGGACAGGTGAAGGCCATGTTTGGCGCTTCACCTGTCATTGTCCAGAGCCGACGAAAGGCGCCAGCCCGATCTTAGCGCGCCGTCGGCAGCGGGCGCAGCAGCAACCGGCCGTAGAGCAGCGCAAAGCCGCCATAGGCCGCGATCCAGGCCAGGCCGGAGAGGCCATAGAGCAAATTCGCCTGCATCGGCCAGGCCCCGGCGGCGAGGCGCAGCAGCATGGCGGCAAGCGCGCAGAGGTAAAGCGCGGTTGTGCCCGCGCCGGCCTGCAGCTCCTGCCCGGTATGGCCCAGGGTCGCGCGCGTCATCACCGCCAGCGTCATCAGCCCGATGGTGCCCGCCATCCAGACGTGCTGGGCGGCGGCAAATCCGAGCACCCCGGGGCGCAGCGCCTCAATCCCGACGAGGATCGCCCCGACCGGCAGAAGCGCGTAGCCGAGATGCAGCACCCAGAGCAGCGGCTCGCTCAACGAGCGCTCACCGGCCCAGCGCGACAGGCGGATGAGGTGCAGCATGCCCGCCAGCAGCAAGGCAAGCCCGGTGGCCATGCTCTGAGGCGCCGCGATCCACGCCGCCAGCGCCACCAGCAGCGCCAGCAGCGCGTATTTGTCGAATGTCTTCATCGGCGGCACCGGGAGCTTGCCCTCGCCGCGCCGCACCAGCCAGTTGCGGGTGAACGAGGGCACGATGCGCCCGCCGATCACCGCGATAAGCATCAGCCCGGCGCCGAGGCCGAGCCTGAGGCCATAGCCCTGCGCCGCGTAATCGCCGCGCGCCGCCTCGAAATGGAACACGCCATTGCCGAGGATCAGCACGCCGAGCAGGCCGAGCACCATCAGGTTGCGCCAGTTCTTGCCCGCTACGATTTCACGCGTCAGCACAGCGGCGAGCGCCACCAGCATCGAGAGATCGGCGGCCGCCGCCAACCAGACCGGCAAGACCGAGGAGACCGCCACGGCCAGCCGGCCGATGAGCCAGAGCGCGAAGAGGCCACCCAGCGGCCAGCCGACGATGGGCAGGCGCCCGGTCCAGTTCGGCACCGAGGTGAGCAGGAACCCGGCAACCACGGCCGAGAGATAGCCATAGAGGAATTCATGGGCATGCCAGGACACCGGATCGAACCTTGTGGGCAGCGCGATATGGCCCGAGAGCATCGGTATCCAGAGCGCCATGGCCAGCGCCGCCCAGATCCCGGCGCCGAGGAAGAAGGGGCGGAAACCGTAGGTCAGCAAGGCCGGCCCGCTCCAGGCACGCATTTGTTCGGCGGTGGTGCTCATGGGGTTGTCCTTTTGGTCTGAATACCGGCCTCGGTGAGGATGATGTCGAGGGGGATATCGTGCGGCTGGGGATAGATCGTGGCCAGCTTTGCAGCTTGAAAGCCGATGCCGATGGTCTTGGGGCGCGGGGAAAGGGCGGCGAGGGTGCGATCGAAATAGCCGCCGCCATAGCCGAGCCGATAGCCCGCATTGTCCCAGCCCATCAGCGGCGCCAGCGCGATGTCGGGGGTAAGCGCATCGGCATCGGGCGGGGGAACCGGGATGTTCCAGTCGCCACGCACCATCTTCGTCTCCGGGGTCCAGCGGCGAAACACCAGCGGCGCGGATTTGGTTTCGACAATCGGCAGGGCGATTGTCACGCCGGCGCCGTGCAGGTCGTGCATCAAGGGGCGCAGGTCGGGCTCGCCCTTGATCGGCCAGTAAGCGGAAAGGATCTGGTCTCTGGCGCCGTTGAAGCGGGTATTGAGGAGGTCGCGCAAATGATCGGCGATGGCTTCGCCCGCGGCGGCGCGTTGATCGACGCTCAGTGCCTGGCGCGCGGCGCGTAGGCGGGTGCGTTCGCCACGGCGCCAACGGGCCACGTCGCGGGCCTGTGCCGGATCGGTGCCGAGCGGGTCGAAATAGTCGGGCGCGATCTCACCCGCCATGCAGGGCGGCGAGGCAAAGCGGCCAGCGGATTGATCGAGGTCGTCGCCACTCATGGTCAGGCTCCTGCGGCTGCACCGGGTTCGAATTGCGGGAACAGCACATCGTTTTCCAGCCGCATATGTTCGGCAAGATCGCTGAGGAACTCCTCGAGCCCGGCATAGAGCGCGCTCCAGCTGCCGCAGGCGTTCTCCGGCAAGGTCGGGCCTTTGGTGAGGCGGCGGATCGCGGCGATGTCGCGGTCGTGATTGTCGTGGTCGGCGCGCATCACCGCGATCGGGTTTTCCAGCCCCGGCATGCCGCCCTTGCGGATCGCGGGAAACAGGATCAACTCTTCTTTCTTCATATGCACCTCCATCTCGCCGATCATCCGGCGCACAATGTCAGCCAGCCCGGCGGGCACGTTGTCATCGCCGGAATGAACCGTCTCGATCCGCTCGGCGAGTTTTGCCAGCTGCGGCAGCTGCGCGCGGTGGCGTTGATGATAGCGGGTTTCGATATAGCGGGTCAGCTCTGCGGCATCGTTAATCGGGGCGGGGTCGAGGGTCGAGGCGGCGTCGGTCATGGCTGT
>CBDUGF010000047.1:0-24465 GCA_965366835.1 uncultured Rhodobacterales bacterium
GTCACCACCGCCTCGATCGCGCCCTTGAGCACCGCCAGCGTCGCGTCCTCGACCCCGAACACCACCGGCACGATCGGCCGCCCCCAGCGGGCAAAAAGATAGCTGCCATCGCCGCGGGTAAACAGCGCCTCGATCTCGTCCGGTGTCATGCCCGCCCCGCTGTCATTGCATCGCCATGATCGCCGCGATCGGCCCCGGCAGCACCGCGTCGGGATGTCCCCACATCACCGGCGCGCCCTCGCCCTTGCTGGCCACGATCAGCCGCCCGTCGCGCGCATTCAGCGCCACGCCGGAGCGCGCCGCCAGCGCGTTATGCGGCTCGCCGCCGGTGCCGGTGATCCAGTCGCCCTCGCGTCCCATGTCGCTGGCCACGGCGATCCGCGCCAGCGCCACGAGGTAAGCCTCGCGCCCCATCAGCGCGACAAATCGCGGCCGCATATCCGCCGCCGCCATCATCTCGTAGGGGTGGCGCGCCTCCCAGTATGCCCAATCGTCCCAGGCCTTCATGCCGGAGATTTCCACATCCGCGCGCTGCTCGCGCACCGGCCCCTTGCCGTCATAAAGGAAGGTCACCTTGCCCTCGCCCGCCTGCATCGACGGCATCGCGACCATCACGTTCTCGCTGTCATGGCTCACCTCGATCAGATCCGCGCAGGTGCCGAACACGTCGGAAAACCGCACATCGCCGGGGATCGCATGCAGCCAGACGTAATGCGCCGGGCAGCCATTGCCGCCCTGCGACAGCACGATCAGGAAAAGATCCCCCAGCCGCGCCTCGACAAAGGCGATGTAGGGCGCGCCCGGCAGCGCCAGCACCTGCCCGCCCAGCGACACCGCCCGCGTCTGATCGGCGGCCTCCACGATCGTGACCGGCCCCAGCCGCGAGTTGATATCGACCTCCTCTGCCGCGCCCCGCTCGGCACCCGGCGCGATCACGGCAACAACAGCGATCAGGACAGCGCGGAAGATTCGGCCCATCAGGGGTCTCCATCGGGGGTTTCGCGCAATCTGCCCCAGCCCGTTCTGTGGGGCAACCCGGTTGGCTATTTCTGCACCGGTTCGGCTCGAAGGTTAACGCGACCGCCGATTCGCCCGCCCGTCTCGCCCGGCAGCCGGATGTCAGCCGGGCGACAGCCGGGAGTCACCCCCCTCTTTTCGCCGCAGATCGCCGGGTTAACCCAGCGCTCGGTGGCTACTTTCCGAACAGGTCGCTGGTGCCTTTTTTCGGCTCCGGCGCGGCCAGTCCGAGATGGCTCCAGCCCTTCTGCGCCAGCATCCTGCCGCGCGGCGTGCGCTGGATAAGCCCTTGTTGCAAAAGGAAAGGTTCGATCACCTCTTCGATGGAATCCCGCGCCTCGCTCAGCGCCGCCGACATGGTCTCGATCCCGACCGGCCCACCCTGATAATTCTCTGCAATCATGGTAAGATAGCGCCGATCCGCACCGTCAAGCCCAAGCTGGTCCACCCCCAGCCGGATCAGCGAAGCATCGGCCAGTTCGCGGGTGATTTTCCCGCCGCCTTCGACCACCGCGAAATCCACCACCCGGCGCAGCAATCGCCCGGCAATCCTTGGCGTCCCCCGCGAGCGCCGCGCGATCTCCAGCGCGCCATCGGGATGGGTGTCCACCCCCAGCTTGCGCGCGTTGGCCTTAACGATCTGATTGAGCTCGTGAATTTCGTAGAACTGCAGCCGCGTCTGAATCCCGAACCGGTCCCGCAGCGGCGTCGTCAACAGCCCCAGCCTTGTGGTCGCCCCAACCAGCGTGAAGGGCTGCAATTCGATCCTCACGGTGCGCGCCGCCGGCCCCTCCCCGATCACCAGATCGAGCTCGAAATCCTCCAGCGCAGGATAGAGAACCTCCTCCACCGCCGGGTTGAGCCGATGAATTTCATCAATGAAAAGAACGTCATTGGCCTCAAGATTGGTCAGGATCGCCGCAAGGTCACCGGCCTTGGCCAGCACCGGCCCGCTGGTCATGCGAAAGCCCACCCCGAGCTCGCGCGCGATGATCTGCGCCAGCGTCGTCTTGCCGAGCCCGGGAGGCCCATGAAACAGCGTATGATCCATCGAAGCGCCTCGCATCCGCGCGCTCTGGATGAACACCCTCAGATTGGCCCGCGCCTCTTCCTGGCCGACGAATTCCTCCAGCAGTTGCGGCCTGAGTGCGCGGTCATAGTCTTCCGGCAATGGGTCGGCGCGCAATGTCGGGTCAGGCTGCTCCATGAATTATCCTTTTGGTGCCAGCAGCTTGAGCGCGGCCCGGATCAACGCCGGCGTATCCGCGCCGTCATGCTCTCCCGCCGCCTGCGCCACGGCGCCCGCTGCCTCGCCCGGTCCATAGCCGAGGTTCGACAGCGCCGAAAGCGCTTCCGATTGCGCCGCCGCACTGCCGCTGGCGCGCGCCGCAGGCCGCGCCGGGGCGACAGGCTCGATCACCTCCCCCGCATCGTCCTGCGTTGGCAGCACCGCCGCCGAAACCGTGCCGCCCATCGCCATCACCGCCGGTGCCTTGTCTTTCAACTCGTTCACCACACGCTGCGCCGTCTTCGGTCCGATACCCCTGGCCGCCTTGACCGCGTTCCAATCGCCCAGCGCGATCGCCCTGTTAACCCCTTCTGAACCGAGTGTGCCCAGAATGGCCATCGACGCTTTGGCCCCGATGCCCTGAACGCTCATCAGCAACCGGTGCCATTCCTTTTCGACCAGCGAGGTGAAACCGAACAGCTGCAACAGGTCTTCGCGCACCAGAAGCTCGGTATAGAGCGCCACCGCCTCGCCCGGCCCGGGCAGCGCCGCCAGGGTTCGCTCCGAACAATAGACCAGATAGCCGATGCCGCGCACGTCGATCAGCACATGATCGTCACCGCGATAGTCGATCCGCCCGGATATCTTGCCGATCATGTGCCCACCTTGCGCAGCGCCGCCGCGACGCTTGCGCGCGAGTTTGCGTGATGGGCATGGCAAATGGCAACGGCGAGGGCGTCGGCCGCATCCGCGCTGTGCAGCACCGCGCCGGGCAATTGCACCTTCACCATATGCGCCACCTGCCCCTTGTCGGCATGGCCCACGCCCACCACCGTCTTCTTCACCGTGTTGGGCGCATACTCCCCGATCTCGAGCCCCGCCTGCGCCGGCACCAGCATCGCGATACCCCGCGCCTGGCCCAGCTTCAGCGTCGCCGCGCCGTCCTTGTTCACGAACGTCTGCTCCACCGCCGCCTCATCGGGCGCATAAAGCACCAGAATCGCGCTCAGTTGCTGATGCAGCGACAAGAGCCGCGCCGCCAGCGTCGCCCCCTCGGAGCGGCAAGTGCCGTTGGCGACATGCTTCAACCGGCTGCCATCGACATCGACAATACCCCAGCCAAGATTGCGCAACCCGGGATCGACCCCTAAAATCCGCATGATTTTCCCACTGCCCTGTTGCCTTTTTGAAGCACTAGCACGAAACGGGAACATTTGCCAACGCCAATGCGCTCGGCTCTGAAAAACGACAGAACCCTTCCACAAACGACCAAAGCGGCGAAAACCGACGCCTCACCGGCCTGAAAGCGACATCTGGCCAGCCATATTTATGCCATATTTACAAAGGGTTTACCCGGAATCCGACCTATGCAGAAATTGCAAAGGGCCTATGCAGATTTGTCCGCTTGTTCGGGCGAAATCGCGGGCCTATCTGCGGTGCAGAAAAGTCGCTGACCATCAATTCAGAGAAGGATAAGGATATGGCTGCAATCGACACACCCCGCGTTCAGTTCGCTGCTGACACCACCGGCCGTATCGGTCGTTTTTTCTCAGGCGCACTGGCATCGTTCATCGCATGGAATGACGCCCGCGTGACCCGCAATGCGCTGGCACAGCTGAGCGACCGCGAGCTTGAGGACATCGGGCTCTGCCGTGGCGATATCGAAATGATCGCCCACAAGATCTGAGCATTTTACAGCCCAGTCAAAACAAAGACGCCGCGCCATCCTCCGGGATGCGCGGCTTTTTTCTGTGCGACCGGGCTCTCGAACGCGGCTCTTCGGGATTGGTCACTCAGCGCAGGAGCGGACGGATCTTGTCAGCCACCCACAGTGTAACGCGATCGGCCTGCATGACCCAGGCGCTCGCCTGTTCCACAGCCGTACCCTCCTGCATTATCGTCAGGCGTTCATTGTAGCCCTGCGCGCCAAACTGGGCCAGGGCGATGGCTTTGAACAGAATAAACCCGCAGGTAAGATAGATCAGGCCACGGATCGGCACATTCCGCCCGCTCTTGCGGCGCCGAACGATGATCAATCCATCCGGACCAACCACAGGTCCATGACCTTTTTTCTTCACCCGGCGACCAGATCGCTTGATCCGGTGCAGGCGGTCGTCAAAACTGTTCTTTGCACCAAACATAGCAGACTCCAGTGCTAGCCCCCACTGGATCACAAAAATATCCCCCGGGAATACGGCAGAATTGTGGCGAACGGCCAATATTGGGCGTAAACCCGTCTTGTTGGCCTATGATTTGTGCAAGACCAACGTTGTCCATTCACCAATCACCCGGCGTTGGTCGAGATTGATGCCGTATCGTGCATAATGCGCGATCACGTCATCGGCCTGTTCGTTGAGAATACCAGACAGAATCGCGCGGCCTGCGGGCGCCATATGCGCCGCCATGTCGGGCGCCAGCGCGATCAGCGGGCCTTTCAGGATGTTGGCAAACACCAGGTCAAACGGTGCCCGCCCGTGCATCTCGCGATGGTCGAATCCGGCAGCCTCGACGCATCGCACTCTGCCTTCCAGGCCATTGGCGCGGATATTGGCCTCTGCCACCTCGACCGCCAACTGGTCGATATCGCTGGCCAGCACCGGCTCTGGCCAGAGCCGTGCCGCCGCCATTGCCAGAACTGCCGTGCCACAACCGATATCCAGTGTGTTACGGGCGTGAAACCCGGCCACAGCCAGTTCTTCCAGCGCCAGCAGACAGCCGAGCGTGGTGCCGTGATGCCCGGTCCCGAAGGCCATCGCCGCTTCGATCAGAAGCGCCAGCGCATTCTCGGGCACCGCTTCGGCGTCATGGCTGCCATAGACGAAAAAGCGGCCTGCCCGCACCGGGGCAAGCTCGCGCTTCACCTTCGCAACCCAGTCGGTTTCCGGCAGTTCGGATACTGCGAAGGGCTTGGTGGCGAATGCCGCCTCAAGCAGAGCCAGCCCGGCGCCGTCCGGTAAAGTATTGAAATACCCGCCGACTTCCCAAAGCCCCGACCCGTCTTCAACCTCAAATACCCCGATGCCCGTTGGCGCCGGATCAAGCCGCTCCATCGCTTCTCCCAGGGCTTCGGCCTGGGCTTTGCCGGCCAATGTGGTCAGGGCGGTGAAGGTTGGCATCGGATCAGTCTCCTCGGACGCTGCACCGCCGCCTAGGGCGAAGTCACGTCCCGGTCAAGCCTTGGCCGCTCACTCGGCCGCGGCAGGCGCGACAAAGCGCGAAAACACCGTCTCGTTGCCCGGTTCGGGATGGCGCGGGATCAGCAGCGCCAGTCCCAGCGAAATGCCCGCCATCATCGCCGCCAGCAGGAACACGACCCCCGGATAGATCAGCCAGAGATAGCCCAGCAACGCCGGCAGGAATACCGCCGCGATATGGTTGATGGTAAAGGCAACCGCCGCCGTCGGTGCTATATCCCCCGGATCGGCAATTTTCTGGAAATAGGTTTTCAGCGCCAGCGCCAGCGCGAAAAACATGTGGTCGATCACATAAAGCACCGCCGCCAGGACAACGCCCCACCCGAAGTAGTATATCCCGCCATAGGCCAGGAAGACACTCACCAGCCCGACATATTCGAACACCAGCGTATTGCGCTCGCCAAACCGCGCCACGGCCTGCCCGAAGAGCGGTGCACAGAAGATATTGATTACCAGGTTGATGAGAAACAGCGCCGTCACCTCGTGCACCTCGAAACCGAACTTCTCGACCATCATGAAGCCTGCAAACACGATGAAAATCTGGCGCCGCGCTCCGGACATGAATTGCAGCGCGTAATAGAGCCAGTAGCGGCGGCGCAGGATCATCTTCTTGACCTGTGGATTTGGCGCCTCGAACTGCGGATAGGCCAGCAGACAGAATAGTGCCAGCGCAACGGTTGTCCCGCCCGCCGCGAGATAGACGAAATTATAGCTCAGATCGAAGCTCTGCCATGTCAGCACGATCAGCCCGTAAGCCACCAGCGTCGCCGCCGATCCCGCCGCAAGCAACAGCCCCAGAACCTGCGGCGCGCGGTCCTTGGGCAGCCATTGCAACTGCAAGGATTGGTTGACGGTTTCGTAGTAATGAAAGCCGATGCTGCTGAGCATGGTGATGGTCAGAATTCCCGCCATCGAGGGAAACCAGGCCGTCACCGCCGTCGCCGCGCCCAACAGGATCAGCGAGACGATCCCGAGTATCTGCTCGCGCACGAAGATGATGATTGCGATCACGCCGATCGCCAGAAACCCCGGGATTTCGCGCACCGTGTGCAGCCAGCCATTGTCCGACCCGTCGAACCCGCCGACCTCGATGATGAAATTGTTGAGCAGCGCCGACCATGTGGCAAAGGCGATTGGCATCGCCGCCGCCATCACGAACAAAAGCGTCACGGGCCGCCGCCACAGCGGCAGCGATCCAGCCTCGGCAAGGGGAATCGTCTTGGTCATATCATCGCATACGCCGTTTTCGCGGTCTTGCCCAGACGTCCTGATCTGGATCAAGGCGACATATTTCGTTATGCGCATATGTGAGCAAAACGGGCGACGGAATCGAATTCATGGACCTTATTGCACTGGTTGAACGGATCGGCGAAGGCCCGACGGCAGCCCTCTTCGGCCTGATCACCGGGCTTGTGTTCGGGGTGGCGGCGCAACGCTCGCGGTTCTGCCTTCGCGCGGCGGCTGTCGAATTCGCGCGCGGTCTGATGCAGGGCAAGGTCGCGGTATGGCTGCTGACCTTCTCGACCGCGCTGGTCTGGGTGCAGGCGGCAGAACTATCCGGCCTGATGCGCAGCGAAGAGGCCCGGATGATGGCCGTGCCCGGCAGCTGGTCGGGCGCGATCATCGGCGGGCTCTTGTTCGGCGTCGGTATGGTACTGGCGCGCGGATGCTCGGGCCGCATGCTGGGTCTCGCTGCAACCGGCAATTTGCGTTCGGTGGTTTCGGGGCTGATTTTCGCCGTGGTGGCGCAGATGTCGCTCTCCGGCGTGCTCGCCCCCCTGCGCGACAGTCTGGCCGCGCTCTGGACCACAAGGGGGGGCAACAATCTCGATCTGTTGACCTATTTCGGCCTGCCCGACTATGCCGGGCTGGTGCTTGGCCTTGTCTTCGCCGCGCCGGCGTTGATCATTTCCGCGCGCAACAAGATCGGCTGGCCGCGGCTGGTTTTCGCCTCGGGCGTCGGGTTTGCGGTCGCCCTCGGCTGGGTGCTGACCTTTTCGCTCAGCCAGGTCGCCTTCGATCCCGTGCCGGTCGAAAGCGCTACGTTCTCCGGCCCTTCGGCCAATACGCTGATGTTCTTCCTCGATCAGAACGCGGTTCTCGAATTCGACATCGGGCTGGTGCCCGGCGTGGTGATCGGCTCGTTCCTGTCGGCGCTTCTGGCGGGCGAATTCCGGTTCCAGGGGTTTTCCGACGAATCCAACATGCGCCGCTCGATGACCGGCGCCGTCCTGATGGGGTTCGGCGCGATGCTGGCGGGGGGCTGCGCCATCGGCGCTGGCGTGACCGGCGGGTCGATCTTCGTCGGTACCGCCTGGCTGGCGCTGTTTTGCATGTGGATCGGTGCGATGGCGACAGATATCCTCGTCGATCAGACCCGCGCCACCGCGGCCGCCTGACCGGCTCAGTAGAAACTCTGCGGATCGATATCGACGGTCAAGCGGATGTTCCTGCCCGGACGCACCATGCCCAGCCACTCGGTAATCGCGGGTTGCAAGGCCACACCCTTGGGCGCCTTCACCAACAGCCGCACCCGATGCCGCCCGCGAACCCGCGCAATCGGAGCAGGAGCGGGGCCAAAGACCTGCGCCCCCACCGCGCGCAGGGGCGCGTCGTTGCGCGCCAAAGCGCTGCCGAAATCGAACACCTCCTGCACATCGGGCGAGGACAGGATGATCCCGGCCAGACGCCCGAACGGCGGCACGCCCGCATGGCGGCGCTCTTCGGCTTCGGCCTTCCAGAAGCGTTCCTCCTCGCCGCCCAGGATGGCACGGATCACCGGATGCTCGGGCTGATAGGTTTGCAGCAGCGCCACGCCCGCCTTGTCGGCGCGCCCGGCCCGGCCCGAGACCTGGCGCATCAGCTGGAACGTCCGCTCGGCGGCGCGCAGATCCGAGCCCTGCAACCCGAGATCGGCGTCGATCACGCCAACCAGCGTAAGCAGCGGGAAATTGTGACCTTTCGCCACCAGCTGCGTGCCGACGATTACATCGGCAGCACCTTCGGCAATGCTGGCGATGCGCTCCTTCAAGGCCCGCGCCGAGCCGAACAGGTCCGAAGACAGCGTCACAACCCGCGCCTCGGGGAACAACGCCGCCGCTTCCTCCGTCATCCGCTCGACCCCGGGCCCGACGGCGGCCAACCGCCCCGCGACGCCACAGGACGGGCAGATCTCGGGCAAGGGCTTGGTCTCGCCGCATTGATGGCACATCAGGCGCTTGGTGAACCGGTGTTCCACCATCCGCGCATCGCAGTGATCGCAGCCGATCTGATGCCCGCAGGCCCGGCAGATCGTCACCGGGGCAAAGCCACGGCGATTGAGAAACAACAGCGATTGCTCGCCCTTTTCCAACCGCGCAGTCACCGCCTGCGCCAGTTCCGGCGATATCCAGCGGGTCGATGGCAATTGCACGCCACGCATGTCGATCGCCCGCATCTCGGGCAGCACCGCGCTGCCGAACCGCGATGTCAGGACCAGCTTTTCGTATTTCCCCGCCTCGGCATTGGCCCAGCTTTCAAGACTGGGCGTGGCCGAAGCCAGAACCACCCGAGCGTCGCACAAAGACGCCCGAAGCACAGCCATGTCACGTGCGTTGTAAAGCACGCTATCCTCTTGCTTGTAGGAAGTATCATGCTCTTCATCGACCACGATCAGCCCGAGATCGAGAAACGGCAGAAACAGCGCCGAGCGCGCCCCGACGACGATCTGCGCCCCGCCCTGTCCGACCATTTTCCAGGTGCGGCGGCGCTCCGTCATGGTCACGCCCGAGTGCCATTCCGCCGCGCGCGCACCGAACCGCGCCTCGACCCGGGCCATGAATTCGGCGCTCAGCGCGATTTCCGGCAACAGCACCAGCGCCTGTTTCCGGCGCTTCAGGCATTCGGCCACCGCCTCGAGATAGACCTCGGTCTTGCCCGAACCGGTGACCCCGCGCAGCAGCGTCGTGCCATAGCCTCCCGACCGGATTTCGCGGCGCAGAAGCTCGGTCGCCTCCGCCTGATCCGCGGTCAATTCCTTGCCCGGCAAATCCGGGTCGAGATAGGGAAATGGCAGGTCGCGTGGCGAATCCTCTTCGCGCACCACCCCTTGTTTGACCAGCCCCTTCACCACCGAGGAGGAGACCCCGGCCATGTCGCTCAACTCCTTGAGCGTGAACGACAAACCGCCATATTCGTTGAGCGCCTGCATGACCCGGCTGCGCGCATCCGTCATCCTGTCGGGCTCGCCGATACCGGGCCGATAGACCTTGCGCATCGAAGGCGGATCGGTCAGCCCGGGGGCGCGCGTGGCCAGTCGCAGCATCGCCGCAAGCGGGGTCAGCGTATACTCCGCCGCCCGCTCCAGAAATGCCTTCATCTCGCCCCGCATCGGCGCCAGATCGAGCACCTTGTTCACCGTCCGGATGCGCGACAAATCGAAATCGCCGCGCCCCTCGGCCCAGACCACGCCCAGCACTTTGCGCGGGCCCAGCGGCACCTCGACGAAAGCGCCGAGATGACAGCCGCCCTCCGGCGCCTTGTAGTCGAGCAGCCGGTCGAGCGGCTGCGTGGTCAGCACCGCGACAAGATCGCCTTCGTCGAAATAGTCTTTCACGGAGCTCACCGGAATTTGGGGTTTCGAGACAGCTTTCTATCGGGTAAACCCGCCACTGACAAAACCAAACCCATGCAAGGTTATCCCGAGATGAAATTCTTTGTTGATACGGCCGAGGTCGACGCGATTGCCGAACTGAACGAGCTGGGCATGGTCGACGGGGTGACAACCAACCCCTCGCTGATCATGAAATCGGGTCGCGACATTCTCGAAGTCACCAAGGAAATCGCCGATATGGTCGATGGCCCGGTCAGCGCCGAAGTGGTGGCGACAGAAGCGAGCGCGATGATCGCCGAGGGCCGCAAGCTGGCCAAGATCGCGCCCAATATCGCGGTCAAGGTACCGCTGACATGGGACGGGCTGAAAGCCTGCAAGGTGCTGACATCCGAAGGAAACATGGTCAATGTCACGCTCTGTTTCAGCGTCAACCAGGCGATCCTGGCGGCCAAGGCGGGGGCCACGTTCATCTCGCCCTTCATCGGCCGGCTCGACGATATCAACCTCGATGGCATGGAGCTGATCGAGGACATGCGCGCGGTCTATGACAATTACGGCTTTGCCACCGAAATCCTCGCGGCCTCGATCCGCAGCGTCAATCACATCGCCGATTGCGCCCGCATCGGCGCCGATGTGGTGACGGCACCGCCGAACGTGATCAAGGCGATGGTGTCGCACCCGCTGACCGACAAGGGGTTGGCGGCGTTTTTGGCCGATTGGGAAAAAACAGGGCAGAAAATCCTGTAACCCATGATATAACCCGAAAAAACGAGCGACGAGGCACCCATGAGCAGCACGCCCCGCATGCAGGACGATGTGCGCGAAAAGATCATCGCGGAACCGGAAACTATCCTGGAAGATCAGGATCTTATGCGCGCACTGATCGCCGCCAACGAACGGTCGATGGGTGGCAACATCGTCGATCTTCGCGGCATTGCGATGGAACGTCTGGAGGCGCGGCTTGACCGGCTGGAAGACACCCATCGCAGCGTCATCGCCGCCGCTTACGAGAATCTGGCCGGCACAAATCAGGTCCATCGCGCCATTCTGCGGATGCTCGATCCGGTCGAGTTCGAAGGCTTTTTGAAAGACCTCGCCGGCGAAGTGGCGGAAATCCTGCGGGTCGATTGTGTCAAGCTGGTGCTGGAATCGGTGCAGAACGATGCCGACCCGGCGGTGAAGCGGCTCGGCTCGGTGCTGACTGTGGCGGAACCCGGCTTCATCGACAATTACGTCACCGGCGAACCCGGCGCGCCGATGCGCCAGGTGACGCTGCGCCAGATCGAGGAAGGCGACGCGCGCATGTTCGGCGACAAGGCCGACTGGATCCGCTCGGAGGCTTGCCTCAATCTCGATTTCGGCGAAGGCCGCCTGCCCGGCATGTTGATCATGGGCTCGGAAGACCCGCACATGTTCACTCCCCAGCAAGGCACTGATCTTCTGGCATTCTTTGCAGGCGTCTTTGAAAGGGCGATGCGCCGCTGGCTGTCATGAGCCTGGTCTCGCCAGCCGCGCGCGATGCCCTGCAAAGCTGGCTCGAATGGCAGAAATCCCTCAACGGTGCCGCGACCAACACGCTCGATGCCTATGCCCGCGATGTCGGCGATTTCCTGGCCTTCATGAGCGTCCACAAGGGTGCTGCGCAGGGTATCGCGCCGCTGATGCGGTTGACGGTTTCCGACATGCGGGCCTGGATGGCGCAGGCGCGGGGCAGCGGCATCGGGTCGCGCAGCCTGGCGCGCAAGCTGTCGGCGGTGAAAAGCTTCTTTCGCTGGCTGTCGGAGCGCGAAGGCGCCGAAATCAGCGCGGTTCTGGCCGCGCGCAGCCCGAAATTCCAGCGCAAGCTGCCCCGCCCGCTGAGTGAGGACGCAGCGCAGGCGATGATCGAAACGGTTGAATTCCAACATGAAAACCCATGGATCGCGACGCGGGACATGGCGGTGATAACGCTGCTTTACGGCTGCGGGCTGCGGATTTCCGAAGCTCTGAGCCTAAACGGGCAAGACGCGCCTTTGCCGCCGGTTCTGCGCATTATCGGCAAAGGCGGTAAAGAAAGGGTTATCCCGGTGATCGGCGCCGCGCGCGACGCGGTCGAGGCCTATCTGGCGCTTTGCCCGTGGCCGCTGGAGCCGGATCAGCCCTTGTTTCGGGGCTTGCGCGGTGGCAGGCTTTCGCCGCGTGCGGTGCAGAAGGTAATGGAACGCGCGCGTGCCCAGCTTGGCCTGCCGGCAAGTGCCACCCCGCACGCGATGCGGCATTCCTTTGCCACGCATTTGTTGAGCGCAGGCGGGGATTTACGCGCCATTCAGGAGCTGCTCGGGCACGCCTCGCTGTCGACCACGCAGGCCTATACCGCGGTCGATCAGGCGCGGTTGATGGAGGTTTACGACAAGGCCCACCCCAAGGCGGGCTGAACGGCTGGAATTGACGATCATGACACCACATTACAAGGCAATTTGCGTCCATTTGTTAACGGCCACCGGCGCGGTGTTCGCGATGCTGGCGATGCTGGCGGCGGTGGATGCAAAATGGGATCTGATGTTCCTGTGGCTGGTGGTGGCCTTCGCGGTCGACGGGATCGACGGGCCACTGGCGCGAAAATACGATGTAAAACAACATGCTGGCGAGTTTGACGGGGTGCTTCTCGACCTCATCATCGACTATCTCACCTATGTCTTCATCCCCGCCTTCGCGCTGTTCAGATCGGGGCTGTTCGAAGGCTGGACCGGCTGGTTCGTCATCATCGTGATCACCTTTGCCAGCGCCCTCTACTTTGCCGATACCCGCATGAAAACAAAGGACAATTCCTTTTCCGGCTTTCCCGGCTGCTGGAACATGGTGGCGATCGTCGTATTCGCCCTGACACCGAATTTCTGGGTGATTCTCGCGCTCATCACCGCGTTGGCGATCACCATGTTCGTGCCGCTCAAGTTCGTCCATCCGGTGCGCACCGAACGCTGGAAAAGCGTAACATTGCCAATGGCTTTGGCCTGGACCTTCTTTGCCGGCTGGGCCGCCTGGGTCGATTTTCATCCGCAAAGCTGGGCCAGCTGGGGGCTGATCGTGACCTCGCTTTACCTGCTGTTTGCCGGCATTGCCCAGCAGATGATTCCTGAACGCAGCGCTCCGGCGGGTTAACGGCCAAAACCGGCGCAAGACCCGTGTATGATTTCCGGCTGCCAGGCGTATGACTCCCGGCTGCCGGGTGAATTGCGAGTTGTTAACGCGAATTAAGTTAACCGGGCGGGCGCTGCACCGATTCAGATCAGCAGCCCCGCGGCCTTTTCATGGCGCAACAGCCAGATCTTGGTTTCGACCCCGCCGCGCCCGGAAAACCCGGTGAGCTTGCCGCCCGCCCCCATCACCCGGTGGCAGGGGATGATCACCGGGATCGGATTACCGCCACAGGCCTGGCCCACGGCCTGCGCCGTTGCGCCGAGTTCGGTCGCGATGTCGCCATAGGTCCGGGTCTCGCCGAGCGGGATCGCCGACATCGCCGCGCAGACGGCGCGCTGGAAGTCCGAGCCGTGGACGCGCAGCGGCAGGTCGAAAGCGTCGCGCGCGCCGGCGAAATATTCGGTGAGCTGATCGCGGGCCTTGAGCAGCAGCGCGGTTTCATCCGCACCGCCAGTCTCCCATTCGGCACCGGTGATGGCGCCGTCCTGTTCGGTAAGGGTGAACGGGCCGGTGGGTGTGTCGAGGGTCAGGTGCGGCATGGGAACAGGATGCGCGATTTGTCCGGGTTTGGGAAGGTGCGTGAAATCACGCACCTTACGCCAGCCCCGTAGGGTGTGTGCTCGCGCGCACCCCTACCGCAGCGCCGCGTCACAGCGCTTGCAGACCCCTTCATGCGCGTGGGTGCCCACGTCCGGCAGGATCTTCCAGCAGCGCAGGCATTTCTCGCCCTCGGCCTTTTCGAACACCACGCCGACGCCTTCGATCTCGGGCAGGCGGAACGCCTCGGCGGGAAGCGGATCGGCGGTGAGCGACAGGCCCGAGGTGATGCAGATGTCATCGAAAGGCACGGTCTTGAGCGCCGCCAGCATCTCGGGATTGCGCACATGCACGATGGGCGCGGCTTCGAGCGAGGCCCCGATCACCTTGTCGGCGCGTTGCAGTTCCAGCGCGGCGGTGACGACGCGGCGGGCGCGCCGGATCATCGCCCATTTCGCCGCCAGCGGCTCGTCGAGCCAGTCGGCGGGGGTGTCGGGAATGTCCTGCAAATGCACCGAGCTCTCGTCGCCCGGGAAGCGCGACAGCCAGACATCCTCCATGGTGAACACCAGGATCGGGGCGAGCCATGTCGTCAGCCTGTGGAACAGGAGATCCAGAACCGTGCGCGCGGCATTGGCGCGCGCGCTGTCGCCGTCGCAATAGAGCGCATCCTTGCGGATATCGAAGTAGAACGCCGAGAGATCGACGGTGCAGAAATTGAAGATCGCCGAAAACACGCCCTGGAAGTCATAGGCGCGGTAGCCCGAGCGCACCTTGTGGTCGAGCGCGGCCAGACGGTGCAGCACCCAGCGTTCCAGCTCGGGCATGTCGGCGGGGGCGACGCGCTGATCCTCGGAAAAATCGCTCAGGCTGCCGAGCATGTAGCGCATCGTGTTGCGCAGCCGCCGATAGCTGTCGGCGACGCCCTTGAGGATCTCGGGGCCGATGCGCTGATCGGCGGTGTAATCGGTCTGCGCCACCCAGAGCCGCAGGATATCGGCGCCGTATTGCTGCACGATCTTCTCGGGCACGATGGTGTTGCCGAGCGATTTGGACATCTTGTTGCCCTTCTCGTCGAGCGTGAAGCCATGGGTGACCACGTTGCGATAGGGCGCGCGGCCGATGGTGCCGCAGGCCTGCAACAGCGAGGAATGAAACCAGCCGCGATGCTGGTCGGTGCCTTCCATGTAGACATCGGCGATGCCGTCTTCGGTGCCATCGGCGCGGTCGCGCAGCACGAAAGCGTGGGTCGAGCCGGAATCGAACCAGACGTCGAGCACGTCGAACACCTGTTCCCACTCGTCCGGATTGTAGTCGGTGCCGAGAAAGCGGGCCTTGGCGCCGTCCTTGTACCAGGCGTCGGCACCTTCGGCCTCGAAGGCCTCGACGATGCGGGCGTTCACCGCGTCGTCGCGCAGAAGGAAGCCCTCATCGGTGGGCAGCGCGCCCTTCTTGATGAAACAGGTCAAAGGCACGCCCCAGGCGCGCTGGCGCGACAAGACCCAATCGGGGCGGCTCTCGATCATCGCGTGCAGGCGGTTGCGCCCGCTCTGGGGGGTGAATTTCACCAGGTTGTCGATCGAATTGAGCGCGCGTTCGCGGATCGTCTTGCCGTGGCTGTCATCGCCGCCCGCAGGCTTGTCGATGGCGGCGAACCATTGCGGCGTGTTGCGGAAGATCACCGGCGCTTTCGAGCGCCAGGAATGCGGATAGCTATGGGTGACGCGGCCGCGCGCGATGATGCCGCCGGTCTCGACCAGCTTGTCGATCACCGCCGCGTTGGCCTTGCTTTCCTTGCCCTTGGTGTCGAACACCCGGAGCCCGGCGAAAAACGGCACATGGTCGAGGAATTCGCTTTCCTCGCCCATGTTATGGGTCATCCGGTCCATCCAGCCGCGCAGCTCGAAGGCGTTGAAGTCATCGGCGCCATGCGAGGGGGCGGTGTGGACAAAGCCGGTGCCGGCCTCCTCGGTCACATGCTCGCCGTCGATCAACGGCACAGGGTAGTCCCAGAAGCCATTCGCGCCCTCGGCCTTGTAGAACGGATGGTGACAGACCATCTGGGCCAGATCCTCGTCGGTCACGTTGTCGACCCGCGCGAAAGAGGTGACGCGGGCCTTGCCCAGGGTTTCTTCGGCCAGGCTGTCGGCGAGGATGTAGAGATCGCCCGGAGCGGTCCAGCTTTCCTCTTCCGTCGCCTCAACCCGGTAGAGCCCATAGGCGATGGCCGGGTTGTAGGCGATGGCCTTGTTCGAGGGAATCGTCCAGGGTGTCGTGGTCCAGATCACCACCCGCGCGTCGCGCAGGTCGGGGCGGTTGGGGCGGCTGGCATTGGCGCTCATCCGCACCCGGAACGGCACCCAGACGGTATGGCTCTTGTGGTCGTGATATTCGATCTCGGCCTCGGCCAGGGCGGTTTTTTCCACCGGCGACCACATCACCGGCTTGGAGCCTTGATACAAAGTGCCGTTCATCAGGAATTTCTGGAACTCGGCGGCGATCACCGCTTCGGCGTGGAACGCCATGGTCAGGTAGGGATCGTCCCAGTTGCCGGTGACGCCGAGGCGCTTGAATTCGTCGCGCTGGATATCGACCCAGCCTTCGGCGAAGCGGCGGCATTCCTGGCGGAAGTCGATGATCGGCACGTCGTCCTTGTCGAGACCCTTCTGGCGGTATTGTTCCTCGATCTTCCACTCGATCGGAAGGCCGTGGCAATCCCAGCCCGGCACATAGCGCGCGTCATGGCCCATCATCTGATGGGAGCGCACGATCATGTCCTTGATCGTCTTGTTCAGGGCATGGCCGATATGCAGATGGCCGTTGGCGTAAGGAGGCCCGTCATGCAGCGTGAACGGCTCGCGGCCCGGTTTTTCGCGCAACCGGTCATAGATGCCGATGCGCTCCCAGCGCTCCAGCCATTCCGGCTCGCGCTTGGGCAGTCCGGCGCGCATCGGGAAATCGGTCTGCGGCAGGTTCAGGGTGGATTTGTAATCGGGCGTCTGGTCGGTCATGACCACGATCCTTTTTCGGGAATTTGTCTTGAATGGTTCAGCGATCAGCGCGGGTGCTCCATGCGCCTTTGCCCGGCAGCTCGTTCGATCAGAGCGCCGGGGAGGTAATTCGAACAATGATCGCCATGAAACCAGTCATCCTGGAGACGGGTTATAGGGCGGGTTGCGGGCGGGGTCCAGAGGGGCGAGGGCAGTGCTTTCCCCCTTTTTCATTTGCGCGCAAGGGGGTAGGAAACGGCACAGTCCGGAGACAGAGCAATGACGGGACTTCCGCCGAGATTCGACGTGTCACGCCCCGAGATCGAGCGGGTGGTGGCGGCGTTCTATGCAAGGGTGCGCGAACATCCGGTGCTCGGCCCGGTCTTTGCCAGCCATGTCAGCGACTGGCCCGCGCATGAGGCCAGGATCGCCAGGTTCTGGGCCAATACGATCCTGCATGAGCGCAGCTATGACGGCAATCCGCTGGCGGTGCACCGGGCGGCGGGCAATGTCCGCCCCGGCATGTTCGAACCGTGGCTGGAACTGTTCGACGCGGTCTTGCGCGAGGAGTTGAGCGAGGATCAGGCGCTGGCGTGGTCGGCGCTGGCGCATCGAATTGGGCGGTCCCTGCGCGCCGGGGTGGTGCAGCGGATGCAGGGGCCGGGAGGCGCACCGATCTTGCGATAGCGCCAGCTCGGGCTGCCGAGCGGCGTAGAATGCGGTTTATGCCGGGTAAACATCCGCGCCGATTCAGGATCCGCTCGCGGCCAACGACGGCAAGGAACCCGTTGCTGACCTGGGAGATCGCCACCTTGCGCGGCTCATCTCGATTGGCCGAGCGGCAGAAAAGCCCGCAATACGCTCATTAACGCGAGCGCGGCGAATGCCTGATCCGCCCTTTTCGCGTGCTGCGCGGATCAAGCATTTCAATACGGGCACCCCGCCGGCATGCAACAGCCCCGATCAATTGTCGGCGTCTTTCTCCGGCGGCATGTCATCACCGGACACGGCGCTTGCGGTATCTTCCTCCGGCTCTGGCGGTCCATCGGGCGGCCCT
Source organism: uncultured Rhodobacterales bacterium (assembly GCA_965366835.1). Classification (GTDB taxonomy): domain Bacteria; phylum Pseudomonadota; class Alphaproteobacteria; order Rhodobacterales; family Rhodobacteraceae; genus JAKGBX01. The sequence continues at coordinate 17,792 of CBDUGF010000047.1, forward strand.
TCCGGCCCCGATTTGTCCCATTGCTCGGTCATCTTGCGATTGAGCCAGGCCAGGGCCACCAGCGCCAGGCCCAGCCCCATGAAGGAAAACACCCGTGTCAGGCCCGACAGCCCCGACATGTCGATCAGGAACACCTTGGCGATGGTCAGCGCCACCGCGACCATGGCGAGCTTGCGCAGGCCGACCGAGCGGCGCGAGAAGGCCAGCATCAGCAAGAGCACCGCGCCCACGAGCATCGCAACCGTGTAGGAATAGAGCTCGGGATCGGTGAAACCGGGTACGCTCAGATCGCGCCCGCGCCAGAGGCGGCGGATTTCAAACCCGACATAGGTGGCGCCATAGAGCGCCGACAGTGCGATCAGCAGGGTCCTGACCTCGGCGCGCAGACCGCGAAGCTTCCACGCCGCCACCGCAAAGGTGAGCGCGATCGGCAGATATGCCACCGCGAGACTGTCGAACAGCGGCGGGCCGAGCACCGGTTCGAAACGCGACAGCAACGGGTTGTAGAGGGTATGCTGGAGCGCCAGAAACCCGGCCCCGATCAGGCCGAACAGCGCGCACAGCGCCATCCGCAGCCAGCGCAGCGGCAGGCCGGGCGTGTTCAGCCGGTAGGCCTGGTTGGCGGCAGAGGCGAGCCAGACCGTGGCCAGAAGCCCCGCACCCCAATGGGATGCCAGATCGGACTCCTCGAACAGCCGGGCGATCAGGACGCAAACAAACACCGCGCCGATGGTCCAGAGCGCGCTTTCGACGATGACCCGCGAATTGCCGCGTGATCGGCTTGGCGCCGAGGCGCGCAGCATCGCCCATGCAGCACCAAGCAGCGCCATGGCGCCGAGATAGGCCACTATCACCTGCCAGAGGCTGCCCCGATCGATCGCCCAATCAAGGCCGGGATCGACGATCAGACGATAGGAGATCACCGCGACGCCGAGTTGCAGGAACCAGCCCAGCACCGGCAGATCGAACCGGCGATCCAGAAGCGCGGTGAGCAGCACCATCACCGCCAGCGCCAGGGTGAGCGCCGATTTGGTCAGCAGCAGGAAGAAGGCCAGTGCGATCATGGTGAGCGCGGCGATGGCGAAAAGCCCGATGCGCAACTTGAGGCGTTTGGTATCGGCGCCACGGGCGCAGCGTTCGGCCAAGAGCGTCATCACAGCGGCGACGGCGATGGCCGTGAGCGCCCAGGGCATATCGCCGATCACCGGCGCGGGCAGCCAGAGGAATTCGAGGATCAGGACCACGCCGGGCGCGAAAACCGACGCTGCCAGCGCCCAGATCACCGGGGCATTTACAGCGCCCTCGTCGCGCAGCGAAGCGCGCATCCGCCAGAACGCCAACCCTGTGACGATCACGCCCATGGCGACAAGCGTATAGGCGATCCAGGCGGTATCGGGCGGCAGGCTCTCGGGGTCGTTGTGAAGCAGCGGTGCGCGGAATTGCTGATAGAGCGGGCCATAAAAGCGCGCCACTTCATTCATCAGTGTGAGCAGGAAGGCCGCACCGGGGATCAGCGCCAGATCATAAAGCGCGGGCGCGCGCGCCAGCCAGACCAGCGTCGCCACCAGGAGCAGCATCAGCGCCCCGAGGCCCAGCCAGACCTGATCGGGCGTGGCGGCATCGCTTGCCACCCATGCGGCGGCGAGGCTGGCGGCGAGGATCACGCCAAAGGCAATCCGGGTGGGAAATTCCGGCAATGCGCGCGCGCCGGGCTTTTGCCCCAGCAGATCGAAGAACGCGGCGCCGGAATGGTTCGGCACCAGCGTGCGCACCGGGATGGTGAGGGCGGCGAACGTGGTCACCAGCACGGCGATCAGGAAATGCTGTTCCCCGGCATCGCCGAGATAGAGCAGCGCCATTGCCGCCAGCGTGAGGATCAGGCTGAGCACCGAAACCCAGGCCCAGCGCCGGATGGTATCGATCGCGAGCCCGGCAGCGGCGATCAGCGCGAAGTAGTAATAGAAGATCCACGGCGCGTCGGAGTCCCCGCCCACGAGGAACGGCGCGGCAGTGGCGCCGACAATGCCGACAGCGGCCAGCACCGGGCCATAGAACCAGCCCAGCACGATGGCCAGCAGCGCCACGGCGCAGAGCCCGGCCAGCGCGGTGCCGGGCGAAATGAGATCATAGAGGACCCGCGCCGAAAGCACCCCGGCGAAAAGCACGATCAGCCCGGCGCCCGACAGCGTCGAGGGCAGGAAGGCGGTGGCTGGGTCGCCATCGCCCTCGCCATCGCCATGGCGGCGGCGGATCCATTCGCCCGCGCCGATCAGCGCCGCGCCGAAGCCGAGCGCCGCCATTACCCGCCAGAACGGCGTCAGCAGCCCGTGTTCGACGCCGTATTGCACCATGAACAGCCCGGCGAAGGCGAGCGAGGCCGCGGCCACGGCGAGCACCCAGTTTTCCCGCAGCCATGCGCTGAGCCCCGCCAGCTTGTCGGCGTTGAAGACGAAGGCGCGCGGGGCTGCGGGCCGGCTCTGGATCGCGCCGGCGCTGTCGGCACTTGCGGCCATCGCCGGGCGTTCCACCTCGAAAGGCGATGTTTCGCGCGGCGCTGGCGGCGTGTCGGGCGGTGCATCGGCGGGTGGCGGGCGCTCGTCGGCCTTGGCTGTCTCTGCGGCGCGCGCCGCCGCCCAGGGGCTGGGCCCGGCCGCATCCGCGCCCGTCCGTTCGCCACCCGAAGCGTATTGCCGGCGCAGATCGAGGATTTGCCGCTCAAGCAGGTCGACCTTGGATTTCAACCTGGTATGGGAAACCAGCAGGTAGGGCACACCGAAAACGAAGACGGCAAGAAGCAGCCCGCCAAGCGTCAAAAGACCGTCCATGAACCACCTGCCCCGATACTTTTACGCGAGCAGCTTAGGAGCAAGCGGACAGCGCGGCAAGGCGCATCGTCTATCCCCAGGCCGCCAATTCGGGCCGCATCAGCATCAGCCAGAGGATCGCCAGCACCGCGAAAAACGCCGGGATGCCGCAGGCAAACCAGATCCGGAACAGGCGATGATAGCGCGGCGGAAGGGCTGCGCCTTCGGCAACAGCGGCGCGGGCGAGATCGCGCAGGCGGATCTGGATCCATACCACGGGCAGCCAGAACGCCCCGGTCACGACATAGAGCGCGAGCGACAGCAGCAGCCAGGGTTCGGTGAGGCTCCAGCCCAGCTCATGCGCCAGCCAGATCCCGGTGACCGGCTGGGCAATCACCGCCGAGGCGGTGAAGAGCGCATCGGCCAGCACCACCATGCCGGCGGTATGGGCGATGAGGCGGGGATCATTGCTGCGCTGCGCCATCAGCATGAAGAAGGCGATGCCCGCACCGGTGCCCAGAAGCACGGCAGCACCGATCGCATGGGTCCAGCGCAGCAGATCGACCAGCTCCATCAGCGGCTCTCGAGCATCGGTACCGCGACCGCCGCCAGCATCATCCCCGGCAGGATTTTCAGCAGCGGCCCCAGCGGATCGGCCCAGAGGCCAGGTGTGAACACGCTGCCGAGCAGGAGATAGGCCAGGCTGACCGCGACCATGCCGAGCGCGGCGCGCCCGGCGGTGGGGCGCCAGAGCAGAAAACCGGCCAGTGCGAGATCGACCAGCGCCCAGCCCGCCACCGAAAGCTGCGCCGCCCAGATCGGCCAGCCCCGCGCCGTCATCACCGCGGCGGCGGCATCGAGGCGAATAAGGCCGAACAGCGCCGACAAGGCCCAGAACAGCGCCAGCGTGGCAATCACGAAAGGCATGGCGAGCCGCATCCGCGCCGCCAGACGATCCTCGGCGCGCGTCGGCATGGCGGCGAGGGTCTCGTGCAGCGCTGCGATCGGGCTGCCGCCAGCCGCCCGCCACGGGCCGGGATCGCCCAGCACCTTGTCGGCCAGCGCCGTGAGCGCGTTCGAGCGCAGCGGCGAGCGCCAGCCGAGATGGCCCAGTGCATCCGCCCCGCGCGATGCGAGCGCAAGCAGCCAGCCGGGCGCGCCGAGCGTGGCGCGCGCAGGCGCAAAGCCCAGCCAGGCGCGCAGTTCGGCGGTGATCTCGGCAAGGCTGTGCGGGTGGTCCTCGACCAGATCGGCAACCGTCCCCTCGGCGATGTCTCTGGCGATACAGGCCGCGACGGCGCGGGCGAGATCGCTTGTGCCGATGGTCTGGATCGGGGTATCGCCCATCGCCAGCGGCTGGATCAGCGGCACCGCGGCCAGCATCCGCAAGAGCCCGGTCGCGCCATAGGCGGTATCCGAGAGCACCAGCCCGGGGCGCAGGATCCAGTGACGCGCACCGGAAAGCTGCACCGCGCCGTCCCCTGCCGCCTTGGAGCGGAAGAAATGGGTCGAGGCGTCGGGCGTCACCCCGACGGAAGATATCTGCACCAGCGCCGTGCCATGCAGGGCACAGGCTTCGGCCAGCGCGGCGATGGCCGTGGCATGCACCGCCGTCAGATCGTCGGCGGGACCGTCCTGCAGGGCGCCCGCGGCATTCACCGCCACGTCGATATCCCTGAGATAGGGCAGCCAGTCGCCCGGGATCGTCATATGGGCGATGTCGTGAAAGAACCAGTCGATCCCGGCAAAGGCGCGGCGGGCTTCGCGCACCGAGCGGCCCAGCCCGACAACGTGGTGGCCCTCTTCGATCAGGTGCCTCGCGATGGCACGCCCGATCATGCCATAGGCGCCGAGCACCAGAACCCGGCTCACTTGCCGCGCCCGAACAGCCCAGCCAGCGCCCGGCTGACCAGCCCCGAGACCGACGGGCGCTTGCCTTTGGAGAACGGCAGCGGGCGGCAGACCTCGATCGCGGCGACACCGACGCGCGCGGTCAGCGCGCCGTTGACCACACCTTCGCCAAAGCGGCGCGACAGCTTGCCGAGAAGACCGCCGCCCGCAAGCGAGCCGATCATGTCATCGCCCATCGCCACCGCGCCGGTGGCGACCAGATGGGTCAGCACCGCGCGGGTGAGCCGCCAGCTGCCCAGCGCCCCGGAGCGCCCGCCATAGATCTCGGCCACCCGGCGGATCATCCGCAGATTCGAGGTCAGCGCGGCGGCGACATCGGCCAGCGCCAGCGGCACCAGCGCCGTGACGGTGGCGACCTGGCGCGCGGCGGCTTCGACTTCCTTGAGCGCGGCGGCATCGAGCGGGGTCATCAGCTCGGACTCGGCCAGCGCCAGCAGGCTTTCGGCGTCGAACTGTTCCGGCGCGCGCTCGGCCAGCCGCTCGCGGCCCCATGTCAGCGCCTCGCGCCCCTTGTAGAGCCTGTCGAGCCGCGCCACCACATCGCGCGCGCCCTGGAGATCCCCGGCCAGCAGCGCCTCGGCGGCGGCATGATGCAGATGGTCCATCCGCTTGAGCCGGGAAAACGCCGCCAATTCGCGCAGGGCGATGGCCAGCAGCACAATCAGCAAGCCGACGACCAGCGCGGCGACGCCATAGCCCAGCATCGGTGACCGGTCGATCAGCCCCCAGGCGAAATCCCATGCCGCCACCGAGATCACCGCCGCCAGCAGCGCGCCCAGCAAGCCCCAGAACCATTTCGCCAGCCGCGAGGGCCGCGCCGTGGCCAGCGCCGCGACGGTCTGCATGGCGCGGCCCTCGGGCAAGGCTTCGCTGTCGGGCACAGGCGGCGCCTCGGCCGGGCTTTGGGCGGGCTTGCCTTCGAGATCGATCAGCACGGGGCCATTGGTCATGGGGCGTTCCTTTGCCAGATCAGGCGCATGTCGGGCTGGCCCTCGTCATTGCCCTGCCCGTTGGAGAGCGCGACGGGGTAGAAGCCATGCGCGGCATAGAGGCTGCGGGCGGGATGGTTCTCCTGCGCGGTCCAGAGCTCGAGCCGGGGCGTCTGGCGCTGTGCATGGCTGAGCAGGTGCGAGCCGATGCCTTGCCGGCGCGCGCGCGGGTGGGTGTAGAGCGCAGGGATGCGCGCGCCGTCGCGGGCCAGAAAGCCGCGCGGGCCGAACCGCCCCGGCACATGGGTGATCTGGCCGCGCAGCACCAGCCGCGCCAGCACGCGCAGATCATCGAACCGTGCGCGGCGGCTCTGGCGCGGATTGGCGGCCCAGAGGATGCGGGCAAGGCGCGGCAGATGCCAGAGCCGGGCGCGGCGCGGTGTCATAGCCTGTCTCCCAGAAGGAACTGCGCCGCCCGGTCGAGCCGGATATGCGGCGGGCCATCCCCCGGCTTGAGCGTCAAAGGCGCGGGCGCAAAGCGCATCACGCCGTAATCGCCGGTGAGCCATTTTTCGGCGCCGTCGCGGGCCGGGCCGAGCAGCTTGGCCGGATCGGAAGGCAGATCGCCGGGATAGAAGGCGGCCTGCTTGCCGCTCTCGAGAAGCGTGCCGCGCACGCAGTCGAGCGTCTTGCCGTCATGCTCCAGCGTTTCCTCGGTGGTGGCGCGCAGGGAAGCCAGCGCCATCGCGCGGGTCTCGGCCCCGGCGAAATCGGCGCGGTCGGTGGCGTCGCGCACCAGGGCCTTCATGATCGCGGTCAGCCGGTCGTGCTGGGAATGGTGCAGATGGTCGGCCTTGGTCGCGGCAAAAAGGATTTTCTCGACCCGTTTGCCCCGCAACAGACGCGACAGGAAGGCGTTGCGCCCGGGGCGGAAGGCGCCGAGGATATCGGCCAGCCCGGCGCGCATGTCCTCTACCGCCTGCGGCCCGTTATGGATCGCGCCGAGCGCGTCGATCAGCACCACCTGCCG
>CBDUGF010000048.1:0-24446 GCA_965366835.1 uncultured Rhodobacterales bacterium
GCGCGCGAAATGCTCGGCCGCGCGGTCGACCGCGTCGATGTAATTGTCGCAGTAATGGAAAAAATCGCGGACCTCGTCCCAGGGGCTGGCCTGGGTCCGGGAATCCTCGCGCCCGAGCGCTTCATCGAGGCTGGCGAGCCGCTCATGGGTCTGGCGATAGGCGCGGTGCAATTCGAGGAAGGCGCGCGCCAGCCCCGGCGCGTTCGAGGCGGTGAGCCGCAGATCGGCCAGCGGCGGCGGGTCGTCGGCAAAGACCGGATCGGCCATCGCCTCGCGCATGTCGCTGACCAGCCGCTCGCTGTCGCCGCTGGAAAGCTCGGTGACGTCAAAGCCGAATTCCTGCGCCAGCGCCAGCACCACGGTGGTCGAGACCGGGCGCTTGTTGTTTTCCATCTGGTTGAGATAGGGCAGGGAGACGCCGAGCTTGGCGGCGAAATCCTTCTGGGTCAGGCCGAGGCGGCGGCGGGTCTCGCGCAGCTTGGCGCCGGCATAGATTTTCGGGTTGGCCATGGTCGGCGCTCCGCTTGCAAATATGCAAAATTGATATTGCAAAACGCGGGAATTGCAAAGCTTTCAGGCGCTGTCAGCGCGCGCTGGCTTAACGTCTCGGGGTCTGGCGCGGCGGCCCGCGCCCGGCAGCCGGATGTCAGCCGGGAGTCATACGTGAATCACCCCCCGATTCGGCGCCGGTTCCGGAAGGTTAATGGCCGGGGTCAAAACCCGGAATCGAGCCGCGCCTCGCGCCGGATGACAAAAAGCGTCGCCACCACGCCGGCCACCAGCGACAGCGTCATGATCCAGATCAGCGGCGCATCGCTATGCCCGCCCTGTACCACCATCCCGGCCAGCGCCGACAGGCCCGCACCGCCGCTCAGCATCATCGCCCCGCTCAGGCCCGAGGCGGTCCCGGCCAGGTGCGGACGCACCGAAAGCTGGCCTGAAACGCCATTGGGAATGGTCATGCCGTTGCCGATCCCCACCGGCACCATCACCGCGAAAAAGGCAAACGCGGTCTGGGTTCCGGTAATCGCCAGCGCCAGCGAGACCAGCATCGCACCGAGCGAAATGATCAGCCCCCACAGCACCATCCGGTTCATTCCGACCCGCACGGAATAGCGCCCGGAGATGTAATTGCCGAAGAAATAGCCGAGCCCGGGCGCGGCAAAGGCCAGGCCCAGCTCCTGCGGGTTGAGGCCGAACACCTCGATCGCCACGAAGGGCGCGCCGCCGAGATAGGCGAAGAACGCCCCGCTCGACATCGTTGTAGCCATGCTATAGCCCCAGAATCGCGGGCTTTTCAGCAGCTCGGGGATTTCGCGGAATTGCTGGGCCATGGTGAATTCGCTGGGCTGGGCGGTTTCGCCCAGATCGGCCCAGGCCAATAGCAGAATCGCCAGCCCGACCGCGAACAGGAGCCAGAAATTGGCCTGCCAGCCGTAATGCTGTTCGAGATATCCGCCCACCGCCGGACCGATCATCGGCACGATCGACATGCCCATGGTGACATAGGCGATCTTGGCGCCGGCCTCGTCCGCCGGCGTGGTATCGCGCACCGCGGCGCGCGACAGCACCATCGCCACCGCAACGGTGGCCTGCATCATCCGGAAGGTCAGGAACACCGTGGCGGTGGGCGCGAAGATGCAGCCCACCGTGGCGACGAGATAGATCGCGATGCCCCAGAGGATCACCTTGCGGCGCCCGATATTGTCGGAGATCGGCCCGATCACCAGCTGCAACGCCGCGTTGACCAGCAGATAGACCCCGACCGACAGCCCCATCACCGCCGCCGTGGTGTTGAAATGCTCCGCCATCCCCGGCAGCGACGGCAGGAACAGGTTCATCGACAAAGCCGCCATTCCGGTCAGCGCCACCAGCGTGCCGACATGCGGCGGGCTGGTGCGGTCAAGGAAACTTGCAGGGCGGTGCGGTGCCATCAGGACTTCTTCAAGAGGTTGCAATAGGATGGAGAAGCTGAGCCAATCGGCCGCCTGCACCACTCTGAGGCGACTTGAACAGCTTCCTCCCCGGATTGCCAGAGCCGGCTCGAAAAGTTGAAAGTGCCGTAACGGCACTTAACAGTTTTGCAGTTAGCAGTCTTTGGCTATTCTGAAATTTGCAAATTTGCCGAAATTGTCTTCCGCGCCCTCCCTTCAAGCGATATGTTGCCGCAAACCGGCATGATCAGGGGGATCCCATGAAAGACATTCTTCAGGAACTCGACAGCCGCCGCGAAGTCGCACGGCTGGGTGGCGGAGAAAAGCGCATCGAGGCCCAGCATTCCAAGGGCAAGCTGACCGCGCGCGAGCGCATCGAGCTGTTGCTCGACGAGGACAGTTTCGAGGAATTCGACATGTTCGTCAGCCATCGCTGCACCGATTTCGGCATGGAAAAACAGAAACATGCGGGCGATGGCGTGGTCACCGGTTGGGGCACGATCAATGGCCGCATGGTCTATGTGTTCTCCCAGGATTTTACCGTGTTCGGCGGCTCCTTGAGCGAAACCCATGCCCAGAAGATCTGCAAGATCATGGATATGGCGGTGCAGAACGGCGCGCCGGTGATCGGGCTCAACGATTCGGGCGGGGCGCGGATTCAGGAGGGTGTGGCGTCGCTGGCAGGGTATGCCGACGTGTTTCAGCGCAACATCATGGCCTCCGGCGTGGTGCCGCAGATTTCCGTGATCATGGGGCCCTGCGCCGGCGGCGCCGTCTATTCCCCGGCGATGACCGATTTCATCTTCATGGTGAAAGACACCTCCTACATGTTCGTCACCGGGCCGGATGTCGTTAAAACCGTGACGAATGAAGTGGTTACCGCCGAAGAACTGGGCGGGGCCAGCACCCATACGCGCAAGAGCTCGGTCGCCGACGGGGCCTTCGAGAACGATGTCGAGGCGATGGCCGAGGTCCGCCGTCTGGTCGATTTCCTGCCGCTCAACAATCGCGAAAAGCCGCCCGTAAGGCCGTTTTTCGACGCCCCCGACCGGCTCGACATGAGCCTCGATACACTGATCCCGGAAAACGCCAATACGCCTTACGACATGAAGGAACTGATCGCCAAGGTCGCCGATGAGGGCGATTTCTACGAGATCCAGGAAGACTTCGCCAAGAACATCGTGACCGGATTCATCCGCATCGAAGGCCAGAGTGTCGGGGTTGTCGCCAACCAGCCGATGGTGCTGGCGGGGTGCCTCGACATCGACAGCAGTCGCAAGGCCGCGCGCTTCGTAAGGTTCTGCGATGCCTTCGAAATTCCGATCCTGACCTTTGTCGACGTGCCCGGCTTCCTGCCCGGCACCAGCCAGGAATATGGCGGCGTGATCAAACATGGCGCCAAGCTTCTCTTCGCCTATGGCGAGGCGACGGTGCCAAAGGTCACGGTGATCACCCGCAAGGCCTATGGCGGGGCTTATGACGTGATGGCCTCCAAGCACCTGCGCGGCGATTTCAACTATGCCTGGCCGACCGCCGAGATCGCCGTGATGGGGGCCAAGGGCGCGACCGAGATCATCCACCGCGCCGACCTCGGCGATGCCGACAAGATCGCCAAGCACGCGGCGGATTACGAGGCGCGCTTCGCCAATCCCTTCGTGGCCGCCGAACGGGGCTTCATCGACGAGGTGATCATGCCGCACGGCACCCGCAAGCGCGTCGCCCGGGCCTTTGCCTCCCTGCGCAACAAGAAGGTGCAGAACCCATGGAAAAAGCACGACAATATCCCGCTCTGAGGGGAAAATGATGCGGCTCATCCCTGCCACGGCAGTTGCGGCAGCCCTGCGCGCGCTGACGGTATCGGGCGCGCTGTTGCTGACGTCGCTCGCCGCCGGCGCTGCGACCGCCGAGGACGTCTTCCCGGTGCCGGCGCTGCCATCGGGGATAAAGGCGGAACTCCAGGAGATGTTTCTCGATATCAAACCCGATGGGCAGCTGACCTATGCGCGGTTCCGCTTCGTCGCGCCCGGGCTGACAGGCGAGGGCGCGCCCGACTACGAAGCCCGGCTCGGCGACATGGATGTGCTGTGCCGCGACTATGCCCTGCCGCATGTCGCGGTGACGCCGGATCCGGTCGATGTCATCGTGATTTCGCTTGCCGACCGGGCCATCGAATTCGGCGTCGCCGACCCCGAAGCAACCCAGTTTTTCGAGTCCTACAGCATCGAAAACGGGGCCTGCATCTGGGGGGATTTCTGATGCGGCCACTATATCTTGCGGCTTGCAGTTCACCCAATGGGGGATTTGAGGCTTTGGAGTCACAGCCTGTGGGTAAGCTTGTGGAAAAGTATCATTTTACCCCTGATTCCGATATGTTGCGGGCAAGTGTCCTTTCCGGGACGCTTACCTCGTACGAGGGGCGGAACGGGCGCGATTGCCCGGATCCGTCCGAACAAAGAAGCAGGAGAAACAGATGTCGAAAGCCATCAAGAGCGTTCTGGTCATCGGTCTCGCAGCCCTCGTGGTTGCCTGTGCCCAGCCGGAAGAAGAATACGTCGTGGTCGACCCTGAGCCGATCTCGACCGAGCCGGTTTACACCGGGAAGTACAAGTAAGACCAGTGCGGAGCGGGCGGGTTCGTCCGCTCCGCATTGCCGCCTCGTTCCCGCTGATCCGGGGGGCGAGAGATGCTGAAACATCGCGGCTTTCCCGGGCGTCTTCCGGGCTCGGATTTTCAATTCACCATCAGGCGGGCCAACCCGCGCGGTGTGACCCCGCTCACCGAGCGCGCCCGCTATCGTGATCGCCGGCCCGTCGACAAGCGCGCCGACCAGGCGTTTCTGGCGGCGTTGTGGGAGCATTTCGGGGCTGAGCCCTTCGAGCGCGGCAATCTCGATGCCGGCCGGCTGAGCTGGCTTTTCGGGCGCGAAGTGGTGCCGGCCGAGGATCCGTTCGATCCGGCCAGCTATGACGCCCTGTTGAAGATCGACGTCAACGCCGCCCGCGCCGCCTTTCCCGAGCTGTTCGGCGATGAATCCGGCGGGAGATCGGCATGATTTCGCTCGGGGCCATGCAATTTAGGCGAGTATCGGCCCATTTCTCGCCTTTGCCGCGAGTCGGCTTGGCAGCGGACACAGTGCGAGACAATGTAGGAAACGTAGTGGCGGTCCCGCTTGGGATCGAGACGCATTGTCTGAACCGTTACCCTTCCCCTAAGGGGCGGACTGGTTGTCCCCAAGGCCGTCCGCCCCGCTTTTTCATCCGGACTCCAAAGCGTTGCATGATTCGGCAAACTGCTGCCGATCATCGTGATTTCGGTAAAATCCGCTTCCATTGGAACCGGAAACGCGTCATTGCGTTGACCATAAGAACAACGGAAAGAGGCAAACCATCATGCGCAGAACACTCATCCTCAAGCTTGCGGCCATCGCGTCGCTCGGCCTTGTTGCCGCCTGCGGCGACACTGCCGTGGAACAGGCCCTCATGGGCGGCGGCGCCGGCGCGGCGACATCGCTCGTGCTTGACGGCAACGTGGCAACCGGAGCCCTTGTCGGCGCTGCGGCCAACGTCGCCTATTGCCAGAAATACCCGACGCGCTGCTGACCCAGACGCGCTGACCCCTCCGGCGCCAGCCGGGAAAAGGATTTGCACGGCCATTGCAGGGCATTTGCCCGGCGGTGGCCGTTTTTTTTATGCCAATAGCTCAGGGCGGGACACGTCCGGGCGCCAAGACGGAAGGGACGAGCCATGTTCAAGAAGATCCTGATTGCCAACCGGGGCGAAATCGCCTGCCGGGTGATCAAGACCGCCCGCAAGATGGGGATCAAGACGGTCGCCATCTATTCGGATGCCGACCGTCAGGCGCTGCATGTGCAGATGGCCGATGAAGCGGTGCATATCGGCCCGGCCCCGGCCAACCAATCCTATATCGTGATCGACAAGGTGATGCAGGCGGTGCGCGAGAGCGGCGCCGAAGCGGTGCATCCCGGATATGGTTTCCTGAGCGAAAACAGCAAGTTCGCGAAGGCTCTTGAAGCAGAAGGCGTGGCCTTTATCGGCCCGCCCGTCGGCGCCATCGAGGCGATGGGCGACAAGATCACCTCAAAGAAGATCGCCCAGGAGGCCGATGTCAGCACCGTGCCGGGCTATATGGGCCTGATCGCGGATGCCGATGAGGCGGTGAAGATTTCCAACCAGATCGGTTATCCGGTGATGATCAAGGCCAGCGCCGGCGGCGGCGGCAAGGGCATGCGCATCGCCTGGAGCGACGAGGAAGCGCGCGAAGGCTTCCAGAGCTCGAAGAACGAAGCCGCCAGCAGCTTTGGCGACGATCGCATCTTCATCGAGAAATTCGTCACCCAGCCGCGCCATATCGAGATTCAGGTGCTGTGCGACAGCCATGGCAACGGCGTCTATCTGGGCGAGCGCGAATGCTCGATCCAGCGTCGCAACCAGAAGGTTGTGGAAGAGGCACCGAGCCCGTTCCTCGATGCCGCCACCCGCAAGGCGATGGGCGAACAGGCCGTGGCGCTGGCGCAGGCGGTGGATTATGCCAGCGCCGGCACGGTGGAATTCATCGTCGATGGCGCGAAGAATTTCTATTTCCTCGAGATGAACACCCGGCTTCAGGTCGAACATCCGGTGACCGAGCTGATCACCGGGGTCGACCTTGTCGAGCAGATGATCCGCGTCGCCGCCGGAGAAAAGCTGTCGATCAGCCAGAAAGACGTGAAACTGCAGGGCTGGGCGATCGAGAACCGGCTCTATGCCGAGGATCCCTATCGCGGCTTCCTGCCCTCGATCGGGCGGCTCAGCGTCTATCGCCCGCCGGCCGAGACCGCCGCGGGGCCGCTTTTGGAAAAGGGCAAGTGGCAGGGCGATGCGCCCGAAGGGCCGACAGCGGTGCGCAACGATACCGGCGTTTATGAGGGCGGCGAGATCAGCATGTATTACGACCCGATGATCGCCAAGCTCTGCACCTGGGCGCCGACCCGCGCCGAGGCGATCGAGGCGATGCGCATCGCGCTCGACAGTTTCGAGCTCGAAGGCATTGGCCACAACCTGCCGTTCCTGGCCGCGGTGATGGATCATCCGGTGTTCATCGCCGGTGACATGACGACAGCCTTCATCGAAGAGCAATATCCCGATGGATTCGAAGGGGTCGAGCTGCCCGAGAAGGTGCTGACCCGGATCGCGGCCGCGGCTGCCGCGATGCATCGCGTTGCCGAAATCCGCCGCACCCGGGTTTCGGGCCGGATGGACAATCACGAACGTCGCGTCGGCACCGATTGGGGGGTGACGCTTCAGGGGCAGAGTTTCAACGTGACCATCGCCGCCGATCGCGACGGCTCGACCGTGAGCTTCGAGGACGGCACCGGCATGCGCGTCACCAGCCCCTGGACCCCGGGCGACAGCCTGGCCGAATTGCGGGTCGATGGCAAACCGCTGGTGCTGAAAGTGGGCAAGATTTCGGGCGGCTTTCGCATCCGCAGCCGCGGTGCCGATCTGAAGGTGCATGTGCGCACACCGCGCCAGGCCGAGCTGGCCGCGTTAATGCCGGAGAAACTTCCGCCTGATACGTCCAGACTGCTGCTGTGCCCGATGCCCGGGATGATCGTGAAGATCAATGTCGAGGTCGGGCAGGAGGTGCAGGAGGGGCAGGCGCTGTGTTCCGTCGAGGCGATGAAGATGGAAAACATCCTGCGCGCCGAGAAGAAGGCGATTGTGACGAAGATCAATGCCGGCCCGGGCGACAGCCTGGCGGTGGATGAAGTGATCATGGAGTTCGAGTGATCCCATGCAAGGTCGCGCGCGTCATATCGGGCCCCGTCGGGCTGCCGGGCTTCTTGCCTTGGCGGCGCTGCTGACGCTTGGCGCCTGCGACCGGCATAGCGAGGACGAGGCGCGTGCCTTGATGGGCGGCTGGTTCGATCTCGGAGAGACTCTCTACTTCGAGAGCAATAGCGGCTGCACCGCCGCTGTCTTCCGGGTGAAAAGCGGCGATGTGAAGTCGCGCGTGCCGCTGTTTGACAGTGCCGAAGCGGTGGTGGTCAGCGGGCGATTGCAACAGCCCTTTGCCCTCTCGGTCAGGGGCAAGACCGCCGATCTGCTGTTTCTCGATCTGATGAATGCGGATCGGCCTACCGGCGTGGCGATTCAGGCGGTGGGGATCAAGGCGCGCGATTGCATGAACGATCGCGCCCGCAGCACATTCTTTGCCGCGCTCAACGCCGATCCCTCGACCGTGGTGTTCTCATTGGCCGAGACGGCCTTTGCCGTGCTCGATCCGGTGCGCGGCGTGGCGATGCTGACCAGCGGGGACTTGTGATGTCCCGGCGCGCACCCGCTCACTCGCGCAGTTCCTCGCGGCGCATCGGCATCTTGTCGATCGAGCGCGAGATTTCGCGTATGTCCCAGGGCAGGGGCTTGCGCAGATATACGGCACCGTCCTTGCCCAGCAGCACCAGCATGAAGCCGCGCGGGCGGAATTTCTCGCGCAGCTCGGATTGGGCGGCAGGATCGGTATCGATCAGCAGCACGACATCGCGCTCCGCCAGGTCTTCGGGGCGGGTTTCCAGCCGCCTCATCTGTTCGACAAAGCGCGGATCGCCGGGGCTGTCGGCGAAGATCGCGAGCACCCGCTTTTTCCATAAAAATTGCGACAGTTCGGTCTCGCCTTCGCCGGGCAGAATGCTTTCGAGACGCGGCGCGTCTATCGCCTGCGCGGTCACGGGAACGGCGAAAAACGCCAAAATTACAAGGGCCAAGGCTGATTTCATAGTATCTCCTGTCCTGCATGATATAGGCGACACGGCGGCGAATGCGACCATGAAACGTCCGCAAGCAGAAAAATCCAACGTTGTTAAACACATTGTCAGGATTGGAGGCGCAGTATGACGCCTGTGTTTCTTTCCCGGCCGCCGATGGCGGCTCTCGCCGACAAGGTGTTACAAATCATGGATGTCATTCTTCATATCGGGGCCCAGCGGACCGCCACCACATCGTTTCAGGCCTATCTGCGCGCCAACAGCGCCGACCTGAGCGCACAGGGCGTCGGCTACTGGGGGCCGCATCGCACCCGCAGGGGCGGCATCCTGTCCGCATTGGTGTCGCTTCAGGACGGTGTCGCGCCGCACAGCGTGATCGACGGCGCCGTGGATGAGACCCGCGACGTGATCGCCCGATATGTCAGCAGGCTGGCAAAGCGCGGCAAGACCCACCTGATCGTCAGCGACGAAAACATGCTGGGCACGGCGCGAGACAACGTGCGCGCAGCCAGCCTTTATCCAAGGGCGGCTGAGCGGCTCGACCGGTTTGCCCGCGTGTTCGACGGGATTGCGACCCGCGTGGTGTTGTCGGTCCGCTCGTTCGAGACCTATTGGCCCTCGGCGCTGGCGTTTTCGGTCGGGCGCGGCGGGCGGCTGCCGGATCAGGAGGCGCTGGCGCGCATTGTCGCCCAGAAACGCACGTGGCGCGATGTGATCGGCGATGTGGCGCGCGCCTTTCCCGAAGCGAAGCTCCATGTCGACGGGCACGAGGACCTTGCCGGGCGCCCGGAGCGGCGCCTGGCACATATGCTCGATGGCGCGGTTGTGCCGCCAACAGCCCAGGCGCGTCTGTGGCTCAATCGCTCGCCCGACCTGGCGCAGCTGCGCGCGGCGGTGGCCAGGCGCGGCGGCGACCCGGAGCAGCTGCCCGCGGGCGAGGGGCGCTGGCTGCCCTTCGATGCCCTGCAATGCGCGAAACTGCGCGAGAATTATGCCGACGATCTGTTCTGGCTGCATGCCGGGGCGGATGGGTTGGCGACCTTTCACAAGGAAGATTTGCCGGATCAGACGGGAACGAACCTGTCGGGCGGCGCAACGACAAGAGGACAACAGAATGACCGACAAGACGGACGCCTGGCGCGATCTGGCTGAGAAGGAATTGCGCGGCCGCGCCCTGGAAGACCTGACCTGGAACACGCTGGAAGGCATCGCGGTCAAGCCGCTCTATACCGAAGACGATATCGAAGGGCTGCCGCAGATCGGCGAGCGGCCGGGGTTCGGCCCGTTCACCCGCGGCGTCAAGGCCACGATGTATGCCGGGCGGCCCTGGACCATCCGGCAATATGCCGGGTTTTCGACGGCGGAAGAGTCAAATGCGTTTTACCGCAAGGCACTGGCAGCGGGGCAGCAGGGCGTCTCGGTGGCGTTCGATCTGGCCACCCATCGCGGCTATGACAGCGACCATCCGCGCGTCGAGGGCGATGTCGGCAAGGCCGGCGTGGCGATCGACAGCGTCGAGGACATGAAGCTGCTGTTCGACGGTATCCCGCTCGACAAGGTCTCGGTGTCGATGACGATGAACGGCGCGGTGATCCCGATCCTGGCCAATTTCATCGTCACCGGCGAGGAGCAGGGCCATGATCGCGCCCTGCTCAGCGGCACCATTCAGAACGACATTCTGAAGGAATTCATGGTCCGCAACACCTATATCTATCCGCCCGAGCCGTCGATGCGGATCATCTCGGACATCATCGAATACACCTCCAACGAGATGCCGAAATTCAACTCGATCAGCATTTCGGGCTATCACATGCAGGAGGCCGGCGCGAACCTGGTGCAGGAGCTGGCCTATACCCTGGCCGATGGGCGCGAATACGTGCGCGCCGCGATCGAGGCCGGCATGGATGTCGACAAATTCGCCGGTCGCCTCAGCTTCTTTTTTGCCATCGGAATGAATTTCTTCATGGAGGCGGCCAAGCTGCGCGCCGCCCGCCTGCTCTGGCACCGGGTGATGAGCGATTTCGGCGCCAAGTCCGACCGCTCGAAGATGCTGCGCACCCATTGCCAGACCTCCGGCGTCAGCCTTCAGGAGCAGGATCCCTACAACAACGTGATCCGCACCGCCTACGAGGCGATGGCGGCGGCGCTGGGTGGCACGCAATCGCTGCACACCAATGCGCTCGACGAGGCGATCGCGCTGCCGACCGATTTTTCCGCCCGAATTGCGCGCAATACGCAATTGATATTGCAGGAAGAAACCGGCATCACCCATGTCGTCGATCCACTGGCGGGTTCCTACTATGTCGAGAGCCTGACCGCCGAACTGGCCGACAAGGCCTGGGCCCTGATGGAGGAGGTCGAAGAGATGGGCGGCATGACCAAGGCCGTGGCCTCCGGCATGCCCAAGCTCAGGATCGAGGAGAGCGCGGCCATGCGCCAGGCGATGATCGACCGGGGCAACGAAGTGATCGTGGGCGTCAACAAGTATCGCCTCGACAAGGAAGACCCGATCGACATTCTCGATATCGACAACCAGGCGGTGCGCGAGGGCCAGATCGCGCGGCTCGAGAAGATGCGCGCAACGCGCGACGAGGCGGCCTGCACCGCCGCGCTCGAAGAACTGACACGCCGCGCCAGGGATGGCGGCAACCTGCTCGAGGCCGCGATCGAAGCGTCGCGCGCCCGGGCCTCCGTTGGGGAAATCAGCATGGCTATGGAGAAGGAATTCGGCCGCCACCGCGCCGAAGTCAAAACGCTCGCCGGGGTCTATGGCGCCGCCTATGAGGGCGATGAAGCCTTCGCCGCGATCCAGAAAAGCATCGAGGCCTTCGCCGAGGAAGAGGGCCGCCGCCCGCGCCTGCTCGTGGTGAAGATGGGCCAGGACGGGCATGACCGCGGCGCCAAGGTGATCGCCACGGCCTTCGCCGATATCGGCTTCGATGTCGATGTCGGCCCGCTGTTCCAAACCCCCGAGGAGGCGGCGCAGGATGCGGTGGACAATGATGTGCATGTGGTTGGCATCTCGAGCCAGGCGGCGGGGCACAAGACGCTGGCGCCGCAGCTGATCAAGGCGCTGAAACAGAAAGATGCCGAGGATATCATCGTGATCTGCGGTGGGGTGATCCCGCAGCAGGATTATGATTTCCTGCGCAAGGCCGGGGTGAAGGCGATTTTCGGCCCCGGGACCAATATTCCGAAGGCGGCGCAGGATATTCTCGAGCTGATCCGCGCCGCGCGCGGCTGAGGCCGGAGGCGTGAACGGCATGAGGGGCCTTTCGGGGCCCCTTTTTTCTATGTCGTCACAGGCGCCGTTTCGGGCTTGCATTTCCTGCGTTCCGGCAGAGGATGAGCCCGGAGCAGAAGGAGCCGCGAAAGATGCAGAAACGCGCGAAGACCGGGCTGGGGATGGCGCTGGCGATGCTGTGGGCGCTGGCCATCGTCTGGTATCCGCAAACGCTGAAACCGCCCTTCATGCCGCTCAACACGGTGATGATCATGGCGCTTCTGCCGGGCGGGCTGGTGATGCTTTGCCTGATCGGGCGGCTGGCGCAGCGGCGGTTTTTCGACGATGCGATTATTGACGGAGACGCGTTTCAGCCCGGCTCCGGCGGCGAGATCGACCAGCGCGTGCTGAGCAACACCACCGAACAGCTGATGCTGGCCATCGTGCTCTGGCCCTTCGTGGCGCTCACCCTGGGCGGGCTGGTGGTGCTGGTGATGGGGGTGGGTTTCGGCGCGGCGCGGCTGGCCTTCTGGCTCGGCTATCACCTGTCGCCGCCGCTTCGGGCCTTCGGCTTCGGCGCCACCTTTTACCCCACGGTTCTGGCGACGCTCTGGGCCGTGATCAAGTGGGCCACATGAAGGAGTTGGGCATGCTGCGTCTGGATCACATCGCGGTCGCCTGCGAGACCCTCAAAGAGGGGCGGGCATGGGTCGAAGAGCGGCTCGGTGCGCCGTTGCAGCCGGGCGGCAAACATGCGCGCTTTGGCACCCACAACCTGTTGATGGGGCTGGAAGACGGGATTTACCTGGAGCTGATCGCGATCGACCCCGAGGCGCCCGATCCGGGGCGGCGGCGCTGGTTCGATCTCGATGATTTTTCCGGCCCGCCGCGGCTGACCAACTGGATCTGCGCGACCGACGATCTGGCCGACGCGATGGCGATGGCGCCCGAAGGCATGGGCGAGGCGTTCGAGGCACAGCGCGGCGATTTGCGCTGGCGCTTTGTCGGCGGCGAAGACGGGCGCCTGCCGTTCGATGGCGGCTTTCCGGCGATGATCGATTGGGGCGACAGCCCGCACCCATCGACGCGCCTGCCAATAACCGGCTTGCGGCTGGAGCGGCTGGAGATCGCCAACCCCGAGGCCGATGCCCTGCGCCGCGCGCTGAGCCCGATGCTGGCCGATGCCCGCGTGGTGATCGAAACCGGGGCGAAGGCGATGCGGGCAGTGTTCTCCTCGCCCGGTGGCCAGAAGGTGCTGACATGATCATCCGGCCCGCGCGCACCGAGGATGCGCCCGCAATCGCCGCGATCTGGAACCCGCTGATCCGCGACACCACCGTCACCTTCACCAGCAAGGAAAAGACCGAAGCGGCCATCGCCGCCCTGATTGCCGAGCGCGGCGCGGGGTTTCTCGTCGCGACCGTCTCGGGCGCTGTCGTCGGCTTTGCCACCCATGGCCCGTTTCGCACCGGGCCGGGCTATGCCAGGACCGCCGAGCTGACGGTCAACCTCGCCGAACCTGCGCGCGGCCGGGGCATCGGGCGCGCCCTGATCGAAGCGTTGGAAACGCAGGCCCGCAAGGCCGGCCTGCATGTGCTTGTCGCCGGGATCAGCGCTGACAACGCGCCCGCCATCGCCTTTCACCGCGCTCTCGGTTACGCCGAAACCGGCCGGATGCCCGAGGTCGGGCACAAGTTCGGCCGCTGGCTCGATCTGGTGCTGATGCAGAAAACCCTCTGAGCGGCGCGACCGTTTGGCCGATGACACCGCCCAAGGTGCACATTAAGGTGCCCGCATGTCGCTCTGGACCCGCATATCCGCCGCCGTTTCCGCGCTTGCCGCCGGAGAGCCGCTGTCGGCGGTTTTCGAACATCTGCGCACCCCGCCCGAACGCAAGGTCGGTTTTGCCATTGCGGTGATTGCGCTCGGCGCCAAGATGGCCAAGGCCGATGGCCGGGTCACGCGCGACGAGGTGGCGGCCTTCCGCGAGGTGTTCCAGATCGCCAGCGAGGACGAGGCCGGCGCCGCCAAGGTGTTCAATCTCGCCCGTCAGGACGTCGCCGGGTTCGAGGATTACGCGCAGAAGATCAAGACCATGTTCGGCGCCGGCGACGCCGCGCTCTATGATCTGCTCGAGGGGCTGTTTCACATCGCCATGGCCGACGGCACCTATCATCCCAACGAGGACGAGTTTCTCGGCCGCGTGGCCGGGATTTTCGACATCGGCGAGGCGCCGTTCCGCCGCATGCGGGCGCGTTTCGTGCCCGACGCCGTGCCCGATCCCTTTAGTGTGCTGGGCGTGAGCCCTGACGCGACGATGCCGGAGATCCGCGCGGCCTGGCGCAAGCTGGTGCACGAGACCCATCCCGACCGGATGATCGCCCGCGGCGTTCCCGAAGAGGCGATGAAGCTGGCCGAGAGCCGGATGGCCGCGATCAACCGCGCCTGGGAGGAAATCCGCGATGCGCGCGGCTGAGCCGGGGAGGGTGTGATGCCTGAGCAGGAGCGGACCCGACCCATGCGCATCGTCACCTACAATGTCGAGTGGTTCAACAACCTGTTCGATGACAATGCCGGGCTGCTGATGGACGACCGCTGGAGCGGGCGTCAGGATGTGACCCGGGCCCAGCAGATCGAGGCGCTGGGGCTGGTCTTTACCGCGCTCGACGCCGATGCGGTGATGGTGATCGAAGCGCCCGACCAGAATGGCAGGCGCGGCACGGTTCCGGCGCTGGAGGCTTTCGCCAACAGCTTTGATCTGCGCGCCCGCAAGGCGATCATGGGGTTCGAAAACGACACCCAGCAGGAAATCGCGCTGCTTTACGATCCCGACACGCTGTCGGCGCGCCATGACCCGAAGGGCGACGAGACCGGCAAGAAGGGCTCGCGCACCGCGCCCCGGTTCGACGGGGTGTTCCGGATCGACCTTGATATCGACGCGACCGAGGATCTGGTGCGGTTTTCCAAGCCGCCACTGGAGCTTGCGCTGGAAACGCGGGGCGGATTCGCCTTTCGCATGATCGGGGCGCATCTGAAATCGAAAGCCCCGCATGGCGCACGCAGCCCTGCCGAGGCGATGAAGCTGTCGATCCAGAACCGGCGCAAGCAGCTGGCCCAGGCGATCTGGCTGCGTCAGAGGGTCGAGGAGCATCTGGAAAACGGCGAACCTCTGATGGTGGTGGGCGATCTCAACGATGGCCCCGGGCTCGATGAATATGAAGGGCTGTTCGGGCGTTCCTCGGTCGAGATCGTGCTGGGCGAGGGCGATGGTCTCAAACTGTTCGACCCGCATGCCAGACAGGCGTTGCAACGCCGGATCGGCGCGCATCTCAGCTCGGCCCGGTTCTACATTCCGGCACAGAAGCGTTTTCTTCAGGCTTTGCTGGATTACATCATGATTTCGCCCGAGCTGGCCGAGCGCCAGCCGGCATGGCGGATATGGCACCCGTTCGACGATCCCGATTGCTGGAAGCTGCCGGAATTGCGCGATGCGCTGCTGACGGCATCGGATCACTTTCCGGTAACGCTCGATATCGCGTTGTGATCTTATATTCGGCATGTGGAGGGCTTATGTCATGACCATGAAACAGATTGTCTCACAGATTACCGCACTGAGCTTCGCAGCCCTTGTTGCGGCGAGTCCGGCGATGGCCGAAGACAAACCCGAGGACGGGCTGTCGCTGATGGAGCAGGGCGCCAAGCTCCTGTTGCAGGGCATCCTCGAGGAGATGGAACCGGCGATCGACGATTTGCGCAAGTTCAGCGAAGAGGTCGAACCGGGTCTGCGCCGGTTTGTCGAGGAAATGGGCCCGGCACTGGGCAATTTGATGGGCAAGATCGACGATTTCACCGTCTATCACCCGCCCGAGCTGCTGCCCAACGGCGATATCATCATCCGCCGCAAGACCCCGCTGGAACAGAAAAGCGACGAGGCCGAAGAAGGCGCGGAAATCGAGCTTTGAGCGCGATTGCCGGGCCTTGGCTCACATCGGCAAATGGATGTTGAAGCGCGCGCGCAGCGCCTTGTCGAGCGCCGGATCGAAGCGCGCGGTTGAAGGCTTTTCCAGGATCGCGGTCTTGCGCGCCGTGGCTTTCTCGATCAGGTCCGGCTTGCCGCGTTCGGCCCATTCCTTGGGCGAGGTGCGATCGCCCAGCGCCGGATAGACATGATCGGCCTGCATCCGGCTCAGGGTCTGGCCGGTGCCGAGGTAATGCCCCGGCCCGCCGAGACAGACTTCGCGCATCTGGTCCAGGGCGAGGGTTTCGTCATCGACCTCGATGCCGCGCACACAACGCAGCGCCTGACCGATCAGATCGTCGCCCAGGATCAGGCTTTCATGGCAAAAGCCGAGCAGCGAGGCATGCATCCCCGCCGCCTCGTAGACCATGTTGAGCCCCGACAGGCCCGCCATCACGTTGGAACACATCTGCTCCCACCCGGCCTGCATGTCGGGCAGCTTGCTGTCGGCGATGCCCGCCGCGGCGCCGCCGGGCAGACCATAGAACTTGTGCATCTGGGCGCAGCCCGCCGTCAAAAGCGCCTGTTCGCCCGAGCCGCCGGTCATCGCGCCGCTGCGCAGGTCGAGGCCGAAGGGCCAGGTGCCGAATATCGCCGGATGGCCGGGCTGAATCGCGTTGACATAGACGATCCCGGCCAGGCATTCGGCCACGGCCTGCACGATGGCGCCCGCGATGGTCGAGGGCGCGGTGGCCCCGGCCATGCCGGCCGAGAGCAGCAGCACCGGCATCCCCCCCGCGATCACCTTTTCCATCACCTGGCAGGCTTCGGTGGCGAATTTCATCGGCGGCACGACGAAACAGTTTGAATTCGACACGAACGGCCGCGCGCGCCATTCGGCCTCGCCCCCGGCGATCATGTGCAGCATTTCCAGCGCATCGTCGACGAAGCCGGGCTCGGTAAACGAGGTGCCGACATGTTTCCTGGTGCCCGAACAGCAGGCATAGATCGTGTTCAGATCCATCTCGCGGTTGTCGAGGATGTCGCGCGCCACCATCGGGCGCTGAACGAAATGGATATTGTCGAGCCGGTCGCAGATCCGCGCCGCATCGTGCAGATCCTGCACCGTGCTGTCGCGATAGGCCCGGCCATCGACATCGACCATATGCACCGCGGCCCCGGCAGTGCCGAAATGCACCCGGTTGCCCGACAGGATCAGGTCATGCTCCGGGTCGCGCCCCGGCAGGGTGATCTCCTTGGCGGCGATGCTCAGCATGTCTTCGACCAGGGCGCGCGGAAAGCGCAGCCGTCCGTCCTCGCCGAGAACGGCGCCCGCGCCGGTCATGATCTCGATACCCGAGGGCGGCGCGTCGGCCAGCCCGATCTCTTCCAGCGCGCAGAGCGCGGCCTCGTGAATGCGGGCCATGTCGGTATCGCTCAGCGGTTTGTAGAACCCGCCTTCGAGGCCGGGGCGGACCGGGCGGATGTCTTTGGAAAGCGGGGCCGAGCGGGCGGCCTGGCGGGCGTTGCGGCCGCCTGCGCGTCGGTTGGGTTGGGCTGTCATGTCAGTATGGTCCTCCGGTTGATCTCCCTTGCGATGAACTCAGGAGAAAACCGGCCTCCCGCGCGCGGCGCGGCCGCGCTCGGCACCGATGGTGCGGATCACCAGGGCAATCTTGCAGGCGGGCTCTTGCATTGCGCGTTCCGTCTCGTTTCGAAGGCGAACTTGGCCGGAGCGCGCCGGCCGATCTGTGTCAATTGCGACAAGGGGTCGTTTTCAGACCGCCCGGACTACCACTTGCCGGTGGCGCCGCCCTTGCCGGAGGTGCCGCCGCCCATGTCGGGCGGGCTGTCGCCGCCGGGCCCGTCGCCCGCGCCCAGTGCCGCGATGGGATAGGAGGCGACGCTGCGATGGCCGCATTTTTCGCATGTGGTGATGCGCTCGCCGCGCCCCGGCGCGGTCGCCGTCGGCTCTTCCAGCCGATTGGTGGTCACGTTGAGGCCGCGATTGCCGCATTGCGGGCATTTGGCGAGCTTCGATTTCATCGCGCCCCAGCCGATCAGCAGCGCGATCGGTGCGAAGATCAGCGCCGCCCACCAGCCGCTGGCGCCGTCGCCTTTTTCCGCCGGTTGGCCCGGTTCGTCGCTGGCCGGCGCGGCGACGCTGAAGCTGTCGCTGCCAGCGCCTTCGGTTTCGGGCGCCTGGGTGCCCGCAAGATAGGGTTTGACGACGTTGGCAATGGTGTCGCTGACCCCGGCGCGGATGCCATCCTCAAAGCGCGATTCCTTGAACAAGGGCAGGATCGAACGGTTGAGCACCAGGATCGTGGCCAATTGCCAGTCCTGGCCATAGGCTTCGCCCAGCTGGATACGGACCTCGCGATCGCCGTGCAACACCAGAAAGAGGACGCCGTCCTTGCGCTCGGCGTCGCCGATC
Source organism: uncultured Rhodobacterales bacterium (assembly GCA_965366835.1). Classification (GTDB taxonomy): domain Bacteria; phylum Pseudomonadota; class Alphaproteobacteria; order Rhodobacterales; family Rhodobacteraceae; genus JAKGBX01. The sequence continues at coordinate 18,316 of CBDUGF010000048.1, forward strand.
TGCCATTGATCGAACAACCCGCGGGCAAACTCCTCGGCGTTCTGATCCGGCGCAAAGGTCTCCTTGCGCGACAGCGTCACCACGCTCATCACCACGCCGGTTTCGGAGCGCAGCGCCTCGAGCTCGGATGCAAGCGCGGCTTCGGCCTCGCCGGACAACAGCCCGGCGAAATCATTCACCGTGGCGGATTCGGGATCAGGGTAGGTTTGCGCGGCCACGGGGGCGGCGAATAGCAGGGCCAGCGCCAGCCAGCAGAAGAAAATGCGTTTCATCTCAAGTCTCTCAATCAAAAAGGCCTGAGAGCAGGATAGGCGCAGCCACGCGTTCAAATCAATCAGATTTGCCCGGCCGCGAAATCCATCACCTCATTGAGCGCCGCAGCAAAGGCGCTGTCTTCGATTGTCATCGCCACGCGCACATGGCCGGCGGCGGCGGCGCCGAAGCTCTCGCCCGGCATCACCGCGATCCGGCATTCGCCCAGCAGCCGCTCGGCGAATTCGCTGCCCGAAAGCCCGGTGCCGCGGATGTCGAGCATCAGATACATCGCGCCCTGCGGCGGCACCGCCCGCACCAGGTTCTGCCGCGCAATGATCTTCAGCGCGATGTCGCGGCGGCGGCGGAACGGCGCGGCGATCTCCTCTTCGAAACCCGGCCCCTGACGCAGCGCGAACAGCGCCGCCTCCTGGATGTAGCCCGGCACGCCATAAGTGGTGTGGGTCGAGAGGTTGATCATCTGCGCCACGGCCTCCTCCGGGCCGATCACCCATCCGACGCGGCTGCCGGTCATGGCATGGCTTTTCGACATCGAGCCAACGACCAGCGTGCGCGCCGCCATGCCGGGCAGGGCGCGGATCGACAGATGCTCGCCCTGCCACAGCTGGGTGTCATAGACCTCGTCGGAAATCACCCAGAAATCATGGGCTTGCGCGGCTTTGGCGATTCCCTCCAGCGTGGCGCGCGAATAGACCACGCCGGTCGGGTTGTTGGGGGTGTTGATCAAGAGCGAGCGCGCCCCGGTGGCCTGTGCGGCGCTGGCGATGGCCTGCGGATCCGGCTGGAACGCGTCCTCGGCATGGGCCGGGATGGCATGGGCCACGGCGCTGGCACCGCGAATGGTGCCGGGGTAGGTGGCATAATAGGGGTCGATGAACAGCGCCGCATCGCCCGGGTCGCAGGTTGCCATGTGGGCGGCGAACAGCCCGGCCTGACCGCCCGGCGTGATCACCACATTGTCGCGCGCGGTGGCGATGCCGGTCGCCGCCTGCACCCGCGCGGCGATCTCATCGCGCAGGGCGGTGATGCCGGGGATGGCGGCATAGCCGGTATGGCCGGCGCGCGCGGCGCGCAGCATCTCGTCGAGGATCGCGGCATCGGTGCGCACATCATGTTCGCCGATGGTCAGCTCGGTGACGTTTTCGCCCGCCGCCGCCATGGCGCGGGCGCGGAAATAGATCTCCCACCCGCCAGAGGCATCAGGCGTCAGCGTGGTGATGCGATTGGAAAGCTGCATCTGATTCCCCTTTCATCCCGGTCCGGCGCCCATGCACACCGTGGGCAGGGGGAAGTCAATCGCCCGAGGCGCCCTCGCGTGGCGGCAAAGCTGCCTGCGCCTTCTTGGTCAGCCCGCCGCGGATCGTGTCATAGGCCACCTCGAGGCGATGGCGCAGTTCCTCCTCCTGCATGCCGGCAAACGGCATATGCAGCCAGGAGCGGTGGAAATAGGGCGCCTTCACGCCGGCGCCCGCGTCGATCAGCATCTGCGCGGTCTCGATATCCGGGGTCTTGAGCGACACGCCATCTCCGAGCGATCCGATACAGGCAAACATCTTGCCGCCCACCTTCCAGGCGTCATGGCCGCCGCCCCAGGGGTCGGATTTCTCCGCGCCGGGCAGGGTGGCGGCAATGCGGTTGACCATGTCTCGGCTCATCTCGTTTCTCCATCTTGGCAAAGCCGATCCTATCACGTAGTCTCGGCGGCATGAACGAACGCCGCATCATTATCTGCTGCATTACCTGCTGACATCGTCTGGCGGGCCGTTCTTCATCGTTTCCTCTTTCTTGAGAAGTTGATAAGCCCGCCGCGAAGCCGCGTGCGAGGACGCTTATGACCGAGATCAAGCTCTACAACACCAGGACGCGCCGGAAAGAGGCGTTTCAGCCGCTCGACCCCGACAATGTGCGGATGTATGTCTGCGGGCCCACGGTCTATGACCGCGCCCATCTCGGCAATGCCCGCCCCGTCGTGGTGTTCGACACGCTCTATCGCCTGCTGCGCCATGTCCATGGCGCCGGGCATGTGACCTATGTGCGCAATTTCACCGACGTGGACGACAAGATCAACGCCCGCGCCGCCGAGAGCGGCCGCCCGATTGGCGAGATCACCGCCGAGACGACGCAATGGTTTCTCGATGACATGGCCGCGCTCGGTGCGCTCGAGCCCGATCACATGCCGCGCGCGACGCAATATATCCCGCAGATGGTGGCGATGATCGAGGATCTGATCGCCAAGGGCCATGCCTACGAGGCCGAGGGCCATGTGCTTTTCGCGGTCGACTCGTGGAAAGAGCATTATGGCAAGCTCTCGGGCCGCACGGTGGATGACATGATCGCCGGCGCGCGCGTCGAGGTCGCGCCCTACAAGCGCAACCCGATGGATTTCGTGTTGTGGAAGCCCTCGGGCCCGGATCTGCCGGGCTGGGACTCGCCCTGGGGCCGGGGCCGCCCCGGCTGGCATATCGAATGCTCGGCGATGGCTTACGAGCTTCTGGGCGAGACGTTCGACATTCACGGCGGTGGCAACGACCTGATGTTCCCGCATCATGAAAACGAGATCGCCCAAAGCTGCTGCGCGCATGGCGATGACACGTTCGCCAAGGTCTGGATGCACAACGAAATGCTGCAGGTCGAGGGCAAGAAGATGTCCAAAAGCCTGGGCAATTTCTTCACCGTGCGCGATTTGCTCGATCAGGGCGTGCCGGGCGAAGTGATCCGCTTCGTGTTTCTGTCGACGCATTATCGCAAGCCGATGGATTGGACGGCTGAGAAGGCTCAAGATGCGAAACAAACGCTTTATCGCTGGCGTGAACACCTATCCGGTGTCAAACCATCGCAACCTAATCCAGAGGTGGTGGATGCACTGGCGCAAGACTTAAACACATCTAAGGCACTTTATGAACTGAGAGTTCTTTTTCTGCGCTGGATAGGATCGAAATCTCACCCGGAAAAGAAGGAAAAGATCTTGGAGGCCGAAGCTGAGTTCGTTGCGTCTGCTCAATTGCTAGGGCTTTTGACGCCGGACTTAGGTGGCTGGCTCAAGAAATCTTATGATTTCAGTTGGCTGGTGGATGATTTGCTGAAGCTCCGCGATGTAGCAATGGAGACTAAAGACTTCTCAGCCGTGGATGCAATGAAAACCCAGTTGTTGGCGGCAGGAGTTGAGGTGCGAATCTCGAGAACTGAGGTGGCAATGTTGGCAGGGCCAGATTTCGACCCATCCAAACTGGAGGCCCTCAAATGACCTGTTTCGCAACAGAGGGCAGCGCCCGACCCTGGGTGGGCGCTTCGCAACATACCGGCTTCGCGGGACGGTGCCACACTCCCAACACCTGTTCTAACCGCAACGCCGCAAAAGCGCCCTCCCGGGGGGAGGGTCGGGCGCTGCCCGGGCAAGCCGGGCGGAGGAGCCTGACATGACTGACCGACAAGAACGCATCATGCCGCCCAAACCACACACCCGGCGCGCCTGCGCCATGCCCGACCTCCCCCACGGGAGGGCATTCTTCCATCAGATGTCGCGGGCGCTACGTCTGCAATTTATCGAACAATCGCTGCTGCGTGTGTCCGAGGCCCTCCCGAGGTCGGGCATGGCGCAGGCGCGCCTCTGTTGCGCCTCCTTCGCAGAGGAGAGCCGCAAATGACCGAACGCCTCTACATATACGACACCACCCTGCGCGACGGGCAGCAGACCCAGGGCGTGCAATTCTCCACCCCTGAAAAGCATCGCATCGCCAAAACGCTCGACCAACTCGGCGTCGATTACATCGAAGGCGGCTGGCCCGGGGCCAACCCGACCGACAGCGATTTCTTCAACGAGGCGCCGCAAACCCGCGCCACCTTCACCGCCTTCGGCATGACCAAGCGCGCCGGGCGCAGCGCCGAGAATGACGATGTGCTGGCCGAGGTGATGAACGCCAACACGCCCGCCGTCTGCCTCGTCGGCAAGACCCATGATTTCCACGTCGAAACCGCGCTCGGCATCACGCTCGATGAAAATGTCGAGAACATCCGCGCCAGCGTGGCCCATCTCGTCGCCCAGGGCCGCGAGGCGCTGTTCGACGCCGAGCATTTCTTCGACGGCTACAAGGCCAATGCACCCTATGCGCTGGAATGCGTGCTGGCGGCGTTGAAGGCCGGGGCCCGATGGGTGGTGCTCTGCGACACCAACGGCGGCACCCTGCCGAGCGAGATTCACGACATCACCCGCGCGGTGATCGAAGCCGGGGTGCCGGGCGATCACCTCGGCATCCACACCCATAACGATACCGAAAATGCCGTCGCCGGGTCGCTGGCCGGGATCGACGCGGGCGCGCGCCAGGTCCAGGGCACGCTCAATGGCCTCGGCGAGCGCTGCGGCAATGCCAACCTGATCGCGCTGATCCCGACGCTGTTGCTGAAAGAGCCCTATGCCAGCAAATTCACAACCGGAATCAGCCATGAGGCGCTGCGTCACCTGACCCAGGCCAGCCGCCAGCTCGACGATATCCTCAACCGCGTGCCGATGCGCCAGGCGCCCTATGTCGGCGCATCGGCCTTCGCCCACAAGGCCGGGCTGCACGCCAGCGCGATCCTGAAAGACCCGAGCACCTACGAGCATATCGCGCCCGAGCTGGTCGGAAATGCGCGCATCATCCCGATGTCGAACCAGGCCGGGCAGTCCAACCTGCGCCGCCGTCTGGCCGAGGCGGGGATCGAGACAGCCGACGGCGATCCTGCGCTCCAGCGCATCCTCGAGGAGATCAAGGCGCGCGAGGCCATGGGCTATACCTATGACAGTGCGCAGGCCAGCTTCGAGCTGCTGGCGCGCCGCGAGCTTGGCATCATGCCCGAGTTCTTCGAGGTCAAGCGCTACAAGGTCACGGTCGAGCGGCGCAAGAACAAGTATGATCGCATGGTGTCGCTCTCCGAAGCGGTGGTGGTGGTCAAGGTCGATGGCGAGAAGAAGCTGTCGGTCTCGGAGTCGCTCGATGAAAGCGGCTCCGATCGCGGCCCGGTCAATGCGCTGTCCAAGGCGCTGGCCAAGGATCTGGGCCGCTATCAGGAGGTGATCGACGATATCCAGCTGGTCGATTTCAAGGTCCGCATCACCCAGGGCGGCACCGAAGCCGTGACCCGCGTCATCATCGACAGCGAAGACGGGCAGGGGCGGCGCTGGTCGACCGTCGGGGTGTCGGCCAACATCGTTGACGCATCGTTCGACGCGCTGCTCGATGCCATCAACTGGAAGCTTCTGCGGGACGGGGCCGGCCAGGCATGATCCTGAAGGCGTTGAAATTCGCCGCGATCAGCCTCGCCATCTACCTTGTCGTCGCGCTGGGGCTGGTTGCCTCGCAATCGCCAGGCGAGGTGAAGAGCGACGCACAATCACTTGATTTTGATAATATATTATCGAAAGGAGCTGCGGATGATCCGGTGCCGGGAATCGCGGAAACCACCGAGATCGTCCAAATGGGCAGCCCGGTGGATCAAAGCGCCGTGTTCTCGGTCAAGCTGTTCCGCGGGCCGGACGCGGCGCAAAAGCCGATCCTGCTCATGGTGCATGGCTCGGGCTGGCATGGAGGCCAGTTCGACCCACTGGCGCGCGCGCTCGCGGATCTGGCCGAGGTCCGGGTGGTCACGTTGCGCGGCCATGGCGCCACGCTTGAGCGGCGCGGCGATGTCGATTACATCGGCCAATTCGAGGATGATCTGGCCTATGTGCTGGCGAATGCCGGCCGGCGCGAGGTGATCGCGCTCGGCCATTCCTCGGGTGGCGGGCTGGTGGTGCGCATGGCGGGCGGCGCGCATGGCGGCCTGATCGACCGCGCCATCCTGCTGGCCCCTTTCCTGCAATACGATGCCCCGATGACACGGCC
>CBDUGF010000049.1:0-24180 GCA_965366835.1 uncultured Rhodobacterales bacterium
CCACTGCACATCGCCCCGGATGAAAACCGCCAGTTGGCCGGCCAGAATTGCAATGGCCGCGGCCAGAACCACGTAGCGCCCCCAGACCACCCACCCCATGAACGGGTTGAACAGATGATCGCGAACCCAGCGAAACCCCCGGTTCACGACCCGGTTGGGCCAGTCATACCAGTGCTGTTTTGCCGAATGGGCGATGGCATGGGACATGTGATTGGGCAGGATCAGGAAACATTCGACCAGGCTCGCCGCCAGCACCATGATCACGGTGAAGGGAATGTCGGCGATCATGTCGCCGAACCGCCCCGAAATGGTGGTCAGCCCGAAAAACGCGATGATCGTGGTCAGCGTCGCCGAGAATACCGGCAGCGCCATGCGCCTTGCGGCGTTCTCCGCCGCCTCGACCGGGCTCTCGCCCAGCCGCCTGACCCGTGCATCGGCATGTTCACCGACCACGATGGCATCATCCACCACGATCCCCAGCGTGATGATCAGCGCGAACAGCGAGATCATGTTGATGGTCAGCCCGAAAGCGAACATCAGCGCGATCGCGCTCAGCATCGACACCGGAATCCCCGCCGCCACCCAGAAGGCGGTGCGCGCGTTGAGGAACAGGAACAGCAGCAACAGCACCAGACCCAGCCCCAGCGCGCCATTTTCGATCAGGATGTCGAGCCGGTCGGTGATCGCCTCGGCCCTTGTGCGAATGAGGTCGATACTCACACCCTGCGGCAGGGTCGCCTCCATCTCGGCCGCCACCCTGGCCACCTGGGCCTGGATCCGGATCGCATCGCCCTGCGCCGAGCGGTCGATGCGGATCGAAATCGCCGGATTGGCGCCGACATAATAGCTCCGGTCGCGGTCCATGCCCTCGCGCCGAATCCGCGCCACATCCCCCACGGTCAGCTTCGAGCCGCCCGGGTTGACCCGCAGCACCACCTGCGCCAGCTGTTCGGGCGCCCGCTTTTCCACGCCGGTGCGCACCCGCGTGTTGGCGCCGTCGACATCGCCCGCCGGGTCGGCATCGACCTCGGCGGCGATGGCGGCGGCGATCTGGGCAAAGCTGACGTCATGCGCAATCAGGTTCACCGACGGCACCTCGATCACGGTGCGCGGCGCCGCGACCCCGCGGATCGTGGTGCGCGTCACCCCCTCGGCAAACAGCCGCGAGACGAATTCGTCGGCGAACCGGCCCAGCTGCTCGCTGCCCACCGGCCCGGTGATCACCACATCGGTCACCCTATCGCGCCAGACCCCGCGGATCACCTCGGGTTCCTCGGCATCCTCCGGCAGGGTGGTGACAGCATCCACCGCGGTCTGCACATCGTCGGCGGCGCGCGCCATGTCCCAGCCCGGCTCGAATTCCAGCGCGATCCGCGCCCGCCCTTCGGAGGATCCGGTGGCCGAGCTTTCCACGCCTTCGACCGCCAGAAGCACCGGCTCCAGCACCTGCACGATGGCGGCGTCGACATCTTCGGCCCCGGCACCTTCCCAGTCGACGATCACCCGCACGTTGTCGATGATCACATCGGGAAAGAACTGTGCGCGCATCTTCGGCAAGGCCGCAAGCCCCGCCACCAGCAGCATCACCAGCAGCAGGTTGGCCGCCGTGGCATGGCGGGCGAAATACGACAGGATACCGCCGGGGTTCATCGCGCGCCTCGCATCATCATAGCGTGAGACTGCACCGCCATCGCCTCAGCCCCCCATCCGCGCTTCGATCCGCTCGACCATCTGCGCCGGCACCTGCGGCTTGGCCAGTGCGCTCAGAAGCCGGGTCTTGACCGCCTCGGGCATCCGGGTGTTGGCCTCGACAAAGGCCACCAGCTTGTCGCGCCGCTCCTGCGAAAGCTCCAGCATCTCGGGCTCGGGCTCGGCCTCGGCGGCACCGCTGCGCAGGGGTTTTACCTTGATACCGGCGCCCAGCAGCGGCGTGCGCGCCGTCACCACGTCGCGCCCGTCGAGCGCGGCGCTGCGCACGATCACCTCGTCGCCCTGGCGCCGCACCAGCTCGACCCCGATTTCCTCCAGCCGGTCGCCTTCAGCCAGCGCCAGCACGGTTCCATCCGGCCCCAGCGCCCCGGCGGGCAGGCGGATCACGCCCTGCATCGGCGCCTCGTCGATCTCGACAGTCACGAAATCGCCGGGCTTCAGCCCGCGCCCGGAATCGAGCCGCGCAAACACCAGCCGCCCGGTCTGCCCGGTGCCGACCGCGGCGCTGTCGCGGCTGAGCTGGCCCTCGGCCACCAGGTCGATGCCAAAAACATCATGGGTGGCGCGCATATCGGTCGGTTTCAGGTTGCCCGCGTCATCGAGCAGCCGCGCATGGGCCTGGGTCGACAGGCGAAACGCCACCTCCAGCGCATCGCCATCGACCAGCTGCGCCAGCCGCTCATTGGGCGATACCAGCCCGCCCTCGACCACGTTGACCTCGCTCAGCGTGCCGGAAAACCCGGCCCTGATCTCGGTATCGGCCAGCCCGCGCCTGGCTTCGCCCAGCGCGATCTCGGCCCGCGCCAGCCGGGTCGCGGCCTGGTTGATCCGGGCCTCGGCATTGGCCAGCGCCTGGCGCTTGCCCAGAACCGCGGCCCGGGCCGTCGACGCGGTCAGTTCCGCCGCCTCAACCGCCGCATCGGTGCCGACCCCGCGTTCCTTGAGGTTGACCTGGCGCTCGAACGCGCGCTCGCGCAGCACCGCCTGTTCGCGCGCCGCGGCGACCTCGTCGCGCGCCAGCTCCAGCGCGCTGCGCGCATCCTTCACCTCGGCCTCGGCGTCCTTCCTGTCGGAAATCGCGCGCTCCAGCGCCGCCTGCGCCTCCGACGGGTCGATCCGCACCAGAAGCTGCCCGGTCTTGACCTGCCCGCCATCGACGAAATTCGTCGCCAGCATCACCACGGTGCCGCCCGACGCGGCGCGCAACTCGAGGGTGCGGCGGCTCTGCACCTCGCCATAGGCGGTCAGCACCGGCGCCTCCTGCCCGGCCTCTGCCCGCACCACGTTGACCGCGAAAACCCGCTCGCGCGCCTGCGGCACCCGGGCCTCGCGGTTCATCCGCTCGCTGATCGCATCGCGCACCATGTCGGCGGCATAGATCAGCACCCCCACTGTCAAGGACAACAGGAACAGGCCGGTCAGGCTCTGGCGCAGAAATCGCATGTCGATCAGGCCCTTGCTGCAACCCCTTGGAAACGGGATGGATTAATGTAGCGCACCGTGCGGATTTTCCAAGCCACAAGAGTGTTACGTCGATACGCGTCATTTCCGTCTAAGCGTTTCAGATTTGCATTGAAGCATTTGGATCGAAATACGCGCTCGAGCGGCACGCGAGAGGCAGCGCATTTCGCGTCCGGTTTAGCCTGAAACGCTCGAAAAAAAGTTCAAAAATCGTCGAGATCGAGTGCAAGTTCGCGATAATTGCTGATCAGGTCAAACGTTTCGGCCTGCGCGCGGGTCAGAAAGGCAAATCCCGCGCCTTCGCCCAGCACCACCTCATGCGCGCCGATCGTCCGCTCCAGCGCGAAGACATGCATAACGCCTCCGGCCAGCGCTTGGCTGGCAAACCGCGCCAGCGGGCGCAATCTGTCGCCGCTCAGGTCGATCCCGGTTTCCTCGTGAAACTCGCGCCGCGCTGCGGCTTCAGGCGTTTCGCCCGGCTCGACCTCGCCACCGAACAAAGACCAGCGCCCCGGGGCGACAATGCCCTCATAACTGTCGCGCAGCTGCATCAGCACCCGGCCCTCGCCGTCGCGCGCCAGAACGGTCGCACCCTGCCAGGTCACCTTGTCGGGCAGCGCGCCGATATCGGTAAATCCGCTCATTTGCGCCTCAGATGCTCATCCAGTCGCGGCATGATCTCGACGAAATTGCAGGGCTGATGGCGGTAATCGAATTGCGGTTCCAGGATCTCGTCCCAGGCATCCTTGCAAGCCCCCGGGCTGCCCGGCAGCGCGAAAAGGTAAGTTCCGCCCGCTACCCCGCCAGTGGCCCGGCTCTGCACCGCGCTGGTGCCGATCTTCTTCATCGACACGATGGTGAAAACGGTGGCGAACGCCTCGATCTCCTTCTCATAGACATCGCGATGCGCCTCGACGCTGACATCGCGCCCGGTCAGCCCGGTGCCGCCGGTGGAAATGATCACGTCCACATCCGGGTCCGCCACCCATGCGCGCAATTGCTGCGCGATCCGGTCGCGCTCGTCGCGCACCATGGCGCGATGCACCAGCACATGCCCGGCCTTTTCGATCCGCGCCACCAGCGTGTCGCCCGAGCGGTCCTCCTCGGGCTTGCGGCTGTCCGATACGGTCAGCACGGCAATGCGCACCGCGATGAAATCCTTGCTCTCGTCGATCCGGCTCATCTCCGTCCCCTCATATCTCGAACCAGTTGGCGAATGGCCCGAGATTGACGACCCGTGTCGTCCCGATCCGGCCTTCCTGGCCCCAACTGTCATGGATATGGCCGCACAGCACCAGCCCCGGCTGAATCCGCCGGATCGCTTTGGCCACCGCTTCGGAGCCGACCGATTGGCCCGCCGACGTGCGGTCGGCCGCACCGCGGGGCGGCGAATGGCTGATCAGGATATCGGCGGCCTTGCACTCGGCCAGCATCGCTTCGGCCTCGGCTTCCTCGAGATTGCACGACCATCCCTCGCCGAACGGCGGCGGCGGCACGCTGTAGCCCAGGCCGAACATCTTCACCCCGCCGATCGCGATGCCGCCGCCATGCAGCACGGCGATGCCCTCCTCGACAGCGGCGCGCAGCTCGTCGGCGCTCTCGGCATTGCCCGGCACCAGAACCATCGGCGCGCGGATGCCGCCCAGCAGGCCCAGCGCCTCGTCGAGCCCCTGGCGCATGTTGCAGAAATCCCCGGCCCCGATCACGAGATCGGCGTCGCGGCTGGCGCTCACCAGCTCCGCCGCCTGCTTCTTGCTGGCGTGAAGATCTGAAAAGGCGAGTATTTTCATCGTGGTCCTCTCATTCGCAAGGTCGCATCACCGGCAGGCGCAGCTGGCCGACAAGCCGGTCGATCGCGGCGCGTCCGGCGCCACGGGTCAGGTTTCGGGCCATCTCGGCAAGCCCCAGACGGGCGGCGTCGGCCTCCAGGCAGATCGCTCCACCGTCGCGCCCGTAAACTTCGAGCCGGGCCTGCAAACGGTCCACGATCCCGGGCCGCAGCGCCGCTTCGGCGACGGGCGGATAGGCGTTTTGCCCGACAAACCGGCCGACCCGCCACAAATGCGCTTCCAGCACCGCGTGTTCCTCCCGGTTCAGCATGTCCTCGCACATCCCGCTCAGGACCACCAGATCAAGCAGCAACTCGAAGCTGCACCCCGCCGCGCCCCGCCCGCTCTGATCGCTGGCAACATAGCGGGTCGCGCCAGCTTCGCTCAGGATCTCCTCGATGATCACCGGCCCCGGCAGCTCCAGCCGCCGCACCCCCGGCTGCGCCGCCAGCACCTCGGCCTCATGCGCCGCAAACAGCGCCGGATAATCGTTGTCGAAGGCGCCGGCGCCGGCGCCCCAGGCCGCCATTGCCAGGATCAGAACCGTGCGCCGCATCCTCAATCGCCCGATGCCACGATCCGCGCTGCACAAACCGGCAGGCGCGGCTGGCTCAGCATCCGCTCCAGCGCCGCCACGCCTGCGGGCGCGGCGAACGATCTGACCTGCTCGACGTAACCCGCGCCGGTGTTGTCCGCGCCCGGACAGGGCAATGGGCTTGCCCCGGCCAGCGCCTCGGCCAACACCGCGTCGGGATCGGCGGAGGCGCCGACCAGGACATTGGCGCTGACAAACCCGGCGGCCCTTTCGGCCAGCGCGGCGAGCGTCGCCATCTCGTCCTCGCTCAGCACACCGGCGCATTGCCGCCCGAAGGCAATCGCATTCACCAGCGCCTCGAAACCACAGCCCGCCGGGCCCAGCCCGCTCAGGTCGAGCGGCGAAAACTCGGTGGCGCCATTCTCCTGTCGCCGCGCGATCAGTTTGACCGGTCCGGGCAGGTCGAGCACCCGTTCGGTCCCGGATACCTCGCGCACCTCGCCGGCGAAGGTTTCGAAAATCGCCGGATAGTCGATCTCGAACGCCGCAGCAGGCATCGCCAGTCCCGCCAGCGCCGCACTCACGATCGCCGCCGTCATCGCCCTTTTGCTCATCCATCCGCCTCCGACAACCTTGCCTTGATACTCAACAGATCCGCCCAGGTCTCGCGCTTGGCGCCGGGCTGCCGCAACAGATAGGCCGGATGCAGCATCGGCAAGGCCGGCCGGCCAAAACCCTCGGCCCAATGGCCGCGCAGGCGCATGATGCCACGCTTGCCCAGAACCGCCTCGCAGGCGGTGTTGCCCATCAGGATGATCAACTCGGGATCGACCAGCGCGACATGGGCCGCGAGAAACGGCAGCATCATGGCGATCTCCTCGGGCTTGGGGTCGCGGTTCTGCGGCGGACGCCAGGGCAGGACATTGGTGATGTAGACCGGCGCATCGGCGCGCGCGCGGCCCATGTCGATGGCGTCGAGCATGCGGTCGAGCAATTGCCCGGCGCGCCCGACAAAGGGCTTGCCCTCGCGGTCCTCGTCGCGCCCCGGCGCCTCGCCGATGATCATCAGCCGGGCCTCGGGCAGGCCGTCGGCAAAGACCAGCTGGCGCGCGCCGCGCTTCAATTCGCAATGCTCGTAGGCCGTCATCGCGGCCCTCAGCGCCTCGAGATCACCCGCGCCCTCTGCCGCGCGGCGCGCCTCGGCCACCGGATCGACCGCCTCGGCCTGCACCGCCGCCGCGGCTGGCTTCGCGGGCGATTCGGGGCGGGCAGCGGCGATCGGCTTCGCCCGCCCCGGCGCCGCCGCAGGCAAGGCATAGCGATCGACCGGGACTTCGCCGATGGCTTCATCGGCGCCCAGTTCGATCTGCCATTCCAATGCGGCCAGCGCCGCGTGATATCCCGGATCCGATTCCATGAGCGCGAGCCTAACCGATCGCGTCGACCGCCTGAACCACCGATCTCACCCGAGGCCTTTCGCCGCGCTGCGCGCGTCGACAGGCTCGAGGGATTGCGCCGCGCTGCGCGCGTCGCGGGGGGGCCTCGCTCCGCTCGGCCCGGTGCCGCAGGCGCGACCCTGCCATTGTCCGGGCCGCGCGCCTGTGGCGAGTGTGGGATTTGAGTATTTTTACCAAGAAAAAGCAGGGCAGACCTGACCTTTTTCTTGGTAAAAATACTCGAACCCCGACCTCTCGGCAGGTGCCGCCCCTTGCAAGCCGGACGGATCGACCTCGACGGGCGCCAGGCGATGCGCGGGCGGATCTGCTAGACTCCGCCCCGCGTGCTTCCTATAACCGCGCGAAACCGCGAGAGAGACATGCGATGAGCTTTCCACACCGGCATCTTCTGGGGATCGAACCGCTCTCGCCCGCCGATATCACCGTCATTCTCGACCTCGCCGAGCAATATGTCGCGCTCAACCGGTCGCGGCACAAGCATTCCGAGGCGCTGGCGGGTCTCACCCAGATCAACATGTTCTTCGAGAACTCGACCCGCACCCAGGCCAGTTTCGAACTGGCTGGCAAGCGCCTCGGCGCCGATGTGATGAACATGGCGATGCAGGCCAGTTCGATCAAGAAGGGCGAAACCCTGATCGACACCGCCCTCACCCTCAACGCCATGCATCCCGATCTGCTGATCGTGCGCCATCCGCAATCCGGCGCCGTCGATCTGTTGTCCCAGAAGGTCAATTGCGCCGTCCTGAATGCCGGCGACGGGCGCCACGAGCACCCCACCCAGGCGCTGCTCGACGCGCTCACCATCAGGCGCGCCAAGGGCCGTCTGCACCGGCTTTCGATCGCGATCTGCGGCGACATCGCCCATTCCCGCGTGGCGCGTTCCAACCTCCTCCTGCTCGGCAAGATGGAGAACCGGGTGCGCCTCGTCGGCCCGCCGACGCTGATGCCCAGCCGGATCGCGGAATTCGGCGTCGAGGTGTTCGACGACATGCGCGAGGGTTTGCGCGATGTCGACGTGGTGATGATGCTCCGGCTCCAGCGCGAGCGCATGGATGGCGGCTTCATCCCGTCCGAGCGCGAATATTTCCATCGCTACGGGCTCGACGCCGAGAAACTCTCCCACGCCAAGCCCGATGCCATCGTCATGCATCCCGGCCCGATGAACCGCGGCGTCGAGATCGACGGCGAGATCGCCGACGACATCACCCGCTCGGTGATCCAGGAGCAGGTCGAAATGGGCGTCGCCGTGCGCATGGCGGCGATGGACCTGCTGGCGCGCAATCTTGCCGCCAGACCGCGGGAGGTCATGGCATGAGCGCAGCACTCGACATCGACCCCGGCGAGCGCGGGCGGATGCGCCTGTTCACGGTCGATCTTGACGAGGCCGCCCTGCGCGACCTGATCGCGTCCGGCCAGCCCGCCGACACCGACCCGGAACGCCCCTTCGTTGCCGCCGCGCCGGCGCTTCTTGGCCTGCCCCGCCTTGATCTGCCCCATGTCGAGCTGTTCGATGTCGCCGATCTCGCCGGGCTTGGCCTGCCCGCCTACCTCGCCACCGCGCATGACATTTCCGAGGCGCAGATCGCCCCGCTCCGCGCCCGGCTCGACGGGCTCGAGGGTTTTGTCCTGCTGCTGCTCTCCGAAGCGTTGTCCGCGCCGGACCCGCTCTCCCCCGACCCGGCGTTGCGTCTCGTCGCCACGTTCGACACCCCGCAAGCCGAGATCTCGATGCAGCGGCTGACCTCTGAGACCGGGCGCGGCTCGCTGGCCCCGCCCGCCCTCGATCCTGCGCCCGAGGGACGCCCGGCGCCGCGCGGCGCGCTGATCCTCGCGGCGCTGGTCGCCACCATCCTGGTGCTCTGGGCCGCCTCTGCGCTGGTGCGATGACAAAGGCAGCTGGATGAACGATGACCCGAAAGACCCGAAGATGAGCGGCCGCGTCGCCATGGTGGCGCTGCTGGTGCTGTTTGCCATTGCCGCGCTCATGGTCTGGGTGGCGGGATGAGCACGCCCGCCTCCGCGCAGCCCGCCACGGCGCTGCTCCCCGGCGAACGGCTGCTGGCCAGCTGGCAGCCCCAGCTTCAGCTTTTCGCCCACCGCGCGCTGCTGCTCAGCTTCGTCACCGCCCTGGCCCTGGCCAGCCTGGGCTATCTCACATGGCTGCAATGGCTGATCGCGGTGCCGGTCTTCACCGTGATCTTCGTGGTGATCTTCGACGATGTCTCGACCTGGTTCCGCCATCGCCACGACCGCTGGCACCTGACCGACCGGCGGCTGATCTATGAACGGCTCGATGCGCCCGAGGAGAACGCCGCCGTCGCGCTCGACAAGATCGACTGGCTGCGCCCCTGGGCCTGGTGGGCGCTGCGCATCGGCTTTGTCGCCGGTACCGCCACCACCATGCAGTTCGTCCCCCGCCCGCGCGACATCCGCGCCCGCATCCTCGATGCCAAGGCCGCCTTCGAGGATGGCAAACATGACCGATAGGTCCGAGCTGCACTATTCCAACACCCCCGATGCGCCCTTGGCGGAGGGCGAAGAGGTGCTGGCCAGCCTCGCCCCCGACCGCGCCACCTATATCCGCGATCATGCCGTGATGGCGGCGATTGCCATGGGCCTGGGCATGGGCATTCTCTTGGCGCTGGGCAATCCGCATGTCTGGACCGGCGCCATCGGCGGGCTGGCGGCGATCGTGCTGCGCGGCTGGTATGTCGCTTCGGATGAGCTGGCCCAGCGCTGGGATCTGACCGATCGCCGCCTGCTCGGCCCCGGCGGGCGCGCAATCGCCCTCGGTGAGATCAAGACCATCAACAGGCTGATGTCGGCGGTGCAGGTGGTCACGCTCACGGGCGGCAAGCACCTGATCAAGTATCAGCCCGACGGCAACGCCACCAAGGCGCTGATCGAACGGGTCCGCGCCGGGGGCCGGCCATGAGCGAAACCGCCACGCCCCCGGGATGGGACGACATCCTCGATCCCGGCGAAAAGATCCTCTGGCAGGGCCGCCCCGACGGCCGCATCAGCCTCGCCCAGAGCGCGCCGATGCAGATCGCCATGGGGCTGTTCTTCACCGGTTTCGCACTGTTCTGGATCTATCAGGCAAGCTGGATCACCAGCCATGACGGCGTCCCGCCCTTCGCCCGCCTGTTCCCGCTCTTCGGCATCCCCTTCGTGCTGATCGGGCTCAGGATGCTGGGCGGCGATGCGCTCTGGCACGCCTGGCTGCGCCGTCACACCTGGTATACCCTGACCAATCGCCGCGCCTTCATCGCCACCAACGCGCCGCTGCGCGGCCGCACCCTCAAATCCTACGAGATCACCCCGCAAACCGAGATCGAATTCGACGGCCGCGACCCCGGCACGCTGATCTTCGCCCATGAAAGCCGCCGCAGCCGTGGCAAGAGCCGCAAACCGGTCGGCTTTCATCGCATCCCCGAGGCGCGCTCGGTGCTGGCCGAGATGAACGATATCCGAAAGAGGCAGATGTCATGAAAACCCTCCTCACCAACGCCCGCCTGATCAACCCCGAGACCGGCACCGACAGCCCCGGATGGCTCCTGATCGACGGCGCCGGCATCGCCGCCCTGGGCGAGACCGGCGCGGCCGAGCCAGGCGAGCAAGCCGACCAAACCATTGACTGCAATGGCAAATGCCTCGCCCCCGGCATCGTCGATATCGGCGTCAAGGTCTGCGAACCGGGCGAGCGCCACAAGGAAAGCTATCGCTCCGCCGGGCTGGCGGCGGCGGCAGGCGGGATCACCACCATGGTCACCCGCCCCGATACCAGCCCCGCCACCGACACCCCCGAAACCCTCGAATTCGTCCGCCGCCGCGCCAACGAGGCGGCGCCGGTCAACGTGCTGCCGATGGCGGCACTCACCAAGGGGCGGCAGGGCCGCGAGATGACAGAGATCGGCTTCCTGATGGATGCCGGCGCCATCGCCTTCACCGATTGCGATCACGTCGTCAGCGATCCCAAGGTCTTCAGCCGCGCCCTTACCTATGCGCACGCGCTCGGCGCGCTGGTGATCGCCCATGTGCAGGAGCCGGTGCTGTCGGCCGGCGCCGCTGTCACCTCCGGCAAATTCGCCTCGCTGCGTGGCCTCGCCGCCGTCTCGCCGATGGCCGAGCGCATGGGGCTCGACCGCGACATCGCGCTCCTGGAAATGACCGGCGCGCGCTATCACGCCGATCAGATCACCACGGCGCGCGCCCTCCCGGCGCTGGAGCGTGCCAAGGCCAACGGGCTCGACATCACCGCCGGCACCTCGATCCACCACCTCACCCTCAATGAACTCGACGTCGCCGACTACCGCACCTTCTTCAAGGTCAAGCCGCCGCTGCGCAGCGAAGAAGACCGCATGGCCGTGGTCGCCGCCGTCGCCTCCGGCCTGATCGACATCATCTCGTCGATGCACACGCCGCAGGACGAGGAATCCAAGCGCCTGCCGTTCGAGGAAGCCGCCTCCGGCGCCGTCGCGCTCGAGACCCTGCTGCCGGCCGCGCTGCGGCTCTATCATTCCGGCGATCTCACCCTGCCGCAGCTGTTCCGCGCCATGGCGCTCAACCCCGCCCGCCGCCTCGGCCTCACCTCGGGGCGGCTCGCCCCCGGCGCCCCCGCCGATCTGGTGCTGTTCGATGCGGATGCGCCCTTCGTGCTCGATCGCACCACACTGTTGTCGAAATCCAAGAACACCCCGTTTGACGGTGCGCGCATGCAGGGTAAGGTGCGCGCCACCTGGGTTGGCGGAAAAAAGGTGTTTGGCTGATATGCCCCTGATTGATACGAGCTACATGATCCTCGCCCTCTGGGCCGTGCTGGGCTATCTGCTGGGCGCGATCCCGTTCGGCCTGATCGTGTCGCGCGCCATGGGGCTGGGCAATCTGCGAGAGATCGGCTCGGGCAATATCGGCGCCACCAATGTGCTCAGGACCGGCTCCAAAAAGGCCGCCGTGCTTACCCTGCTGCTCGATGGCGGCAAGGGCGCGCTGGCGGTGCTGCTGGCGCGCGTCTTTGCCGGCGAAGATGCCGCCCAGGTCGCCGCGCTGGCGAGCTTCCTCGGCCACTGCTATCCCGCCTGGCTCGGCTTCAAGGGCGGCAAGGGCGTGGCCACGTTCTTCGGCATCCTGCTGGCGCTGGCCTGGCCGGTGGGGCTGGCGGCCTGCGCCACATGGCTGGTGATCGCCGCGATCAGCCGCACCTCGTCGATGGCCGCGCTGGTCGCGGCGGGCAGCTCGACCGGCTGGATGCTGCTCTTTGATCGCGGCACCGGCTTCTTCCTCGGCGTGATCCTCACCTGCCTGATCTACTGGCGCCACCGTGCCAATATCTCCCGCCTGCGCGCCGGCACCGAGCCGAAGATAGGCCAGAAGGGCTAGGCGCATCACAGGGCAGCGCCTGCCTGGGCAGGCGCTTTGGAGCAGAACGCTCTCGCAATCGCTACGCCTTCCCCCGCTCCAGCACTTGCACCCGATACGACGCTGAAAAAGCGCCTGCCGGGGGCAGGCAGGCGCTGCCCGGCAAGCCGGGCGGGACGGATGACAAACACTCCCAAAGCGCTTCGGGTGTAACGATCTCCTGAACTACCGAACGCCCCCAGTTAACCTTTTCGCGCAACTTTCAGGCCGGTTTCACCCGGCAGCCAAGAGTCAACCGGATGTCAGCCGGGAGTCACCTCCCCGATTCCGGCCCTGCTGCGTGATTAACCGCGGTTAATGCGCCTCGCCAAAGGTTAACCGGTCAGTAGCTGAACTCTTCGTAGATCCGGCTCAGATCGCCGTTCCAGTCGCCGTGATAACGCGCCAGAAGCTCATCCGCGGGCACCTTGTCGTCGGTCACCGAATCCTCCAGCGCATGCAGGAAATGGCGCTCGTCGGGGATCATCCCGCCGGCGCCGGGAACGGCCCGCGCACGCAGCCCCTCGCGGGCGATTTCCAGCACATCACGCGCCAGATCGCGCATCTTCAGGCGGCCCACCTCGGCCTGCAACCCGTCCACGCTCGCCGCCACGCGCAGCGCTTCGCGGGTCTCCGCGTCCCAGCCCTTGGCCATGTCCCAGGCCGCATCGAGAGCGGTCTGGTCATACATCAGCCCGACCCAGAGCGCGGGCAGCGCACAGAGCCTGCGCCATGGTCCGCCATCGGCGCCGCGCATCTCGATATATTGCTTCAGCCGCGCCTCGGGGAACACCGTCGTGAGATGGTCGGCCCAATCGCTCAATGTCGGCTTCTCGCCGGGCAGCGCAGGCAGCTTACCCTCTAGAAAGTCACGGAAACTTTGCCCCAGCGCGTCGACATACTTGCCGTCGCGATAGACGAAATACATCGGCACATCGAGCACATATTGCACCCAGGCGTCAAAGCCGAAGCCCTCGTCGAAGACGAACGGCACCATGCCGGTGCGCGCCGCGTCGAGATCGCGCCAGACCCGGCTGCGCCAGCTCTTGTGGCCGTTGGGCTTGCCTTCGAAGAAGGGCGAATTGGCGAACAGCGCGGTGGCGACCGGCTGCAACGCGATGGCGACGCGCATCTTCTGCACCATGTCGGCTTCCGAGCCGAAATCGAGGTTGACCTGCACGGTGCAGGTACGCCGCATCATCACCCGGCCCATGGTGCCGACCTTCTGCATGTAGGCGTCCATCAGCTTGTAGCGGCCCTTGGGCATCAGGGGCATCTGCTCATGGGTCCATTCCGGCGCCGCGCCCAGCCCGATGAAGCCCACGCCCACCTTGTCGGCGATATCCTTAACAGCGACCAGATGCGTGTTCACCTCGTCGCAGGTCTGGTGGATGCTCTCCAGCGGCGCGCCGGACAGCTCCAGCTGGCCGCCGGGCTCAAGGCTCACATTGGCCCCATCCTTTTGTAATCCAATGAGATTTCCGCCCTCCATGACCGGATCCCAGCCATAGCCGTCGCGCAATCCCTCCAACACCGCCAGAACCGAGCGTTCGCCCTCATAAGGGATCGGCAGCAGCGTGTCCTTGCAGTAGCCGAACTTCTCGTGCTCGGTGCCGATCCGCCAGTTTTCCTTGGGTTTGCAGCCCTTTTCGAGGAATTCGGCCATCTGCTCGTGCCGCTCGATCGGGCCGCCACCGGACTGGGGAATGGACATTTGGTTAACTCCGATCTGTTCGCGCTTCGGGAAAATCTCTGCGGTCTGCAGCCCCAAGTGTCAATGCAACCCCCCCGCTTCTTTCTGCCAGATGACAAAGACGTGTCGTTCGGTCGAGCCGGACGCGGCGATCACCTGTCGGTAATCCGCGCCGGGAAACCCGGCCAGCGCATCAAACAGCCGCTCCGACCCCACCGCCGACGCAGGAATGCGCGCGCTGTATCCGTTGTTCTGGAAGAACCGCCAGAACAGGTCATCCTCGAATGGCCCCGCGCCGGTGGTTTCGATCTCGATCCGGATCACCGCCGGAAGCGCGACGATCGCGCCATTCTCCGGGTGCAGATAGGCCAGCTGGCCTTCGTCGAGCTCGATCACCCCCGGCCCCCCGCTGCGCGGTTTCACCCGCGCGCGCTGCAACCCGGCGACCAGAAGCGCCAGCCCGACTGCCAGAACCAGCCAGCCGAGCCAACCCATCACGCCGAAAGATCCGAACGCCCAATTCGCCCCCAACGCGGTGATCAGCGCGCCTATCAACACCTCGCGCCAGCGCCACAGCGCCGCGCGTGCCTCGGGCCGGATCAAGCTCATGCGCCTTCCCCATCAAGCGGATGCCACGGGGCCGGCTCTTCGCCCACCTCCGCCGCGCGCCAGTCATAGGGTGCGCGGATCGGCTCGAACGCCATGTCACTGAAGTCGCGTATCAATTCCAGCTCCTGCCCGTGCCGCCGATAGAGCCGCCCACCCATCGAGTCGTATCGGTCCAACTCAGGGTTGGGCGGCCGGGGTCGTTCGAACGCGCGCGCCGCCTTGGCCTTGCCGATCCGCGCACAGCGCCCGTCGACCCGGCGCAGGCCCGAGGGGCAGTCGTCGTCCGGCGTGCCGCGAAACAGCCGCACCAACCCGTCGTCGCGGCCGATGATGTCGTGATCTCCATCGGCGACATAAAGCGCGTCATCCAGAAACCGCCCGCCGCCGCCCCAGGTATCGCCCTCGGGGAACAGCGCCAGCGCGGTGAAGAAGGGCGGCCGCGACAACGCCGTATAGGCGCCGCGTGACGGCCCGCCCCAATCGCCGTTCAGCGCGAAATAGAGAAAATGCCGGCCATCCGGCGAGACGTCGCAGCGTTCGGCATAGACCTTGTGTTTCAGCCATTGGCCATCCTCGAACCGGTCGGTGTCGCGGTCCCACAGGATCATCCGGAAAGTCTTCGACGGCCCCTGCCGCAGGATCACCGCAATCGGGCTCTCGCTGGCGAAGAAGAGATGCAGGCGGATCACCGGGTCGCTGCTCACCGCCAATCCCCCAGTTGCACCTGCCACAGCGTCAGCGCCGCCACGGCCGCCGTATCGGCGCGCAGGATGCGCGGACCCAGCGCCACCGGATGGGCGAAATCCAGGTCGCGCAACCGCTCCCGCTCGCTTTCCGAAAACCCGCCCTCCGGCCCGATCAATATTGCCCATGGCGCCCCCGCGAGGCTGTCCGGAAGGACAGACGAGCTCCCCGCCAGTGCCTCATCGCAAAACATCAGCTGCCGCCCCTCCGGCCATTCGGTCAAAATCCGGTCGAGCCGCGCCAAATCCTTGACCTCAGGCACAAAAACCCCACCGCACTGTTCCGCCGCTTCGACCGCATGCGCCTGCAACCGATCCTGCCTGATGCGCTCGGAATTGGTAAACTCGGTCTGCACCGGGCAGATCTTCGCCGCGCCCATCTCTGCCGCTTTCTCGACGATGAAATCGGTGCGTGCCTTCTTGATCGGGGCAAACATCAGCCACAGGTCCGGCGGCATCCGCTGCGGCGCGCTCTGCGCCCGGCACTCCAGCCGACCGGCGCGTTTTCCCGCCTCCACCACCTCGGCCTGCCATTCGCCATCGCACCCGTTGAACAGCGCCACGGCATTGCCCAGCCCCAGCCGCATCACGCCAAACAGGTAATGCGCCTGGTCGCGGGACAAAGGAACCGATTGCCCTGCCCCGAGCTGGTGCTCTACATAAAGTCTGATCTTCGCCATCTTCATGGGCCTGACCATATGAGCACTTCAAATCAGACGCCAGAGCCCGAAGGCCAGGTCGCCGACGCCGTCAAGGGCAACTGGGTCGATCACCTCGCCCCGCCAAGGTCGCGCCCCTATCTGCGCCTGTCGCGCGCCGACCGGCCGATCGGCACGTGGCTCTTGCTGATCCCCTGCTGGTGGGGGCTGGCGCTGGCGATGCTGCATGACGGCCAGGCGCGCTGGTTCGATCTGTGGATCTTCCTCTCTTGCGGCGCCGGGGCGTTCCTGATGCGCGGCGCCGGCTGCACCTGGAACGACATCACCGACCGCGCTATTGACGGGCGGGTCGAACGCACCCGCTCGCGCCCGATCCCCTCGGGCCAGGTCAGCGCGAAACAGGCCGCCGTCTGGATGATGCTGCAAGCACTCGTCGCCTTCGCCATCCTGCTTACGTTCAATCTCAACACCATCCTGCTCGGCATCCTGTCGCTGCTCCCCGTGGCGGTCTATCCCTTCGCCAAACGCTTTACATGGTGGCCGCAGGTCTTTCTCGGCCTCGCCTTCAACTGGGGCGCCCTGCTGGCCTGGACCGCCCATAGCGGCACGCTCGCAACCCCGGCGCTGATCCTCTATGCCGCCGGCATCGCCTGGACGTTGTTTTACGACACCATCTATGCCCATCAGGATACCGAGGACGATGCGCTGATCGGGGTGAAATCCACCGCCCGGCTGTTCGGAGAAAGCTCTCCCACCTGGCTGCGCCGCTTCATGGTGGCCACGGTCTCGTTGCTCGGGCTGGCGATCATCGCCGCCATGGTCGGCGCAAATGTCAACCCCCTGGCGCTGTTGCTGGCGCTGGCCGGGCCTTGCGCCATGGGCTGGCACATGGTCTGGCAGTTGCGCCGCCTCAAGCTCGACGATCCGGCCCGCCTGATCATGCTGTTCCGCGCCAATCGCGATACCGGCCTGATCCCCCTGCTGTTTTTCGCCGTCGCGCTATTCCTGTGATTGCAACCGGTCGCGGCTCGGACTAGACAACAGGTCAACACACCCGACGCAGCAGGTTCAATGCGCATTTCCGCTCTGTTCACCATCGCCGCCACTTTCGTCGCGGCCGCCGTTGTCAGCCTGTTCGCAGCCAGTTTTTCGGTGACCATGATCGAGGAAACGTCGGAGTTCGGCGTGCGCGAAGCCCTCGACAGGAAAGGTCTGGCCTGGGCCGAAGTCCATGCCGACGGGCTTCAGGTCTTTCTCACCGGCACCGCCCCGACCGAAGCCAACAGGTTTCTCGCGGTTTCCACAGCTGGCGAAATCGTCGATGCGGCGCGGGTGATCGACAAACTGGAAATGGCCGCCGCCAAGGCGCTGATCCCGCCGCGCTTCTCGATCGAGATCCTGCGCAACGATTCTGGCATCTCGCTGATCGGCCTGATCCCGACAGCCTCCGACAGCGCCCAGATGCTTGAGGATCTCAAGGACAGCTTTGGCGAAGATCAGGTCGCCGACCTGCTCGAAGTGGCGGATTATCCGGTGCCCGACGGCTGGGAAGAAGCCCTCGACTACGGCCTGCGCTCGCTCAAATCGCTGCCGCGCTCGAAAATCTCGATCGATGCCGCAAGGGTCGAGATCACTGCCATGTCAGACAGCGCCGATGCCAAGCGCAAGCTGCAATCCGATCTGAGCCGCAGCGCGCCCGAAGGCGTCAGCGTCACGCTCAATATCTCGGCCCCGCGCCCTGTGATCACGCCATTCTCGCTGCGCTTCCTGATCGACGAGAACAGTGCGCGCTTCGACAGCTGCTCGGCCGACAGCCCGGCGGCACAATCGCGCATTCTCGCCGCCGCTCGCGCCGCTGGGCTCGATGACAAGGTCGCCTGCACCATCGGTCTGGGCGTGCCCTCGCCCAATTGGGCCACGGCGGCGGAAATGGCCATCGCTTCGCTGGCCCGGTTGGGCCATGGCACAGTGACATTCGCCGATGCCGATATCACGCTGATCGCCGCCGAAGGCACCGATTCCGCGTTGTTCGATCAGGTGGTGGGAGAGTTGGAAAACACCCTGCCGGATGTCTTCAGCCTGCACGCCTTGCTGCCCAAACCGCCCGAAGCTACCGGCGACGGACCGCCCGAATTCGTCGCCACGCTCTCGCCCGAGGGGTTGTTGCATCTGCGCGGCCGGGTCAGCGACGATCTTTCGCGAAAAACCACCATCAGCTTCGCCCAGGCCCGGTTCGGCTCCGGTGCGGTCCACAGCTCGGCCCGGATCGACGAGACCTTGCCGCGCGACTGGCCGGTGCGGGTGCTCACCGGGCTCGATGCGCTGGCGCATCTGTCCAACGGCGCCGTCACCATCACCCCCGACAACGTGAAGGTGCTGGGCAATACCGGCAATCCCAATGCCAACGCGGAAATCTCGCGCCTGCTGTCGGAAAAGCTGGGCGAGACCCAGAAGTTCGACATCAACGTCACCTACCAGGAAAAGCTCGATCCGGTGGCCGGCTTGCCGACACCGGACGAATGCATCGACGAGATCAAGGCGCTCCAGGCCGAGCACAAGATCTCGTTCGAGCCGGGTTCCGATACGATCGACGGCGCCTCGCGCAAAACTGTCGATGCGATCGCTGAAGTGCTGAAGAAATGCGGCCCGATCCAGCTCGAGATCGGTGGCCATACCGATAGCCAGGGCCGCGAAGTGATGAACCAGCAGCTCAGTCAGGCCCGCGCCCAGGCGGTCTTGAACGGGCTGCGCGCGCGCCGGGTGTTGACCTCGTCCTACACCGCTGTTGGCTATGGCGAGACCGAGCCGATTGCAGACAACAAGACCGAGGACGGCCGCGAAGAAAACCGCCGGATCGAGTTCGAGTTGATCCGCCCCGAACCGATCAAGGAAACCACAACCGCGCTGGAAAGCCTGGAGCAATCGGCCGATACGCCGGAGCCGGGCGCAGAAGAAGACGCGCATGGCGACCAGGGCGACCCTGGCGATCCCGACGACCCGGGCGAGGCGTCAGACGAAGGAGTTCCCGATGACACGAACTGAGTTCATCATTGCCACGGCGATCATCCTGTTCGTCGCATTCTGCACCGGCTGGTTTGCCAATTGGCTGATCCATCGCTTCACCCGGGTGGCGCGCTCGGACGTGGAGGAGCTGGATCGCATGGCACAGGAACTGCACGAAGCCGAAGAGACCCGCGATCAGGCGATCACCTACCTGCAACAGCGCGAGGCCGAACTGACCAACCAGCTGAGCCAGACCGAAGCCGAGCTGACGGCGGCGATGGAAGGGCTGCGCGATGCCCGCTCCGAAGCCGAAGAACTGCGTAACGATCTCGATCAGGCCAGGGGCACCTGAAAAGTCTGCGCGGCGCGCGACCCTTCAGAGCGGGCCACCCCGGATCGCGCCCGAAACGCGCAGGCCGACACCCTCAAGGCCCGCCGCCGAGACGCAACTCCGACACGTCCGCCAGCCGCGCCAATCGCACCAGCTCCGCCTCCAGCTTCGCTTGGCGCGCCGCGCTCCATTTCACCCCCGGCTCGGCCCATGTCCTGAGGTGCTGCAACATGTCGCCGGCCCGATCCGCCTTGGCTTCGATGCGCCCGACAAACCGGTCGCCCTCGAGCAGCGGGTAGACATAATAGCCCCATTTGCGCTGCGCCGCGGGCACGAACATCTCCACCCTGTAATCAAAGCCAAACAGCCGCTCCAGCCGGTTGCGATCGCGGATCGCCGGGTCGAACGGGTTGAGGATGCGCAACCGCGCCGTGGGTTTATCCAGCGCCGCCAGCCGCACCTCGATATCCGGCGGTGCCCAGCCCGGAGTGACGCTGCCATCGGCATTCTCGATCTCCACCGGCACCAGCCCGCCCCGCGCGCTCTCGAGCCAGCCCTTCACCTCGCGCGCCGACATCGCATCCCAGAACCGCTGGATCTCGCCCGCGCTGCCAAATCCCATCCGCCGCAACGCCGCGTGGCAGAGCCAATCCAACTGCGCATCCTCGGCCATCTCCACCTCGCGCAACGCCTTGGGAAACACCCGCTCGCCCAGATCATAGAACTTGGTGAAATTCTCCCGGTGACAGGTGGCCAGCTCGCCCGCATACCACATGTAATCCAGCGCCAGCTTGTGCGGCGGTCGCGACCACATCTCGCGCTTGCCCTCCACCTTGGTATCAAACGCATGGGTCGAGAGCGGCCCTTCGCGTTCGATCCGTGCCTTGATCTCGGCGCGCCCCTCGGCGTCGGGCATCCCTTTCCACCATCCGGCGCCGCTGATCCGCTCCGCCCAGCGCGCGAACTGGCGCTGCCACATCGGCAGGAATTGCATCGGCAAGACGCTGGCATCATGGGTGAAATGCTCGAAAATTTCGCGCTTCTTCAGATGCTTGCCCAGCATCGGCTCGCGGTAATTCTGATTGCGCGACCACAGGATATGGTGATGCGCGCGGCTGATCACCCGGATCGTATCAAGCTGCACGAAGCCGAGATCATGGATCATCCGCCCGAGGTCGATCGGCCCCGTGGGCGCCGCCGCCAGACCCTGCGATGACAGCCACAGCCATCGCGCCGTGCGGTTGGGAATCCTGAGTGGGGTCATCGGGTTTACAGCATGTCTCACGGTGCCACGCTAGCGCAGAGTCGCGGGGCAGTAAAACCCGGATCCCGCGCCTTACGCCCCGGTCAGGATCTGCCCGATCTTCAGCGCCCGCGTCGCGCTGCCATCGACCTTGAGCTTGCCCGACATCACCGCCATCACCGGGTTCTGGGAGCCCTCCATGATGGCGCGAAACACGGCCTCGCTGGCGCTCAGCGTCACATCCGCCTCGCCGTCGCCTTCGCGCGCGCCGGTCTCGTCCAGCATCACGCTGCCGATCCCGGTGATCACCAGCTTGGCGCTGCCTTTCAGCACCCCGGCCACCCGCGGCTGCAACGCGGCCAGAAATTCGTCCATCACGGCTGTCATTGGCTCTCTCCCAGTACCCCGCGAACCGATTGCCGCGCCGGGCATCGCTCTGCAAGCCTGTCTTGGCGTCAGCCTACCAACGCGCCAGCGCGTCCTCGTCCTCGTCCTTCGCCACCACCCATTCGGCGCCATCGGCGGTAAATTCCTTCTTCCAGAACGGGGCGCGCGACTTGAGGTAATCCATCAGGAACTCGGCGCCTTGAAAGGCATCGCCCCGGTGCGGCGCGGCGGTGGCCACCATCATGATCATCTCGCCCGGCCTGAGCGCGCCATGGCGATGGACTATCAGCACATCTCCCAAGTCAAACCGCGCCATTGCCGTTTCGGCCTGCGCCGCCAGAGCGCGCTCGGTCATCCCCGGATAATGCTCGATCTCCATCCGGTCGAGCCCGCCGCCCGGCAGATCGCGCACGATCCCGGTAAAGGTCACAACCGCACCCATCTGCGCATGGCCGCGGGCAAATTCCGCCGCCTCGGCGCCGAAATCAAACGGCTCCTGTTGCACCCGAATATCCATATGGCTCAGCCCCCCGTCATCGGCGGGAAAAACGCCACCTCGCGCACGCCCGCCAGCGGCGCGTTGAAATCCGCCAGCTCCTGGTCCAGCGCCACGCGCAGCGCCCCGAGATCGGCAAATGCGGCGGCGTAGCGCGCCTCGCGCCCACGCAGCTCCTCGACCAGATCGGCCACCGTCGCGGCCCCGGTCTCGACCGTCTCGCGCGGCACCCCGATGCGTTCGCGCACCCAGGCGAAATATAGCACCTGCATCAGCCATCCTCCTTCAGATGCGGCGCCGCCTTGCGCAGGTAATCAATCCCGGTGAGCAGCGTCAGCATCGCGGCAAACCACAGCAGCGTCGCGCCCAGCTTGCCCGACAGGTCCCAGGCGTAGAATTTCCAGCGCAGGCCGAGCACATCCTCTTCGACACCGTTCAACACCGAATAGATGATCGCGTCGTCCATGCCATAGGTCGACATACCGAAATAGTGTTCGAACATGCCATGCGCAAACAAGACCGAGATCGCCACCATCTGCAGCGTGGTCTTCCACTTGGCCAGATTGGTGACCTTCAGCGTTGCCGCCTTGGCGCCGAGAAATTCGCGCATTCCCGATACAAACACCTCGCGGAACATGATGATCGTCGCGGGCAGCACCAGCCAGGGCGTCCAGGCGGTGCTGGAATAGCCGCAGATCACCAGCAGAGCGATCAGCACCATCGCCTTGTCGGCAATCGGATCGAGCATCGTGCCGAGCTTGGTTTCCTGCTTCCAGGCCCGCGCGAGATAGCCGTCAAACCAATCTGTCACAGATGCGCTGACAAACAGCAAAAGCGCGAACCAGTCGGCATAGGGCCGGGTAAAATACAGAAACATTACCGGCACCATTGGCGCGGCGAGCAGGCGAAGCGCCGTCAGGATATTCGGGATCGTCCATTTCATTGCCGAATACCTAGCCTGCTTTGATCCCATGGGGAAGATGTGACATCGGCAAGGCCATGGCCCGCGTCCAACTGTCCCCTTTTACGCAGCTGCCAGGGCATTTCCGTCGCCAACCCGCTTTTTCTTGGCGAAAATACTCCCGCCGGAGGCTCCCGCAAGCCGCCTCCGGTCCCAGCCGGTTGCAATTTCGGGGTCGGCCCGCCCGAGGCTCCCCTCCTCCCGGGGAGGAGGGACAGGGAGGAGGGTCGCGGTCGACCTGTGCGGCGCCCGCCGCGCGATCGGATCAGGCCCGCTCAGCCGTTTTCGTGGAAATAGTCATAGATGGTCTCGGCCAGCGCCCCCGAGATCCCCTCCACCGCCTTGAGATCGGTCAAAGCGGCGCGGCTCACCGCCTTGGCGCTGCCGAAATGCGCCAGCAGCGCGCGCTTGCGCGTGGCGCCCACGCCCGGCACATCGTCGAGTGGAGTCGCGCCCACCGTCTTGGCCCGTTTGGCCCGGTGCGTTCCGATGGCAAAGCGATGCGCCTCGTCGCGCAGCCGCTGGATGAAATAAAGCACCGGATCGTTGTGGCGCAGCGCAAAGGGCCGCACCCCCGAGCGGTGGAATTCCTCCTTGCCGGCATCCCGGTCCACCCCTTTGGCAACGCCCACCATGGCAATATCGCTTACCCCCATCTCATCCATGATCGCACGCACGGCAGAGACCTGCCCGGCGCCGCCGTCGATCAGCAGCAGATCAGGCCAATGGCCTTCGGCGCGGTCCGGATCCTCCTTCAACAGGCGCTTGAACCGCCGTTTCAAGACCTCCTTCATCATCCCGAAATCATCGCCGGGGGTCAGCTCCTCACCCTTGATGTTGAACTTGCGATACTGGTTCTTCTCGAACCCGTCCGGCCCGGCCACGATCATCGCGCCGACCGCATGCGCGCCCTGGATGTGGCTGTTGTCATAGACCTCGATCCGCCGCGGCGCCTCCTCCAGCCCAAAGGCCTCCGCCACGCCTTTCAGAAGCTTCGCCTGCGTCGCCGTCTCGGCCAGCTTGCGGGCCAGGCTCTCGCGCGCATTACGCGCCGCCGAGGCCACCAGCTCGGCCTTCTCGCCGCGTTTGGGCACGATCAGCTCGACCTTGCGCCCGGCCTTGCCGCTCAGCGCGTCGGCCATCAGATCGGCATTGTCGATCGGGTGGCTCAGCAGCAACAGTTTCGGCGGCTCCTTGCTGTCGTAAAACTGGCCGATGAAGGCTTCCAGAACCTCGCCCGCCTCAATCCCCTCGCCGACCCTGGGATAGAAATCGCGGTTGCCCCAGTTCTGGTTGGCGCGAATGAAGAACACCTGCACGCAGGCCTGCCCCTTGTCGAGATGCAGCGCGATGACATCCGCCTCTGTGGTGCTGCGCGGGTTGATCCCCTGCGCACTCTGCACCTGGGTCAGCGCCTTGATCCGGTCGCGCAGGGCCGCCGCCTTCTCGAATTCCAGCGCCTCCGAGGCGCGCGCCATCTCCGCGGCCAGTTTTTCCTGGATCTGGGTCGAACGCCCCGAGAGATAGCGCTCGGCATCGCGCACCGCCTCGCCGTATTCCGCCTCGGAGATCTTGCCGACGCAAGGCGCGGTGCAGCGCTTGATCTGGTATTGCAGGCAAGGCCGCGTGCGGCTCTCGAACATCGCGTCCGAACAATTGCGCAGCA
>CBDUGF010000050.1:0-23973 GCA_965366835.1 uncultured Rhodobacterales bacterium
CACGACATCGGCAAGAACCTTGTCGGCATGATGATGGAAGGCGCCGGCTTCGAAGTGGTCGATCTCGGCATCAACAACGCGGTCGATTCCTATCTCGAAGCGATTGAGACCGAAGACGCCGACATCCTCGGCATGTCCGCCCTCCTGACCACCACGATGCCCTACATGAAGGTGGTGATCGACACCCTGGTGGAACAGGGCAAGCGCGACAGCCTGATCGTGCTGGTCGGCGGCGCGCCTCTCAACGAGGAATTCGGCAAGGCCATCGGCGCCGATGCCTATTGCCGCGATGCCGCCGTTGCCGTGGAAACCGCCAAAACCCTGGTGGCGCGCAAACACAACCAGGGCGCCTCGGCTTGAAAAACGGTGGGGCAAGCCCCACCATAGGCCCATGATCCCCGATGACACGACCCTCGCCGACAGCGGCCTCGCCATCAACAGTGGCAAGGCCCGGATTCTGCTGATCGCCTGCGGCGCATTGGCCCGCGAAATCCTCGCCCTGACCAAGGCGAACGGCTGGGATCACATGGATCTGCAATGCCTGCCCGCCAATCTGCATCACCTGCCCGACAAGATCATTCCGGCTGTCGAGAAGATGGTCGCAGAGCGACGCGCAGACTATGAGCGCGTTTTCGTCGTCTATGCAGATTGCGGCACCGGCGGCCTGCTCGAGGCCGCCTGCGACCGGCTGGGGGTCGAGATGATCGCCGGACCGCATTGCTACTCCTTCTTCGAGGGCAACGAGGCTTTCGCAGAGCTGGGCGAAATGACCGCCTTCTACCTGACCGATTTTTCGGTGCGCTCGTTCGACGCGTTCATCTGGAAACCCCTCGGCCTCGATCGCCATCCGGAACTGGCCGAGATGTATTTCGGCAACTACGAAAAGGTGGTTTATCAGGCCCAGACCGATAACCCCGCGCTGCGTGCCAAGGCCGAGGATTGCGCCAAACGGCTGGGGCTCGCCTTTGAATACCGCTTCACCGGGTATGGCGATCTCGCCACCGTGCTCGAGGATCAGGCCGAACGCTGAACCCCGCCGCGCCATCCGATGTTTCGCCGAAAAATCGCCCGGCTCACGCCTCGGCCGCCACCGCCCTGATCCGCTCGATCATCGCGCGCAAGCCATTGGAGCGCTGCGACGACAGGTGCTCATCCAGCCCCAGCCGCGCCAGTTCGGCGCCTGCATCCACCGAGCCCACATCACCCACCGCCAGCCCGTCATAAAGCTTGCGCAGCACCGCGATCAGGCCGCGCACGATCATCGCGTCGCTGTCACCCTCGAACGAGAACACGCCGCCCTCGATGCGCGGATGCAGCCAGACCTGGCTGGCACAGCCATCAACCTTGGTCGCCGGCACCTTGAGCGCGTCGTCGAGCGGCTCCATCGCGCGGCCCAGTTCGATCACATGGGCATAGCGTGCCTCCCAATCGTCGAGGAATTCGAAGTCTTCGACAATTTCTTCAAAGGCTTCAGTCGCCATGTCCGGTCCCCATTCTGCGCAGCTCCGAAATAAGCAGCGCGCTGCCAAAGGTCCAGAGCGTCTTTTCAACACGCCTGATATGCGCTAACCCGGTGCAAGGCAAAACTTGGGCAGACATCATGCGGAAATCTCTTCTGGCGCTTCTCGTGGCAACGATGACGCTTTCGGCCTGCGGCGCGGTGCGCGATTCGGCGTTCAACCCGTTCAACTGGTTCGGCCGCTCCCGCGCCGAGGCGCTGCCCGAAGGCTCGACCAATCCGCTGATCCCGAAACGCGGCGGGTTGTTCTCGCGCCGCGCGCCCGGCGCCTATGCCGGCCTGCCGGTCGCCACGGTCACCGAGCTGGCGGTCGAGCGCGCCGCCGGCGGCGCCATCATCCGCGTGACCGGCGTTGCGGCGCAGCAGGGCCCCTATGAGGTCCGCCTGGTCAAGGATGACGATGTCAAGGACGGCACGCTCAGCTACACCTTGAAGGCGCTGCGCACACCGACGCGGATGGTCGGGCCGCCAACCAGCCGCGAAGTGGTAGCGGCGAAATTCGTCACCGACAACGATCTCGCCGGCATCCGCACGATCCGCGTCAAAGGCGCACAGAACGCGCGCTCGACCTCGCGCCGCAGCTTCTGATCCCTTGTCCCGGCAGGCTCAGGCCGCGCCACGGACTGTCTTGAACTCCGCCGCTCCCGATCCCGCTGCAACGGCGCCGGCAGGCCAATTTGCACAACTCTGCCAGGACAGACGCGCTGCCCCGCACCCCGGCGCGGAGATCGCAGCCTTCGCTGAGAACGGCGTCGCGGCGAAGCCTGAAGAGATTTGACAGCGAGGCGCGGACAGCGGCAATCTACAAACACCTGGCGCCCGACGAAACCTCAGCATGGGCCCGCCATGACGCACGCAGCAGAATTGCGATCATCGACACAAGCTTCGTGCGACAAACGGCGCCGTCAGAGCGCCGCCAAGTCGTCGAGACGATGGCAGGCGGTCAGATGGCTCGGCCCCACCGGCACGGCTTCGGGTTCGCTCGCCCGGCACACCTCTTCGGCAAACGGGCAACGGCTGGCAAAGCGGCAACCCGGCGGCAGGTTGATTGGATCGGGCGGATCGCCCGGAATCAGCAGCCGGTCGGGGGCCGAACCGCGCGCGTGATCCACCCGCGGCACCGCCGAAAGCAGCGCCTTGGTATAGGGGTGGCGCGGCGTGTTGAACAGGCTCATACGGTCGGCAAACTCGACGATCCGGCCCATATACATCACCGCGATCTTGTCGCTCATGTGTTGCACCACGCCCAGATCATGGCTGATGAACAGATAGGTCAGGCCAAATTCCTTTTGCAGCCGCCGCAGCAGGTTGAGGATTTGCGCCTGCACCGCCACGTCGAGGGCGGAGACCGGCTCGTCGCAGATGATCAGCTTCGGCTGGGTCGCCAGCGCCCGGGCGATGCCGATGCGCTGGCGCTGACCGCCGGAAAACTGGTGCGGGAAAAGCCGCTGTTGTTCCTTGCGCAGGCCCACGGCCTTGAACAGATCGTCGACGATGGCGTTTTTCTCCTCCGCCGTCTTGTTGGTCAGGCTGTCGAGCGGTTCGCGTACCAGCTCCTCGGCGCGCCGCCGCGGGTTCAGGCTGGAATAGGGGTCCTGAAAGATGAACTGGACCTTTTCGCGCACCTTGCGCAGCCCTTCGCCCTCGAGCCCGAGAATGTCCTGCCCGTCGAGCGACACCGTGCCGCCCGCCGCCGCGACCAGCCGCGCCACCGCCAGCGCCGCCGTGGTCTTGCCAGAGCCGCTTTCGCCGACAATCGCCAGGGTCTCGCCGCGATTGACCGAAAACGATACGCCATCGACCGCGCGCAAATACGATTTCGGCCCGAACAGCCCCTTGCGTTTGACCACGAACTCGACGGTCAGATTGTCGACCTGCAACAGCGGTTCGGACATCACAGCACCTCCGCATGCCAGCAATCGGCGATCTGGCCATTCTCGAACGCGACCGGCCTGGGCCGCGCCGTCAGGCACTGATCGGTGCGATGGGTGCAGCGCGACGCAAACAGACAGGCATCGGCCCCGAAATCATTGAGCGACGGCACGATCCCCGGCACCTCCACCAGATCCCCGCGCGCCTCGGTCAGGGGTGTGTGGATATGCGGCACGCAGGAGATCAGCCCCTGGGTATAGGGGTGGCGCGGATGGTCGATGATCTGGTCCACCGGCCCGATCTCGGCCTTGCGCCCGGCATACATCACGATCACCCGGTCGGCCATTTCCGCCACCGCGCCCATGTCATGGGTGATCAGGATGATCGCGGTGCCGGTATCGCGGCGCAAATCGCGCAACAGGTCGAAAATCTGCGCCTGCACCGTCACATCCAGCGCCGTGGTCGGCTCGTCGGCGATCAGGATCTTGGGCTTGCAGGCCAGCGCCATGGCGATCATCACCCGCTGGCGCTGGCCGCCCGACATCTGGAACGGATAGTCCGACACCCGGCGCCTGGCATTGGGGATGCGCACCGCGTCGAGCAGCTCGGCAGCCATGTCCCAGGCCGCCTTGCGCGAAAGCCCCTGATGCGCGCGCAACACCTCGGCGATCTGCTCGCCGACGGTATAGACCGGGTTGAGCGAGGTCATCGGCTCCTGGAAGATCATCGAAATGTCATTGCCGCGCAGATCGCGCAGCCGCGGCCGGCTGGCCTTGGTCAGATCCTCGCCGTTGAATTCGATCGAGCCGACGGCGATGCGGCCGATGCCTTCGGGCAACAGCCCCATGATGCCAAGCGCCGTCATCGACTTGCCGCAGCCGCTCTCGCCGACAAAGCTGATCGACTCGCCCGCGCCCAGCTCGAAGCTGAGATCGTCGATCACCGGCGCCACCCCGGCGCGCGTGGTCAGCTCGATGCGCAGATTCTGCACCTTCAGCAACGGCTCCATCAGCGCTGCCTCAGCTTGGGGTTCAGGGCATCGTTGAGCCCGTCGCCAACGAGGGAAATGCATAGAACCGTCACGAAAATCGCCAGGCCCGGAATGGTCACGGTATAGCTGGCGTCGAGAATGTATTGCCGGTTCGAGCCGATGATCTGGCCCCAGCTCACCACATTGGGATCGGTCAGGCCGAGAAATGACAGCCCGGCCTCGAACAGGATCGCGCTGCCGACCATGAGGGCCGATTGCACGATGATCGGCGGCATCGCATTGGGCAGGATCACACTGAACATCAGCTTGCCCGCCCCTGCCCCGGCGGCGCGGCTGGCGGTGACATATTCCAACTCGCGGATGCGCAGGAATTCCGAGCGCGTGATCCGTGCCACGGCGGTCCAGCTGACAATCCCGATGGCCAGCGTGATCATCGGCAGCGACGCCCCGAACAGCGCCACGATCACCATCGAGAACAGCAGCGTCGGCAGCACCTGGAAGAACTCGGTGATGCGCATCAGCAATTCCTCGACCCAGCCGCGATAGAACCCGGCCAGCGCCCCGACAGTGACCCCGATCACGATCGACACCAGCGCCGCCGCCAGCCCGATCAGAAGCGACACCCGCGCGCCGTTGATGATCATCGACAGCAGGTCGCGGCCCAGGTAATCGGTGCCAAGCAGGAAGCCTTCCTGGCCCGGCGGCGAAAACGGCGCCCAGACCATCTCGAACGGATCGGTCGGATAGAGGAACGGCCCGATCACCGCGCCCAGCACGATCAGCGCCAGCACGACCAGCGCCACCACGGCGGCATGGTTGCGCAGGAACATGTCCCAGGCCTCGACAAAGGGTGAGCGCGCCTTCTCGACAACCGTCTCGATCGGCGGGATTTGAGGATCGACCTGGGTCATGTGCGGCCCCGCAATCTCGGATCGACCAGCCTGAGCGCCGCGTCGGTCAGCAAGTTGCCGACGATGACCACCAGCGCCGAGAAGAACAGGATGCCGAGGATGGTGGGCGTGTCGCGGGCGATGATCGACTGGAATGCCAGCGTGCCCAGCCCCGGCCAGGAAAATACCGTTTCCACCAGCACCGCGCCGGAAATCACCGCCGAGAATTGCAGGCCCGCCAGGGTGATCACCGGCGACAGCGAATTTTTCAGGGCGTGCTTGTAGACCACCTGCCGTTCGCTCAGCCCCTTGGCCTTGGCGGTGCGTACGTAATCCGAACCCAGCACTTCCATCATCGTGGCCCGCGCCAGCCGCGAATAGAGCGCCAGGAAGATCGAGGCCAGCGTCACCGCCGGCAGCACCAGGTGGCGCGCGATATCGCCGGCATGAACCCAGAATCCGCCCTCGACGGTCACATCCTGCATCCCCGCCACCGGGAACCACTGGATTTTCAGCGAGAAGCCGATCAGCAGCAGAATGCCGGTCCAGAACACCGGCGCGGAATAGCCGAACAGCGCCAGAAAGGTGACGAAATGGCTGGTCGCGCCATTCGGCTTGCGCGCCGAAATCACCCCCAGCAACACCCCGACGATCAGCGCGAAAACCTGCGCCACCAGCACCAGCAGCAGCGTTGCCGGCAGCCGTTGCAGGATCAGGTCGGTCACCGGTTGGTTGTAGAAGAACGAAAATCCGAGATCGAACCGCAGCACCCCGCCGACATAGCGGCCAAGCTGGATCAGGAACGGCTGGTCGAGGCCGTAATCGGCGCGGATCCTGTCGAGCAGCTCCTGATCCGCCCCGCCCATCGACTGGCTGATCGTGTCGGCGACATCGCCGGGCGCCATGTGCATCAGCGAAAAGTTGAGCACCAGCACCGCCACCAGCAGCACGACGGCATAGAACAGCCGGATCAGCGTGGTCTGCAGAAATCTCACGTCACGCGCCCCTCTGGCGAAAGCAGGCCGCGACGCAGATCGCGCCGCGGCCTCTTGTTGCTCACTCTTTCAGATAGGTCATGTCGATCGGCGTCGACGTGCCCCAGATGCCCAGCGGCGGATTGCCGACCTTGTCGGAATAGACCGTGTGATAGGGCAGCGTGTTGATGTGATAAACCGGCAGTTCATCGGCGATGATCTGCTGGAACTCGGCATAGAGCGCCTTGCGTTTTTCCGGATCGTTCTCGACCCCGGCCATCGCCATCAGCTCGTCGACACGGGCATTGGAATAGCCCTGGGTATTCGACCACACACCCTTGCCGATGTTGGAGGACTCATAGGTCCGGTGCACCCCGATCACAGGGTCGCCCCAGTTGAACACGGCGTCCCAGCTCATGTCGAAATCCATCTCGCCCATGCGCTTGGCCCAGGTCGGGAAGTCGGCGCTGGCGCGCACCTCGACCTCGATGCCCACCTTCTTCAGCGCCGCCTTGACATATTCGACCTGCGCCTTGGCGCTGGGCCAGCCGAAATCGATGGTCAGGTCAAAGCGTTTGCCGTCCTGCATCGGGAAACCGGCCTCGTCGAGCAGGGCATTGGCCTTGTCGAGATCGAGATCATAGGCCTCGACATCCGCCTTGTAGAACGGGCTGTCGGGGTGAATGCCGGTGCGGCTGTCGGCAGCGGTGCCCAGCATCAGCGCGTTGAGGACGAAGTTCTTGTCCACCGCATAGGCAATCGCCTTGCGCACCCGCACATCCTTGAGCGGGCCGCGCTGGGTGTTGAACGCCAGCCAGTCGAGCGGTCCGATGGCGCCATAGCCATCCGGCGTCACCGTCAGGCCATCGACCTTCTGCAGCCGGTTGATGATGCGCGGCTCGGATTCGAACGCGCCCATATGCAGTTCGCCGTTTTCATAGGCGATGGCGCGGGCCGACGAATCGGTGATCACCCGCATCACGATCTTGTCGAGATAGGGGCGGCCCTCGATGAAGAAATCATCGAACCGTTCCAGGATCACATGCTCGCCGGACTTGTATTCGACCAGCTTGAACGGCCCCGACCCGATCGGGTTTTCATTGTTGCGCGGATGGGTCTTGACCTCGTCAATCGGCACGTCGCCATAGATATGCTGCGGAATGATCGACATCAGCTGCCCCGACATCGCCAGCATCAGCGCCGGGTGCGGCTTGGAGAGCTTGAGGATGGCGGTGTGATCGTCGGGCGTTTCCACGGTCTCGACCGGGGCGAACATCGACTTGAACGGATGATTCGCCTTGATCACCTCGACCGAGAACGCCACGTCCTTCGAGGTCAGCGGCTGGCCATCGTGGAACTTGGCGTTTTTCACCAGGTTGAGCGTCACCGTGAGCCCGTCTTCGCTGACTTCCCAGCTTTCGGCGAGATAGGGCTGCGGCGTCCAGTCCTCGTCATAGCGCAGCGGCGAGGCGAACAGCTGCGCCCCCGGAAAGCCCGTGGCGATGCCCGATTGCACCGCCGAGTTGAGGTTGCGCACATTGGTGCCCAGCACCGTCACCAGCGTGCCACCGCGCACCAGCTCTTCGGCGGCGGCCTGCCCACCGGCAAGAATTGCGGCCATTGCGGCAGACGCAATGAAGCCCTTGAGAACGTGTTTCATAGATATCCTCCCAGATATTTTTGGCTTTGACTTGAAGCTTTTTGCGAAGCCTAGACCAGGAAGCTTCCCGCAAAAAACAGATTTAATACGTCACATTGACCGGTTTTTTAGTGGTTTCCCGGTTCGTCGACCCACACGGTCAGTGTATCAAAGGCGCCGTCGCGCTGGAGTTTCCGGCAGCTTTCGATGAAGGCGCGCACGATCTTGGGCTCGCGCGTGTCGGCAAGTGTCGCGATTCCAAAGCGTTGTGCTCTTGGCGCATCGCTGATCGGTATCGCCCGGTAGCGCAGGTTGTTGCCGAAATAGTCCGGCGGGCGGATGTTGAGGATGCAATAGCCAAAGCCGCCCGCCACCAGCGCGCGGGCAATCTCGGCCGAGCGGGTGGTGTGCGAAATCTGCGGTTTCAGCCCGCGGCGATCGAACATGCCAAGGAAATATTCGCGTGCGCGCGGCAGATCGAGCAGCACCATCGGCCGTTGCGACAGCTCGGCAAAGCTGACCGACGGCTGCTGCGACAGCGGATCGTCGAGGTTGATCAGTGCATAGGGCGGCGCCGCGAACAGCTCGACGAAGTTGTGATTGTCCAGCATGCCTTCGTCATAGGTGAACACCAGGTCGGCCTTGCCGTCGTTGAGATAGTCGAGAATCGTCACCAGGTTGCCCTCCAGCACCTGCACCGACATGCCGGGAAAGTTTTCGGTGATGTTTTGCAGGATCGGCGGCAGGAAGGCGGGCGCGGCGGTGGCATAACAGGCGATGCGGACATGGCCCGAAGCATCGCCGCCCACCGATTGCAATTCGGTCTCGAAATGCCGGGCCTGATGAATGAAGGTGCGAATCAGGTGCAGCGCCTCGTCGCCCGCGGGGGTCGCCCGGATGCCCTTGGCCGGGGTACGCACGAAGAGATCGAAGCCCAGCGATGTCTCCAGCGCGTCAATCGCCGCCGTGATCGAGCTTTGCGAAATCGCAAGCCCGCCCGCGGCCTTGGCAATCGAGCCCCGGCGCCCCGCCGCTTCGACATAGCGCAGCTGTTTCAGCGTGAAGTTCATCATCGTTCGCCTTTCGGCAGGTGTCATTTCATCAAAAAACCGGGTTTGTTAGACAGTTAAATCCATTTTACCAATGAATGAAAGCTCCCTAACCTTGGATCGACACGCCAACACCGTCAGGAGGGCATCATGCCGGACATCACGATTTTCAAGGCCAGAACCATCCTGACGATGAACCCGGCCCGGCCGCGCGCCAGCCATGTCGCGGTGCGCGACGGACGCATCCTCGGTGTCGGCGCGCTCAGCGAGCTGGAACCCTGGGGCGCCTACACCCTTGATGACAGATTTGCCGACAAGGTACTGATGCCCGGCCTGGTCGAAGGCCATGCCCACGCCATGGAAGGTACCCTCTGGCGCAACGTCTATTGCGGCTTCTTCGATCGGATGGACCCCAACGGCAAGACATGGAAGGGGCTGAAAACCCTCGATGCCGTGCTTGATCGCCTTGCCGAAGCCGAGGCGAAACTGGAAGACCCCGACGCCCCCCTGGCCGGGTTCCAGCTCGATCCGATCTACATGGACAACATCACCGTCACCCGTCACGACCTCGACCGCGTGTCGGCGACCCGCCCGATCGGCATTCTGCACGCCTCGGGCCACATCATGAACGTCAACACCAAGGCGCTCGAATTGTCGGGCCTGCTGCGCGAGGGTCTCAACCATCCCGGCATCGAACTGGGCAAGGACGGGCTTTCCATCGGCGTCTTGAAATCGCCCGAAGTCTACATGCCCGTCGGCCCGCATGTCGGGCTCAACCGCTCGGCCACCGATGCCGACGAGCCGGGGTTTCGCGATTTCGCCAAGCTCTGCGTGCGCACCGGCACCACCACCGTGACCGATCTGGCCTCGCGGCTCGATGACGAGGCGCTCGAGATGATGCTGCGCGTCACCGGCGAGGCCGATTTCCCGGCCCGCGTCGTGCCGCTCAAGTTCTTCATGGGCCACACCCCGGAAGTTCTGATCGCGCGCGCCGTCGAGCTTGGCGGAAAATCCACCGAAAACCTCCGCCTGGGCCGCATCAAGGTGATCGCCGACGGCTCGATTCAGGGCTTCTCGGCGCGGATCCGCTGGCCCGGCTATCACAATGGCGCAGCCAACGGGCTTTGGTATATCGCTCCCGAGCAGCTCTCCGAGATCTACCATCGCGCCCTGGAAGCCGGCGTGCCGGTCCATACGCACACCAATGGCGACGAGGCGACCGAGCTTGCGCTCGACATGCTCGCGCCCGCGCTGGCCAGGCATCCCCGCCCCGATCACCGCTTCACCCTGCAACATTGCCAGCTTGCCGATGCGGCCCAGTTTCGCCGGATGAAGGCGCTCGGCATGTGCGTCAATCTCTTCGCCAACCACCATTTCTATTGGGGCGACGAGCATTACCGCCTCACCGTCGGCCCCGAGCGCGCCGAGCGGATGAACGCCTGCCGCACCGCGCTCGACACCGGCGTGCCGATGACCGTTCATTCCGACGCGCCGGTCACCCCGCTGGGGCCGCTGTTCACCGCCTGGTGCGCGGTCAACCGAATCACCGCCTCGGGCCGGGTGCAGGGCGAAGGCGAGAAGATCAGCGTCGACGAAGCGCTGCGCGCCATAACCCTCGGCGCGGCCTACACGCTGCATCTCGATGGCGAGGTCGGCTCGATCGAGGTCGGCAAACGCGCCGATTTCGCCGTGCTCGAGGAGGATCCCACCGCAGTGGCGCCCGAGGCTCTCAAGGACGTGGCCGTCTGGGGCACGGTGCAGGGCGGGCGCGTGTTCGCAGCCTCGGATCTCTGATGACCGGGCCAGCGCCGGAGCCAGCGCCGGAGCCGGTTCCGGTGACAACCATCGGCGGCTATCTCGGCGCCGGCAAAACCACGCTGATCAACGCCACGCTGCGCCACGCCGCCGGGCGGCGGCTGGCCGTTCTGGTCAATGAATTCGGCGCGCTGCCGATTGATCAGGACCTGATCGAGGCGGAAGACGGCAATATCATTTCGATCGCCGGCGGCTGTATCTGCTGCTCCTTCGGCGATGATCTGATCGGCGCCCTGCGCGATCTTTCGGCGCTCGATCCGCCGCCCGATCATATCCTGATCGAAGCCTCGGGCGTCGCCATCCCGGCGTCGGTCGCCGCCAACATGTCGCT
The DNA here is from genome assembly GCA_965366835.1 of uncultured Rhodobacterales bacterium. Classification (GTDB taxonomy): domain Bacteria; phylum Pseudomonadota; class Alphaproteobacteria; order Rhodobacterales; family Rhodobacteraceae; genus JAKGBX01. Next base: position 11,081 of record CBDUGF010000050.1, read on the forward strand.
TCTGCCGGCCTGCGCGCCAAACGGCGTCGTGGTGCTGGCCGATGCGGAAACGGTGCGCACCCTGGCCCGCGACAAGTATCTCGGCGACACGATCCTGCGGCAATTGGCCGATGCCGATCTGGTGGTCATCACCAAGACCGATCTGGTCTCCGAGGCCGAGGCGGCGGCGGTCGCAAGCTGGGTCGAGAGCGTTGCCGCGCGGGCGGCGGTTTTCCCGGCAAGGCAGGGCCAGGTCCCGCCCGACATCCTGCTCGGGCCGGTCGAGCCCCATGCGGGCATTGCAGCCGGGCATCATGCCGATGCGCTGTTTGAAAGCATCGTGATCCCCTGCGATCAGCCGCTGGATGCCGCCGCACTGGCCCGGAGATTGGGCGACAGCGCGCTTCGCCTCGTTCGCGCCAAGGGATTCGTCCGCGACCTGTCCGGCCAGACCCTTGCCGTTCAGGTGGTTGGCAACCGTTGGCAGGTTTCGCCGGTATCGGCCGACCTGCCCCATGCCATCGTGTGCATCGCGCGGGCCGGGCAACTGGACGAAACCGCCCTCGCCCGGGTCTTCGACGCCTGCCAGGATGCGGTCAGCTGAATTCACGCCGGCTCGGTTGCTACAAGGCGGGATCAGAGATGGCGAGACGAACCGCGCCATGCCCCCTCGCGAAACCGCGCGATCGCCCTGCCCGCTCAAGCGTTGTCGCTCCGACACTGCGGCCCGGCCTGCACCGGACCGCCCAGGTCGAGCTTGCCGCGGCACCCTGTCGGCAATGGCAAGCCGTGTGACAATCTGAAGCCGCACCGGCGGCAAAGCAGACAATCCGCGCCAAAGCCGCCGCCCGCATCGAATCCCAAGCCGTCATGAGACTCCGAGCCGCTTGCCCATGCCAAATGCACAGGCGCCTTGGCACGCCCGACTCAAGCCCCCGGGCCGCCTCGCCGGTCGCGATGACGAAAGAAACCGCCTTTCAGACAAGGTTTGCGCAAGGCGTCCTTGATTTAAATCATATCACGGTGTTTATTTTCACCTACTTATAACGGTGTAGCCCTGTATTCGGGATTCTCTGGTGGTGGGTGTGGCACAGGATGCCCTGCCTGATCTGTCGAAGACGCGCCAGCTTTCCTTGATCCGGGTCTGCAGACAAAAAGTCTGTTCGCCGCCGTGCTTGCATCCTGCATAGCGCGGGAATCGGCGGCAAGGACTCGTCAGCCAGGAGGGACATAGTTTTGGCAAAGACCGAAGATACCACTAAAGGCGCACCACCGCCGCCGCTCGAAAAAGAACCGGCCATGCAGCGCATCCTGGACAATCCATTCCTGCTCTTGTTCATCGGCGTCACCACGCCGACGGTGCTCTATATCATCTGGGGTGTGATGGAAGTCGCCTCCGTTCCGATCGCAAACTGATCGCAATTCAGCCTGAAAGGTCGCGCAATGGCCATCTCTCCTCCGGAAAACCGCCTTTGGTGGAAGGAACCGATCCACGGCATCGAAATGGCCTGGATCATTATCGCCTTCCTCTGGGGGCTGTTCATGTTCTTCTTCATGATCGCCTGGCACTTCATCGGCAATCAGAACCTCTCCACCGAAACCTATCGCGTCAAACCGGAAAAATTCGTCGAACAGGTCGAAGCCTTCGCGGCCGAATACCAGAAGATGGACGACTCCGGCGAGCCGGTCGAGATCGGCGGCATGCCATTGGTCAGCCCTCCGGCGGGTGGCGATGTCTACATGCTGGGACGGCTGTGGGAATGGTGGCCGGCGCTCGAATTGAAAAAGGGCCAGAGCTACCGCTTCCACATGTCGTCAGCGGATTGGCAGCACGGCTTTTCGCTGCAGCCGGTCAACATCAATATCTCGGTGCATCCGGGCTATGAACACATCCTGACGCTGACACCGACCCAAACGGGCGATTTCGGCGTCGTCTGCAACGAATATTGCGGCATCGGCCATCACACCATGACCGGTATCATCCGCGTCGTTGAATGAGCAGGAGATCAGGGACATGACCACTATAGATCACGAAGCAGTCGGCGCATATTCTGGACCCGGGGTCCAGTATCGCACCTGCCCGTTCACCGGCCGCCGCATCGAGCGCAGCGCCGAAATGCTGATCCGAGTCAACGCCGTCGCGGCGGTCGTCTTTCTCGCCATCGGCGGGTTTTTCGGCCTGATGGTCGCGCTGACGCGCTGGCCCGCGGTGCAGCTGCTGCCCGCCGACTGGTTCTATCTGGTGCTCACAGGGCACGGCGCCAACGTGCTGCTGTTCTGGATCATCTTCTTCGAGATCGCGGTGCTTTATTTCGCCTCCGCGGTGATCCTCGGCTCGCGCCTGGCGGCACCGCGATGGGCCTGGCTCGGATTCGTGCTGATGATCGTCGGCTCGCTGATGGCCAACTATGCCGTTCTGAAAGGCGATTCGACGGTGATGTTCACCTCCTATCCGCCGATGATGGCCGAGCATTGGTTCTACCTGTCGCTGATCATCTTCGCGGTCGGCGCGCTGATCGGGGTGTTCGTGTTCTTCGGCACGCTGGTCGTGGCCAAGGACGAAAAGACCTATGACGGCTCGGTGCCGCTGGTCACGTTCGGCGCCATCACCGCCGCGATCATCGCCGTGTTCACCCTTGCGGCGGGCGCGATCATCCTGATTCCGACCTGGCTCTGGTCGCTCGGCTTCATCGGCGGCATCGACACATTGATGTACAAGCTGGTGTGGTGGGGCATGGGTCACTCCAGCCAGCAGATCAACGTCGCCGCGCATATCTCGATCTGGTATGCCATCGCCGCGATGGTCGTCGGCGCCAAGCCGCTGTCCGAAAAGGTCAGCCGCTTTGCCTTCCTGATGTATATCCTGTTCCTCCAGCTCGCCTCGGCCCACCACATGCTGGCCGAGCCGGGGATGAGTTCGTCCTGGAAGATCATCAACACCAGCTACATGATGTATCTCGCCGTGATGGCCTCGATGATCCACGGCCTGACGGTTCCGGGCGCCATCGAAGCGGCACAGCGCCGCAACGGCTATACCCGTGGCATGTTCGAATGGCTGACCAAGGCGCCCTGGGGCAACCCGGCGTTCTCGGGCATGTTCATGTCCCTGGTGATGTTCGGCTTCATCGGCGGCATCACCGGCGTGATCCTCGGCACCGAGCAGCTCAACGTGCTGATGCACAACACCATCTATGTTCCGGGCCACTTCCACGGCACCGTGGTGGCGGGCACGACCCTGGCGTTCATGGCGATGACCTATATCGTCGTGCCGCTGATCTTCCAGCGCGACATCATCTGGCCGACGCTGGCCAAATGGCAGCCCTATCTCTTCGGCATCGGTGCCGGCGGGATCTCGCTGTTCATGATGGGGGCGGGCACGCTCGGGGTGCCGCGCAGGCACTGGGACATTTCGCTGACCGACGCGGCGCACGCCTATGAATTCGCGCCCGGCGCCTATCTGATGATGGGGCTCAACGGCATGGCCGCGATCCTCGCGGCGGCCGGCGGGTTGCTGTTCGTGATCCTCATCGTCGCTTCGGTGCTGGCCGGTCCGAAACTCGACAAGCCCGGTGCCAAGCTGGTCTTCCCGCTGCATGATGCGGGCGCCCAGGCGGTGTCGGAATATGGCAGCGAACCTCAGTTCAAGCTACCGGGCACGGTCATGCTGGTGTCGATCTTCTTCTTCACCTTCGTGCTCTACTACTTCGTGAACTGGAAGTATCTCTCCGACCTCTGGCTGTTCAACTAAGACAGTCAGGCATAGAAAGAGAGCCATGCTTGCAGCCCTGAACATGACCGTCTCGATCCTCAAGCTACGGATCGGCGCCTTTATCGCCCTGGCAGCACTTGCCGGGGTGATGACGGGGGGCGGCAGCCTGGGCACGCTCGAGGCGATGGTTTTCGCCCTCGGCGTGCTCGGCGCATCCGGGGCTGCGGGCGGATTCAACCAGTATTACGAGCGCGAGAGCGATCGCAACATGGCGCGCACCCGCAACCGGCCCTTCGCCAGCGGCGTGCTGAAGGAAGGGCCGATCTGGCCGATCACCCTTCTGGCCCTGCTGCTCGGCTCGCTGTTGATGGCCTGGTCCGTCGGCGGCACGCTGGCGACGGTCCTGGTGTTTCTCGGCGCCCTCACCTACGGCGTGATCTATACCGTCTGGCTCAAGACCCGCACGGTCTGGAACGTGGTGATCGGCGGCGCGGCGGGCAGTTTCGCCGTGCTGGCAGGTGCCGCCGCCACGGCGCCGCAGATCGGCCCGGCCATCGGCCCGGTGCCGGTGATCCTGGCGGCAGTGCTGTTCCTGTGGACACCGCCGCATTTCTGGAGCCTCGCCGTGGCGCGCGGCGAAGACTATCGGCGCGCCCATATCCCGATGCTGCCGGTGGTCACAGAGCCCGATGTCTGGGCGCCGGTGATCCTCAGCCATGTGGTGACGCTGGTTGCCCTGTCGCTGCTGCCGCTGTGGTTCGGCATGGGCTGGATCTATGGCGCGTTCGCCCTGGCCGGCGGCATTCCGTTCCTGATCGCCGCCTGGCGGCTGCAACACGATCCCACCAAGGGACCCGCGATGCGGACCTTCCGCGCATCGCTCGCCCAGTTTGCCCTGTTGTCGGCAGGTGTCGTGCTGGACGAGGCCGCGCGATGGGCATTCTGAGCCGCTCCCTCGCGCTCGTCTGGCTTGCGGCGGCGCTGATCGCCCCGGCCCCGGCGCTGGCGCAAACCCAGGCGCAAGGCCAGCCTGCCGCGGAGTCCGCCGCCCCTGCCGCCGCCAATCTCGATCCGCAGCAGGTCTACGAGATCAGCCAGGAGGCGATCGGCGGCCAGGTCGGGCCGCATATCCTGCGCGACAAGACCGGCGCACCGTTGGCGCTGGCCGATCTGCGCGGCAAGCCGCTGGTGATCTCGCTGGTCTATACCAGTTGCAGCTCGATCTGCCCGGTGACCACCGAACATCTGCACGACGCGGTGGACGATGCCCGCAGGATTCTCGGAGACGACAGCTTCACGGTATTGACCTTCGGTTTCGACGCCAGCGGCGACAAGCCGTCGCGGCTGCGCGCGTTTTCCAACATCCACAGGCTGAACCGGATGACCGGCTGGCACATCGCCAGCGCCGACGCCGAGACCACAGAGGCCCTGCTCAAGGAACTTGGTTTCAGCTGGCGCGATGCCGCCGGCGGCTTCGACCATCCCAGCCAGACCACGATCCTCGACGCCGAGGGCCGGGTCTATCGCCAGCTCTATGGCGAAGACTTCCCGTTGCCAGTGTTCATGGCGCCGCTCAAGGAGCTTGTGCTCGGCACCACCACGGTGTCGATCGCGCCCAAGGATCTGTGGAACCGGCTGACCTTCCTGTGCACCGTTTACAACCCCCTCACCCGTGCCTATCGCTTTGATTACGGTCTGCTGTTCGGTATCTTCTTCGGCGCTGTCTCGCTGGTTCTGTCCGGCGTGGTTATTCTGCGTCTATGGCTTGAAAGACGGCGCCATTCGCGGCAAAAGGACGTGTTGCGCCGAGCCAAGACAGCGGAAGAAATGACATCATGACAGCAATACGGGCCACGCTGAAGCGTGGTTTCGACCGGGTCGAGCGCCCTCTGGATACATTGTTCGGGCCGGATTGGAATCCGCTTGCCCAACTCGGTCCGCTGGGCTGGTTCATGTTCTGGATCGTCGCCGGAACCGGCATCTACCTGTTCATCTTCTTCGACACCGGCGTGATCAACGCCTACGAGTCGGTCAAATGGCTGAGCGAGACCCATTGGCTCCATGCCGGGCTGGCGCGCAGCCTGCACCGCTATGCCTCCGATCTGCTGGTCGTGCTCATGCTGGTGCATCTGGTGCGCGAATGGGCGTTCGACCGGTATCGCGGGCGGCGCTGGTTCTCGTGGTTCACCGGCGTGCCGGTGATCTGGTTCGTCTACATGTCCGGCATCACCGGCTATTGGCTGGTCTGGGACGAGCTGGCGCAATATGTCGCGCTCACCACCACCGAACTGCTCGACGCGCTGCCGTTCTTCGCCGAGCCGATCGCGCGCAACTTCCTGACGCCCGACAGCCTGTCGGGCCGGTTCTTCACCCTCATGGTGTTTTTGCACATCGCGATTCCGCTGCTGCTTTTGCTGATGATGTGGATCCATATCCAGCGCATCACGACGGCGCGCACCAATCCGCCGCGCGGCCTCGCCATCCTGACCATGGTGGCACTGGTGGTCGTGTCCTACGCAATGCCGGCGGTGTTGCAGGGCCCCGCCGATCTATCCCGTTTCCCCGCCGAGGTCGGGCTCGACTGGTTCATCCTCGGGCTCTATCCGGTGATCGACCTGGTGCCGCCCGGCGTGATCTGGACCGGCGCACTGGTGTTCACGTTCGTGCTGCTCGGCCTGCCGTGGTTGCCCGCGCGCAAGGAGGCGGAGGCGGCGCAGGTGTTCCTCGAATTCTGCAACGGCTGCACCCGCTGCGAAGCCGATTGCCCCTATACCGCGATTACCATGGTGCCGCGCAGCGATGGCGCGCCCTTCCCGCAGGAAGCCCTGGTCGATCCCGACCGCTGCGTCGCCTGCGGCATCTGCATGGGCTCGTGCCCGTCATCGACCCCGTTCCGCCGCTCCGGCCCGCTGATCACCGGCATCGACCTGCCCGGCCGCCCGCTGGAACAGCTGCGCGCCGAGGTCATCGCCGCCGCCGCCGATCTCAGCGGACCGAACCGGGTGATGACCATCGCCTGCGAACACGGCGCCGCCGACGCACCCGAGAAAGGCCGCGTGGTCCTGCCTTGCGTGGCGATGGCGCCGCCGTCGCTGTTCGATTTCATCCTCAGCCGCGATCTCGCCGATGGCGTCTGCATCGCCGGCTGCGCCGAGCGCGAATGCTACAACCGTCTCGGCGCCGACTGGACCGAACAACGCATCGCCCGGACCCGCGATCCGCTGCTGCGCAAACGCGTGCCGCGCGAACGCCTGCTGACCGTCTGGGCCGGCCCGACCGAGCGCAAGCGCCTCGCCGCCGAGATCGGCGCCTTCGCCGGAAGCCTCGCCGCAATGGAGCCGATCCAAGGCAAGCGCAAGCTCGATCCGGGCGAATCCGGCATGGCCGCGCTTGATGCCTCCAACGGGAAGGCGGCGAAATGACCGGGCGTCTGCATCATCTGGCGATGGGCGGCATCGTCACCCTCGCGTTCTTCCTCGGCGTCGCCTGGCTCTCGGCCTCGCCGCCCTGGCGCAGCGTGCCCGAAAACATGGCCCTCCTGCGCCTCAGCTTCACCCATAGCGGCGATCGCTCCGCCAGTTGCCGCGACCGGACGCCCGAGGAGCTGGCCAAGCTGCCGCCCAACATGCGCGCGATCCAGATTTGCGATCGCAGACGGCCGCCGATCTATGTCGAACTGGAGGTTGACGGCACGCTGATCTATGCCGCGGAAAGCGCGCCCTCGGGCCTCGCCGGCAGCGGCCCGTCGCGCCTCTACGAGCGTTTGCTGCTGCCCGCCGGTTCGCACAATCTGACAGTGCGGATGAGCGACGACCCGGCCACCGACGCGTTCGGTTACGAGGCGACGCGCAAGGTCGATCTGGTACCGGGGCAGAGCTTCGTGATCGACTTCCGCAAGGAAAGCGGGTTTGTCTTTGACTGACGCGTTTTGCATCCTATCTGAGGCATGGATCGGATACGAAACGCCCACAGCATCGAAACGACACGAGCCCTTCCGTTTCGTCCCGATTGGGGACAAACGCGTCAGGGCTTCAAAAGCAAAAGGGGGCCACCATGGCACCGATTGAATGGAAACCGGAATACAGCGTCGGCAATTCGGCGGTCGATCACGAACATCAGGAACTGATCGACCTGGTCAACCAGACCGCGGCGGCGATTCTCGACCGCCAGCCCGATGCCGATATCCAGAGCGGCTTTGGCGATCTGTTGCGCGCCATCTCGGCGCATTTCGCCCTCGAGGAGCAGCAGATGAAAGCCCATCGCTATGACCAGAGGGAGCAGCACAAGGACGATCACGAACGCCTGCTCGATGATCTGCGCGACATCATGGATGGCGATGTGACCTCGCCCGACCAGGCCGCCGAGCGTCTGGCCAAAACCCTGGAAGCCTGGTTCGCCAATCACTTCAAGACCCACGATTCGCGCCTGCACCTGCGCCTCGGCCCGCATCCGCATCACTGATCGGCGCCGGCACCGCGCCCAGCACCCAGGCAGGCAATGCCGAAAGCCTCTTCGTCCGATTGAAAACGGCGCGCCAAACCAGCGCGCCGAAAAAAGCATTTCGAGACAAACATGAATCACGCGTTTGTCTCGAAACGCTCACGACATTGATTTGTTGCACGGCGTTTCCACTCAACCCTGCCTCAGGTTCAAGTGGAAACGCTTTAACGCTCTTTACATCCGATCGTGCCATCCTGCGACGATGAACAGCACTGGCAATCTTATCAGGGTGATCCTGATCGTCTTTTTCCTCGCCTCTCCGGCGGTGGGCATCAAGATCCTGAGCATGTATTCGAGCGATCCCTACCTCCAGCCCCTGGCACTGACCAAGCAAGGCGTCGACGCGGCGGAGAAAGACAATGGCGCCGGCGGGCATGCCAGGATCGCCATTCACGTGAACTGGGGCCGCCAGGTGACCGGATCGCTGACCCGGGAGCAGCTGCAGCACACGCTCGCGGCCACGCTGCGACAACAGACCGAGCTGTTTTACATCGAGTTTCATGAAGCCCCCGGCAGCAAGGTCGACGTGACCTTCGTCGTCGGCCCCAACAGCTATGGTCCGCTGCCGCCGGCCCGGATGATCGACGGGTTGAACTCCGCGCTCATCGCCCTGCGCATGACCAACCGGTTGAAGGGCTAGGCCGGCTCTCCCGCCCGCCCAAGGCTGCACTATCGCGCGATTGCCGCATGACCGCACCGGTCGATGCCACTTGCAGCGTTGCAGACTACAGCGGGCTCGAATTGCGCGGCCTTGCGCGTGCCGCGCGAATACGCATTTCGGTCGGTATGCTTCGATGCAACCCAGCAGCGCGATAACCGCGATACCGCAAGCGCCGGCACTGCCTTGCCCGGCGCGGCCGGCGTGGCGTCAGAGCTCCACCACGGCAACGTCACGCCCCTGCACCGCCAAGGCGATCTTGCCTTCGCAGAGCCGCAGTGCATCTTCGCCGAACACCTCGCGCCGCCAGCCCTTCAGGGCCTGCACATCGCGCAGCCCGGCCGCCATCGCGTCCAGGTCCGCCGTCGGCGCGATCAGCTTGGAGGCCACGGCCATGCTCTCGCTCTTGGCTTTCAGCAATACGCGCAACAGATCGGCCAGCGCCGGGTTGACCTGCAGCTTGTCGCGGCTGCTATCGACCTTCGGCAGATCCTCGGGAGCACAGTCCAGCCCCGCCTGCACCGCCGCCAGGATGCCCTCGGCGATTTCGCCCTTGCGCGCTTCGCGCAACAGCAGCCGCGAGCGCCCCAGATCGGTCATGCTGGCCGGCTTGGTCGAGGCCAGCTCGACCAGCGCATCGTCCTTGAACACCCGGTTGCGCGGCACATTGCGCGATCTGGCATAGCCCTCGCGAAACCGCGCCAGTTCGCGCACGATGGCCAGGAACCGGCCCGAATTGGTCCGCGTCTTCACCCGCTTCCAAGCCTCCGACGGCTTGACCTCGTAAGTCTCGGGATTGGTCAGGATCTCGAGCTCCTCGCGCACCCATTTCTCGCGGTTGCGCTTGGCCAGTTCCTTGCTCAGGTATTCATAGACCACCCGCAGATGGGTCACGTCGGCGAGCGCGTATTTCTTCTGATCCTCGGTCAGCGGACGGCGCGACCAGTCGGTAAAGCGCGAGGTCTTGTCGACCCCCTCCTTGGCGATCTTGCGCACCAGCGTTTCATATCCCGCCTGCTCGCCAAAGCCACAGACCATCGCCGCCACCTGGGTATCGAACAGCGGATCCGGCAGCACCCCGGCCTCGACCTGGAAAATCTCCAGATCCTGGCGCGCGGCGTGGAATACCTTGACCACGCCGGTGTCGCGAAACAGCTCGTAAAGCGGCTCCAGCGACAGCCCGTCGCACAGGGTATCGACCAGAACCGCGTTTTCGTCGCCCGTCCCCGGATAGGCCATCTGCAACAGGCAAAGCTTGGAAAAATAGGTCCGCTCGCGCAGGAATTCCGTGTCGAGCGTCACGTAGGGATGTTGGCGGGCTTGCTCGCAAAACTCGGCAAGTTCATTGGTGCTGGTCAGGGTGCGCATGGGGGCCTGTCTGTTATCATTATCTCTCGGCTGGCCGCGTTCTACGCGGTTTTCGCGGCGAAGGAAAGTTCACCAACGCACCCCAAGCCGCAACCATTTTCAGGATCGCAGCACCCGCGCCGCCCCAGGATCATCGCTGATAGAGCGGGATCGTGGATATCGCCATTTTTGCCGAACCCTGCTGCACCTCTCGCGCGTGCGAAATGTAGATCAGGGATTGGTTCTTTTCGTCAAATATCCGTTTCACGTTGAGTGATTTGAAGATGATCGAACGGCGCTCGGAAAACACCCGCTCGCCTTCCGGCGAATGGTCGATATCGCCGATCTTGATCGGGCCGGTCTGGCGACAGCTGATCGCCGAATTGGACGGGTCTTCAAACCAGTTGCCATTCTGCAACCTGTCGATCACGCCGCGGCTGAAATATGAGATATGGCAGGTGACCCCGTCAACCTCGGGATCCTGAAAGGCTTCGATGACGATATCGTTGCCAAGCCAGTCGACATCGACCTTGCCCACCTGTTCGGCGCGGCTATGCGGCGCGCTCAGAGCAAATGCGCCCAACGCCATCGCAAGCAAATTCGCCCAGGCCACGCGACGCGCCCTCATCGCAAACCGAAAAACGACAGAATGGCGAGAATGACAACAACAAGGCCGACTATATAGATGACACGGTTCAAGGGAGTTCTCCTGTTGACTAGGTCCGAGCGGAAAAGGCGCGCTCATGCCCTCGATCAACACCCGATGCTGTCGTTTGTTCCAATGCGCTTTGCCCGGCCCCGTCAGTCAGCGCTGCCAGCTACAGCCAGAGCGGCGCCCGCTCGCCGCCGGCAAACCGCCGCAGCACCGCCGGATAGAGCACATGCTCTCGTTCCAGCACCCGCGCCGCCAATCTCTCCGGCGTGTCGCCCTCCAGCACCGGCACCCGCGCCTGCCCCAGAATCGGCCCGTCATCGAGTTCGGCGGTCACCTCATGAACCGTGCAGCCCGCCTCGTCGTCCCCCGCCTCCAACGCCCGCGCATGCGTGTTCAGCCCGCGATATTTCGGCAGCAAGGAGGGGTGAATGTTCAGCATCCGCCCGGCGTAGTGATCAATGAACACCGGCGTCAGGATGCGCATGAAACCGGCCAGGCAGACGATATCGGCGCCCTGGGCATCAATGCAGGAAATCAGTTCCCTTTCAAAGGCTTCCCGGTCGCCCTTGAAGTCGCGATGATCGACCACTGCGGTCTTTACACCCCGCGCGGCCGCCTTGGCCAGCCCGCCCGCCTCACCCGTGTTGGCCAGCACCAGGCAGGGCCGCGCCGGATGATCGCCGGTCATGCTCTCGAGCAGCGACACCATGTTCGAGCCGCCGCCCGAAATCAGGATCGCCACCCGCTTGCTCACAGCAAGGCGCCCTCATAGCGCACGCCGCTGCCCGCGCTGACCCGGCCCAGCTCGACCACCGTCTCGCCCGCGCCCTCCAGCAGCGCCTTCAAGGCCCCGGCCCGGCCCGGCGCCACCACCAGCACCATGCCGATGCCGCAGTTGAAGGTCTTGAGCATTTCCGCCTCGGCCATCTCGCCGGTCGCCGCCAGCCAGGTGAACACCTCCGGCAGCGCCCATGCCCCCAGATCGACCTTTGCGCCCAGCCCCTCGGGCAGCACCCGCGGCAGGTTCTCACTCAAGCCCCCGCCGGTAATATGCGCAAGGCCATGCACGCCCCCGGCCCGAATCGCGGCCAGCGCCGGCTTCACATAAAGCCGCGTCGGCGCCAGCAGCGCCGCCCCCAGCGTTCCGGCCTGCCAGGGGCACTCCGCCTCCCAGCCCAGCCCGCTGATCTCGACCAGCTTGCGCACAAGCGAATAGCCGTTGGAATGCACCCCGCTCGAGCCCAGCCCGAGCAGCACATCGCCCTCGCCCACATCCTTGGGCAAATCCGCGCCACGCTCCATCGCGCCCACGGCAAACCCGGCGAGATCGAAATCCCCATCCGGATACATCCCCGGCATCTCCGCCGTCTCGCCGCCGATCAGCGCACAGCCCGAGCGCGCACAGCCCTCGGCAATGCCCTCGATGATGCGCGCCGCGACATCCAGTTCCAGCCGCCCGGTGGCGAAATAATCGAGGAAAAACAGCGGCTCCGCCCCCTGGCAGACCAGATCGTTGACACACATCGCCACCAGGTCGATACCGACCCCGCCGACCTCACCGGTGTCGATCGCAATCCTCAGCTTGGTGCCGACGCCATCGGTGGCCGCCACCAGGATCGGATCGTCATAGCCCGCCGCCTTGAGATCGAACAGCGCGCCAAACCCGCCCAGCCCGGCCATCACCCCGGGGCGCGCCGTGCGCTTCGCCGCCGGTTTGATCCGCTCGACCAGCGCATTGCCGGCATCGATATCCACACCCGCCTGCGCATAGGTGATCCCTTGTGTCTTGTCGGCCATGGCCCAGCTACCCCTGCAAATGCTCGTCGCAGCCCCTAGCCCATCTCCGCCCGCCTTGCAACGCGGCGCACGCGCCCCGCCCTTCATCTTGCCGGAAATATCCCGGGGAGCGGGAGGGGCAGCGCCCCTCGCTCCTGCCCTCTTCCCAAGCCCCCCGCTTGACGCCGCGCCCCCACCTGCTAACAAAAGCGCCGGAGGGGCCTGTAGCTCAACTGGTTAGAGCAGAGCGCTCATAACGCTTTGGTTGC
>CBDUGF010000051.1:0-22981 GCA_965366835.1 uncultured Rhodobacterales bacterium
TCCCGGGGGCGGGGGGGCAGCGCCCCCGCTCCTGCCCTCTCAGCCCGTCACCAGGTCAGCCATTTCAGCACGAACCGGTTCTCGCGCCGCACGAACACCCGGCGCAGCTCGTCCCCCAGCAGGATGGCGACAGCAAACGGCACCGGCAGCATCAACTGCTCGAAACTCAGCGGCGCCGTGCCAAAAAACGTATTGAACATCGGCACATAGGCGATCAGGGCGAGCAGGAACAGCTCGCTGGCAATGCCCACCAGCACCAGCTTGTTGGAAAACACCCCGACCTTCAGCAGGCTCTGCGTCCTGGTCCGGCAGATGATCACATCGCTGATCTGGCAAATGATGATCGAGGCGAAAAACCCGGTGATCGCGGTGCGATAGAGCGGATCCGACGGCGCCAGATCCTGCCCCCATTCCCAGCCCCCGGCGTAAAGGATGGTGAAATAGCTGAAAAACCCCGCCGCCGCCTGCAACATCCCGACAATGCCATAGCTCATCAGCAAGAGGTTGCGGCTGAGCAGGCGCTCGCCCCGCGCCCTTGGCGGGCGCATCATCACATCGGTCTCGGGCTTCTCCGCCCCCAGCCCCAGCGCGGGCAGGATATCGGTCCCCAGGTCGATCGCCAGGATCAGGATCACCGTCAGCGGCAGCGGAATATCCAGCAAGACAAACGCGATAAACGGCAGGATCTCGGGGATGTTCGAGGTCAGGATATAGGCGATGAACTTCTTGATATTGTCGAAGATGGTGCGCCCCTCTTCCACAGCCGCAACGATGGTGGCGAAATTGTCGTCCATCAGCACCATGTTGCTGGCCTCCTTGGCCACTTCGGTGCCGCCCACGCCCATCGCCACGCCCATATCGGCGTTCTTCAGCGCCGGCGCATCGTTCACCCCGTCGCCGGTCACGGTCACGATCTCGCCATTGGCCTGAAGCGCCTGCACCACCTGCAATTTCTGCGCCGGTGCGATGCGCGCGAAAATGATCTCGGGCTCGTCGCGCAGCATCGCCTGCAACGCGCGGTCCGACAGCCCCGACAGCTCATCGCCCTGCACCACCCGGCCCATCTCGCTCATCAGGCCGATCTGATGCGCGATGGTCTTGGCGGTCAGCCCGAAATCCCCGGTCAGCATGATCACGCGAATGCCCGCCGAATGGCATTTGCGCAAAGCCTCCGGCACCTCCGGGCGCGGCGGGTCGATCATGCCGGTCAGGCCGAGAAAGACATAGCCCGCCTCCGGCACGCTGTCGCGATCCGCCTTGCAATGGGCAAAGCCCAGGCCGCGCTCGCCGCGCGCCGCCAGCCGGTGATAGGCGTCGATCACCATGTCGCGCCGGTCCGGGCTCAGCTCCAGCACCTTGCCATCCAGCGCGATCCGGTCGCACATCGCCAGCACCACCTCGGGCGCGCCCTTGAGATGCGCCACCGGCCCCTCGCCGGCGTCCGTCACCGTGATCATCCGCTTGGTGTTGGAATTGAACGGCTGCTCGGCGATCTCCTCGACCTGGCGCAGCGCCGTCACATCGACATGCTCCCTGGCAAATTGCAGCAAGGCGCCTTCGGTCGCATCCCCGGCAAAGCCGTCCTCGGTCAGATAGGCGTTGTTGCAGATGCACATGCAGCGCAGGAAATCCTGCAATGCGCCCTCATCCGCCACGGCCTTGTCGCCCGCGCCATAGACATGGCCGCCCACCACCACCTCGTTCACCCCCAGCCGGTTCTGGGTCAGCGTGCCGGTCTTGTCGGTGCAGATCACCGTGGTCGAGCCCAGCGTCTCGACGCTCTCCAGGTTCTTGATCAGCGCATTCTTGGCCGCCATCCGCCGGCTCGCCATGGTCAGGCTCAGCGTCACGGTGGGCAGCAAGCCTTCGGGTACATTGGCCACGATGATGCCGATGGCAAAGATCAGGCTGCCGATCACATTGTTGCCGATCAGAACCGAAACCGCGAAGAACGACACCCCGAGGAAAATCGCGATGAAGCTGATCACCTTGATGAAGTATTTCAGCTCCTTGTGAATCGGCGTCTCCACCGCCTCGGTCGATTTGGTCAGCTCGACAATGCCGCCGATCTGGGTCCGCATGCCGGTCTCGCAGACCACAACCTTGCCCTCGCCGCCCTGCACGAGGCTGCCGGAAAACACCATGTTCGGGCTTTCCAGCACGTTGTCGTGGCTGGCCCCGGCATTCAGCTTTTGCGGCTCGCTCTCGCCGGTCAGCGATGAATTGTCGACCTTCAGTTCCTTGGCCTCGATCAGCCGCCCATCCACCGGCACCCGGTCGCCTTCATTGAGGATGATGACATCCCCCGGCACCAGCTCCTCCGCCGCCACTTCCTGCGGCCTGCCATCGCGCAGCGCCGTGATCATGCTGGGCAGCATCTTCTTGAAGCTGTCCATGATCTTTTCCGATTGATGCTCCTGCAGATAGGTGAAGGTGGCGTTGAGCAACACGACCCCCAGCAGCGCGATGGCGATATAGAGATTGCCCTGCCCGGGATCGAGCGTGTCGGCGGTGATCGCCAGCGCCCCGCCGACGATCAGCAGGAGCGCAAAGAAGTTGCGGAACTGGAGCAGGAACTTGACGATCTCGCTGCGGTCTTTCCTGACCTGCAGCTCATTGCGCCCGAACTCGATCAGCCGCGCCTCGGCCTCTTGCTGGCTCAGCCCCTTGGCATCCGATTTCAATGCGTCCAGCGCCGCGCCCAGCGCGCCCTTGTGATAATCCGCCACCTGCCCACTCCCCAACTTCTCACTGCCCCGGTTCTTTTTTGCACAAGCCCCGTTGCGCGACAGGGTTACGCGCAAGACGCCGCCGTGCCACCGCACGGTCGATCAAGTAAATGCCGCGTTAACCCATACCCCCGCGCATGTCATACGCATGTCAGCCGGGCGGCAGCCGGGGGTCACCCCCCCGATTCGCACCTCCCCGGCGCCGTTAACCTGCCGGGACGGTGATGTCAGACATCGCCAACACTCGCCCGACTCAGATCATCCGCTCCATGATCTTCATGCCGATGAAGCCGCCGATGATGATCGCGATGAAGGTCAGCAGCGAGCCCAGCGCCAGCGTGGAAAACCCGGTCACCGCCTGCCCGATGGTACAGCCCAGCGCCGTCACCCCGCCAAACCCCATCAGCATCGCCCCGCCCAGATTGCGCAGCGTATCGGCCGGATCCGAGAACGTGGCGAGGTGGAACTTGCGCTGCCACAGCGCCATCAGGAACGCCCCGAAAAGCGCCCCCGCCGTGGTGGTCACGGCAAAGCTCGGCACCTTGTCGGCGGTGAAGCGCATGAAGTAATCGATGCTGTCGCCGGCGGGCCGCACATAGCTCAGCGAGGCCAGCATCGGGTTGTCGGCAAACTCGTCGAAGGTGAGCGCGGTCAGCAGCCATCCGGCGATCACGCACAGCCCGATGCCGATCCCCGCCACCAGGTTGATCGGCGATGTGCGAAAGTTCCGGTCGGCGAAGCAATAGATCAGGATGCCGCCCGCAATCACCGCCACGCTGATCCATCCGGCGGTCTCCGCCGCCATGCCGGTCAGCCCGGAAAGGATTGTATTTATTCGGTTATCCTCGAACCCCGCGGCGCCCATGTCAAAGCTCGTCGCGTCGACAAAGGCGACCCGGCTTTCCGCCAGAACCCCGCCGATGGTCATGTAGGCGGTGGCCCCGATCACCCACAGAACGATCAGCGAGCGCAGATCGCCCGAGCCGGCCCGCACCAGGTTCTTCGACACGCAGCCGCCCGAAAAAACCATGCCGATGCCGAAGATCAACCCGCCCAGGATATGCCCGCCCCACATCAGCTGCGAGGTCACGTAGAGGCTGTTGCTCATGTCGCCGATCTCCGCGCGCTCGATCCACAAGACCCCGATCATCGCCACCGCCACCGCCAGCAGCCAGGCGCGAAACCGGCGCCAGTCGCCGAAATTGGCGATGTCCGACAATGAGCCCATGGTGCAGAAATTGGTCCGCGCCAGGATCGCGCCGAACACGATCCCGATCAGCAGCCCGCCCCACCCGATATAGAGCGCGGCATTCTCCACCGCGCTTTCTCTCAACGCCTCGATCATGCTCCCTCCCCGCCTGTTTCCTGCCTCCCGGTGCCTGCGCGCCCGGCGACTTAATCAAGAATTAGCATATGTGATTGAATCTTGCCGAACGAAAAATCGCCTGCCCGACAATATGGCGCAGCCCGCCCCGGAGTTCACCCCTCCGGCGCGCAGTAAAGCCCGTGCAGGGTTTGCAGGATTGCGGCGGCGTCGTCGCTGTCGATGCGATAGATCACCGATTGCGCCTCGCGCCGGTGCGCGACGATGCGCTCGCCGCGCAATACGGCAAGCTGTTGCGACACGGTCGATTGCCCCAGCCCGGTCGCGGCCTGCAAGTCCTGCACCGAACGTTCGCCTTCGAGCAGGTTGCACAGGATCATCAGCCGCTTTTCGTTCGACAGCACCCGCAAAAGCTGGCTCGCCCTGCCTGAATTCTCCTCAAACACGCTCAGATCCATCTCGCTCTCACCGCTTTATCGCCCGCCCCTCCTTGGTAAATGGCCGGTGCTTCGAAAAACAAGCGAAAAACCCCGCATTTACGCGCGACACCGCGCAGGATTGACTCGATTTCTCTGCCGCATATTGTAATATTCAAATATTGGAACCTTATTGGGAGACGCAGGCGATGAAGGATAACAGCGATCTGGACAATGCAAAGAGCATGTCGATCATCGTTACCAAGGGCTCGCTGGACTGGGCCTACCCGCCCTTCATCCTCGGCACCACGGCGGCGGCAATGGATGTCGACGTGACGATGTTCTTTACCTTCTACGGCCTGCCGCTGCTCAAGAAAGAGCTGAACATGAAGTTCACCACGCTCGGCAACGCGGCGATGGAAATGCCGATGATGGGTGGCCACATGCCGATGCCCAACATCATGGGCATGTTGCCCGGCGCCGGCGCCCTCGCCGGCACGATGATGAAGAACCTGATGAAGAAAAAGGGCGTCGCCTCGATCGAGGATCTGCGCGAAGCCGCAATCGATCTCGAAATCCGCATGATCGGCTGCCAGATGACGCTCGATCTGTTCGAATACAAGCGCGAAGACATGATCGACGAAATGGAAATCGGCGGCGCCGCCACCTACATGGAAAACGCGCTGAAATCCGATATCAACCTGTTCATCTGAACAGCCGACAAATCAGAGGTTTACGGAGGAGAGAAACCAAATGGCAGATCAACTGTTGGACGCGAAGGGCCTGAATTGCCCGTTGCCGATCCTGAAGGCGAAAAAAGCCCTCAAGGGCATGGGCGCCGGCGAGGTGCTGGAAATCCAGGCCACCGATCCCGGCTCGGTCGCCGATTTCGCCGCCTTCTGCAAACAGACCGGCAACGAGCTCTTGAGCCAGTCGAACGAAGGCGATGTCTACAAGTTCGAAATCAAACGCGCCTGATCCAGACCCGCGTGAAAGCCAGAAGCCCCGCCCGGTCCCGGCGGGGCTTTTTCCTGACCAAGCCTTTCATCTTTCTGCAAATACTCCCGCTGGAGGCAAATAGCCCCGACCGCCTCCCGTGCGGCGCCGCTCAGCCCTTGCAGCGTCGAACGAACCGCAAGAACCCCTCGACCCACGGCACATGCTGCGTGTTGCGCAGATGGATGAACCCGGCCACCGTGTTGCCCATCACGATCGCATCGCGTGTCCCGTCCGTACCGTGCCCGCGTGTGATCCGGCGCGCCCAGGTCAGCCCCTCGGGTAGCCCTTCCAGCGAGGCATAATGAAATTCATGCGCGCGGATCTCCCGCCCCGCGCTGCCCCAGGGATTGGCCGCCGTGCAGTCATATCGCACATAGCCCCGCCCCTGCGGGCGCGCATGCATCATCGCCCGCCCCGGAATGAACCCGACCATCTCATGGCTGTCCCCGCCCCAGTCGATGCCCTCGCAAAGATACATCAGCCCGCCGCACTCGGCGTAGGTCGGCAAGCCCGCCTCCAGCGCCGCTTTCACGCTCCCCCGCATCGGCGCATTCGCCGAAAGCTCCCCGGCGCGCATCTCGGGAAAGCCGCCGCCGATGAACAGCCCGTCAATCTCCGGCAGGCCCGAATCACTCGTCATGTCGATCGGCACCAGAACTGCCCCCGCGGCCTCGAACGCCTCCAGATCGTCGGGGTAATAAAATCCAAACGCCGCATCACGGGCATAGCCGATCCTCAGCCCCTCGCCCGGCCTGTCCGCCGCCCTCGCCCGCCCAATCTCCACGTCCAGATTGGGCGCCGCGCCCGCCACCTCGCGCAGCCGGTCAAGCTCCACCGATCCGCCGACAATCTCGCCGATCCGCGCCACGATGGCATCGCGTTCCTCGGTCTCGCTCGGCGGCGTCAGCCCGAGATGCCGCTCGCCGATCTCCAGCCCGGCATTGCGCCAGACCGAACCCAGGATCGGCAGCCCGGAATAGGTCTCGACGGCGCGCCGCAACTTGCTCTCATGCCGCGCCCCGCCGACCTTGTTGAGGATCACCCCGGCGATATCAACCTCTTCGTCAAAGGCGCGATAGCCCAGCAAAAGCGGCGCGATCCCCCGGCTCATCCCCAGCGTGTCGATCACCAGAACCACCGGCAGCCCGAGCAGTTTGGCCAGCGCCGCATTGGAATCCGAACCATCCGGTTCGACCCCGTCGTAAAGCCCCTTGTTGGCCTCGACCAGCGACAGCCCCCTCGATTTTTCGCAGAAAAATTGCCGGATTTCCTCGGGCTCCATGGCATTGAAATCAAGGTTGTAGCAGGGCTTCCCGCTGGCCGCGGCGAGCCACATCGGGTCGATGTAATCCGGCCCCTTCTTGAAGGTCGAAAGATCGTCGCCCGCCGCCCGAAACGCCGCGCTCAGCCCCATCGACACCACCGTCTTGCCCGACGATTTATGCGCCGCCGAAATCATGAAGCGGGGGGCGTGGATCATATCCGATACGGCAGGAAGCCCTTGTCGCGCGCCTGCCAAAGCGCGCGCGCCGCCGTTTCGGCCGCCTCGACTGACCCGGCCTTGCCCATGGTACGCAGGGTGATCGCGATGGTCCCGATGATGGTCTCGCTGGCGTAAGGTTCGTCAAGCTCGCCGCGCCAGGCATCCACCAACCGCTCCAGCGCCATCTCCTCATCCGGCGGCTGGTGCCCTTCGGGCAGAAGCTGCGGCCAGGTCTCGACCAGCGGTTCATCGCTGCCATGCGTGGTCCAGACCTGCACCGGCTTGTTGGGCCGCCGTTCGATCTCGCCGCCCTCGCCGCGAAACACCGCCATGTTCTCGATCCCCATGAGCTGCGCCGCCCCGGCATGAATGTCCATGAAGCCGCGATGGAAAATCCCCTGCATCACCGTGGGCGCGTCAAACGGGTTGAGCATCCGCGAAAACGAATGCACCGGCGAGCGCAGGCCAAAGACGGGGCGCAGATCGATCAGGTGGCGCAGGGTCGGGCTCATCACCTCCAGCGGCACATAGGCAAACCTGCGCGCCCTAATCTGATTCGCCGCTTCGGTCAGCGAACCGGCGGCCGGAAAGCCGAGGCTCTCCAGCACTTCGCGCGTGTATATCCGCCCGGGCGTGTGGCCTTCCGTGCCATGCAGACAGACCGAATAGCCGGCATTCACCAGCGCCAGAACCGACAGCACGAACCAGGGCAGCTGGATCCGCTTGCCGGCATAGGACGACCAGTCGATATCGACCTGTGGCATCTCCTGCGGCAGGTCGAACGTCCGCCGCGCCCCGATGGCAAAGCCGGCGATCTCCTCCGGCGCCTCCTCCTTGAGCCGCAAAAGCATCAGGAACGCGCCGATCTGCTCGGGCAACGCCTGCCCGCTCAGCAGCATTTCCATCGCCTCCTCGCTTTCCTCCAGCGTCAGATGGCGTTGCTTGGTCTTGCCGCGGCCCAGAATGGCCACGAATTTGGAAAACGGATGGGGGGCGTGCGCGTTCATGTCGGCCTCTCTCGGGGAAGGTCAGTTGCCCGGCACATTGGCATCCATCAGGTTGGTCGGCAATATCCGCAGGATCTTCGCCGCCACGCCCACCGCCATCAGCGCGATCGCCACACCGCCCAGCCCGAGCAGGATTTCGGGCCATTTCGGCGCATAGCGCGCGATCTCGCCGTCAAAGAAACTGCTCGACAGTTCATATCCCGGCAGCATCTCCAGCGGATAAAGCTGCCCGCCCACCACGATCACATAGACCTGCGCCAGCCCGCCGATGACAACAAGGATCGAGGCCCAGATCGGCTCGGACTTGGCCTCGCGGATATAGGGCAGATAGATCAGCGCAATCGGCAGCAGCCCGCCAATCACCACCTGCCCGAGCCAGAATGCCCAGGTCACATGGCCGCCGTCCAGCAGGATGAACCGCTCGAACCCGGCATGTTCGGCGGCATAGAGCGCGGTCAGATGCTGCACGATGGTGAAATACAAGACCACCATGGCAAACAGCGCCAGCAGATGCCCGAGCCGGTGCATCAGCATCTCGCCGATCCCGCGCCCGGTCAGCTTGAAAAGCGCCGCCAGCACCAGGATGAACACCGCCAGCCCGAAGCTGAACGACATCGCGATGAACAGCGGCGCCATGATCGCCGCGTCATAGCCGGGGCGCGCCACCAGCCAGCCAAAGATCGAGCCGGTGCCGGTGGTCAGCGCCAGCCGCCACAGGAAGGCCACAGTGCCCGCCACGCGCACATGCTTGTAGTCGAGCCGGCTCATCTGCACCGCCAGATAGACCGCCACCACGGCGAGGAAGCCTGTGTAAAGATAGATGTTCCAGGCAAAGATCGACTTGAAATTATAGGTGGTCATCGCCACCAGCAGCCGGTCGGGCCGCCCCAGGTCGAGCACCAGCACCGCCAGCCCGCCGATCAGCAGCGACATCGCCAGCACCGCCGAGAGCCGCGCAATCGGCTTGTAGGGCGCCTGCCCGAACACGCTCGCAATCGAAGCCGCGTTCAGAGCGCCGGACGCCGCCACGATCAGGAAAATGGCGAATACATGCGGCAGGCCCCAGACCACCTGGTTGGTCATGCCGGTGGCGATATGGCCATGATGTTCAACGTATAGCACCGCACCCAGAGCCGCCGCGATGAACGCCGCCAGCAACAGCGCCACGCTCCACACCGCCCTCGTGGCCTTGATTTCGCGGTAGATCGTGCGTTCTGCCATGGCTGCGCCCCCTATCCCAACTGCTCGTAACGAACCCCGGGGTTCAGATCGAGATCCGGGCGCAGGGCGGTCGAGGGAAACTCGGCCAGCCGTTTCGCGATCGCACTGCCCGGGTCTTTCAGATCGCCGAAAAGGATCGCTTCATGCCCCGCCGCCGCGCAGGCCTCCACGCATGCCGGCGTGCCGCCCTTGTCGACGCGATGCACACAGAGCGTGCAGCTTTCCACCGTGCCTTGCCCGCGCGGCGCGTGGCTCTTCTGGTTGATCACCGGTTCATGCACGAAAGAGCGCGCCTTGAACGGACAGGCCATCATGCAATAGCGGCAGCCGATGCAGGTGTGCTTGTCGACCAGAACGATACCGTCGGCGCGCTTCATGCTGGCCCCGGTCGGGCACACGTCCACACAAGGCGGATGCTCGCAATGCTGGCACATCACCGGCATGCTGGCCTGATGCCCCGTCGCCTTGTTGGTCAGTGTCACCTTGCGGATCCATTGCGCGTCGGTCTCCGGGTTGTCGCCGCCGCCCCAGCCGTTCTCTTCGGCGCAGGCAGTCACGCAATCGGAGCAATCCTCGGCGCACTTGCTCACGTCGATCAAGAGGCCCCAGCGTTTGCCCGCATCCGCCCCCGCCGCCTCGGCCGGCGATCCGCCGAACGCCATCAGCGTCACCCCCGGCGCCAGCGTCGCCATCGTCACGGCGGCGCCGCTGCGCAAGAGGTCGCGCCGCGTCATCTCGGCCCGGTTCACCGCCTGCCGCGCAGGAGGTTGCTTGGTATCGCCCGGCATCCGGAATTTCATTCGCTTAGGCTCCCGCTCTTGCCCGCAAACCGCTTGAGATAGCCCTCGACCGCGTCGATATCGCCCTCCGGCAGCGGCAGCATCGCATGATCGCGCCCCGAAATCGCGTGTTCATCCACACCATCGGGAGTCGAGCGGTGGCACATGAAACAATCCACCTTCACCGCCGCGTAGTCATGGCACACCCGGCAGAAATGCTTGTCGCTGTCATAGGTGACAACCTGCCCCTGTTCGTCCTTCGCGGCATGACAGTCGAAACACCCTTTCAGGCTGGCCTCGATCTCGCGTTCGCCCATGCGCAGCGTCAGGTCGCGGTCATGGCGCATCATGTCCATGTGGTTGCGCCGCCAGAAGCCGTTGCCCTCTGCATGCGCTTCGCCCGTCGCTTTCGGGATATCAGGCAACAGCGATGCGCGGTCTTCGGCCATAGCCGCGCCAGCCAGCACAATCAGCAGCCCGAAAAGAACGGCGATCCGTGCCATGCCTACTCCCCGAGCCCCATCTTGATATAGCCCGACGGACAGACATCGGCGCAGATATGGCAGCCGATACAGGCGGTGTAATCGGTATAGACATAGCGCCCCACCGTGCGGTCGGCCTTGGCCACGCGATGCACCGCGTCCTGCGGGCAATAGATCACGCAGTTGTCGCATTCGATGCACATGCCGCAGCCCATGCAGCGCTCGCCCTCCTTTTGCGCCTGCGCTTCGGAAAAGCCGATGATCCGCTCCTCAAAGTTGCCCAGCACGGCGTCGCCCTCGATATGCACCTCCTCGCGCTGCTCGCGTTTGACAAATCCGAAATGCCCCTTGAACAGCTCATCATGCGGGATGATCTGGTTGTTCGAGCGGTCCTCAAAGTTGTGGATCGCAAACCCGACCTTATCGGTGCCGCGCAACGGGCCAGGCTCATATGCTGCCGGCTCCTTGCCGCGCTGGTGCAGCTCTTCCATCAGGTTGAAGTGATGCACATCCACCTTCGGGCGCTTGGCCACCTCGCCATCATCAAGGAAATCGGTGATGATCTCGGCCCCGATCCGGCCATGACCAATCGCCGTGGTCAGCAGATGCGGTTTGATGATGTCACCGCCGGCGAAGTGTTTCTCGCGTCCTTTGACCTGATAGGGCCCTTCGATGTCGATGAACCCGCGCTCGTTGGCGAAATCCTCCAGCCCGGTGAAATCGCCCATCTGGCCGATGGCGGCGATGATGATATCGGCCTCGATCTCGAACTCGGTGCCTTCCACCGGCTCGGGCACCATCCCCTTCATGGTGCATTGGCACATCTTCAACCCCCTGGCGCGGCCCTGCGCATCCTTGAGCACCTCCAGCGGCATCACCCCGCCGCGCAGGTCGATCCCCTCGCGCTTGGCATCCTCGCGCTCGCGCTCGGCAGCGGTCATCTGTTCGATCGGAAACAGCGACGTCAGCGTTGCCTTCATTCCCTCGCGGGTCAGGCTCGAGGCCACATCATGCGAGGTGAAATCAATCACCGTGCCGTCGTTGCGCTCGGGAATGCCCGGATGGGTGATATGGCCCAGACGCCGCGCCACGCTCGCCACGTCGATCGAGGTATCGCCCCCGCCCACAACCACGACTTTCTGCGCCGTGCCAAAGACATAGCCCTCGTTGAACGCATCAAGGAATTCGATCCCGTTGATGCAGTTCTCGGTGCCGTCCCAGCCCGGAATAGGCAGCGGACGGCCATTCTGCGCGCCAATCGCCCAGTAGATCGCATCAAAGGCCGCTTCCAGCTTCTCGATGCTCACATCCTCGCCGATCCGCGTCTTGAGATGCACATCGACCCCCATGTCGATGATCCGCCCGATCTCCTTGTCCAGCATGTCGCGCGGCGTGCGATAGCCCGGAATGCCATAGCGCATCATCCCGCCGAGATGTTCATGCGCCTCGAAAATCGAGACCTCATGGCCATCGAGCCGCAGGAAATACGCCGCCGACAGCCCCGCCGGCCCGCCCCCGATCACCGCCACCTTGCGCCCGGTCGCGGCGCCCGGCGCGCCCATCTGCACATTGTTTTCATTGGCCCAGTCGCCGACATACTGCTCGACACCGTTGATCCCGACATAATCATCGACCTCGTTGCGGTTGCAGCCCGCTTCGCAGGGCGCCGGGCAGACCCGGCCCATGGTGGCGGGAAACGGGTTGGCGCTCGCCATCCGCTGAAACGCGTATTCCTGCCAGGGCATGTCCTCCACCGGCGGCTTGTCCATGCCGCGCGCAATCGCCAGCCAGCCGCGAATCTCGTGCCCCGATGGGCAGGCCCCCTGACAGGGCGGCGTCTTGTGCACGTAGGTCGGGCATTTATAGGAGGTATCTCCGACGAAGATCTTTTCCTCCAGTTCCCAATCGGCCGCGGTTTCGCCCTCTTCAAAGCGCCGGAAGGTCAGCTTCGGGTCCGTGCTTACGTCGTTCATCTCTCTCTCCTCCAACGTCCCGAGGCAGGCTTACGCGGCCTCGGTATCGTCCTCTTTTTCATCGTCCTCGCCGGTGTCCTGCCCGGTGAGAATGATCGCATTGGAAACCAGCTGATGCACCGAAACGATGCTGTCCATCTCATAGCCATAGGCCGGCATCACCTTGGAAAACTGGGTTTTGCAGATCGCACAGATCGCCGCCATGTGGGTCACACCATGATCTTCCGTCACCTGCTGAAGCGCCGTCATCCGCGGGCTCGCGCCCTTCTTGCGCAGCTCCATCAGATCGTCGGTCAGCAATCCGCCGCCGCCGCCACAACACAGCGTCGATTCATGCGTCGTATCGCGGTCCATGTCGAAATAATGGTTGCACACCGCCTTGATCACGTTGCGCGGAATTTCGAACTGCCCGCCCGGCATATCGCCCATTCGGGATGCCCGCGCCACGTTGCAGCTGTCGTGATAGGTCAGGCGGATATGATCGTTCCGGGATTTGTCGAACTTGAGCGTGCCTTTCTCGATCTCGCCCCAGGTGAATTCCAGGATATGCTGCGGGATCGGGTACTTCTGGTCGAGAAAATCAAACGGCCCCGCCAGCGTGTTGAGGAAGCTGTAGGCCACCCGCCAGGCATGGCCGCATTCGCCAAAGACGATCCGCTTGACCCCCAGATCAAGCGCCGCCTTGCGGATGCGCAGCGCGATCTCGCGCATGTTCTCGTAAGAGCCGATGAACAGCCCGAAATTCGCCGCCTCCGAGGCATAGCTGCTCAACGTCCAGCTCACCCCAGCCTCGTGAAACACCTTGGCATAGCCCAGAAGCCCGTCGATATGCGGCTCGGCGAAGAAATCGGCGCTCGGCGTGATCAGCAGGATATCGGCGCCCTTCTCGTCCACCGGCAGGCGCACCGAAATCCCGGTATCCTCCTCCAGCTCCTCTTCCAGGTCCTCCAGCGTCGCGCGCAGCGCCTTGGGGTTCAGCCCGAGGTTGTTGCCGACATCCTTGACCTTGCCGATGATCTCGTTGGAATATTTCTGCCCGATCCCCACCGCGTCCATGATCTCGCGCGCGGCCATGGTTATCTCAGCGGTATCAATGCCATAGGGGCAGAACACCGAACAGCGGCGGCATTCGCTGCACTGATGGTAATAGGAATACCATTCGTTCAGCACATCCTCGGTCAGATCGCGCGCGCCGACCAGCTTGGGGAAATACTTGCCCGCGAAGGTGAAATAGCGCCGATAGACCGAGCGCAGCAGATCCTGGCGCGCCACCGGCATGTTCTTGGGATCGCCGGTGCCGAGGAAATAGTGGCACTTGTCGGTGCAGGCCCCGCATTTGACGCAGGTATCGAGATAGACCTGAAACGCCCGGTTCTTCTCGCCCAGTTCCTTCATCTTGGCCAGCGCGACCTCGTGCCAGTTCTCCACCAGCTCGCCGGGAAAACCCAGCTTCTCCTGATGCTCGGGCGCGGCGCGAAACGGCTCCAGCCCCGCCATCGCGCCGCATTTCAGCCGCGGGATTTCCAGCGGGTGGCTCATTTTCACAGGATCGTCGCCGCCGTCCGCCATTCGCTAGCCCTCCAGTTTCTTCGCCCAGGGCGCGATATGGCGCACCTCGCGCGGGTTATCGACCTGGTTGCGCGTCGGGCTGAAAAACACCCCCGGCGCATGCAACAGCTTCGAGATCGGGAAGATGATCATCAAGAGCGCCACCGCGCCCAGATGCACCAGCAGGATCGGATCAGTGGGCAATGTCTCTATGCGCAGCCGCAACAGCCCCAGCATGAACGCCTTCACCGCCAGAATGTCGGTATGCACCACAAAGCGCATCATCAGCCCCGAGCCGACGATCGCCACCAGCAGCGCCAGCATCAGATGATCGCTCGGGCTCGAGATATAGCGTATCCGCTCGACCGACACGCGTCGCGCCCAGAGGCCCAGAAGCCCGATCAGCATGGCAAACCCGGCATAGATGCCAAAGGGTTGCGCCAGCGCCACCCACCACCAGACATCGAAGGTGAAATAGCGGATATGGCGGATCAGAACCAGCCACATTCCCATGTGAAACAGCCAGCCGAACAGCCAGATCCACTTGTTGGATTTGAACAGGCTCTCGAAGAACACCACCTCGCGGAACATCCGCAAGACCACGCCGCCCATGGTTGTGGGCGCCGGCGTGGTGGGGATCTTCAGCGGCGCGGGCGTGCGCGCATATTTGCGGATTTTCGCCGCCACACCCACGACCAGTATCGCGGTCGCGGCCCAGAAAAGGATGGCGTAGAAAACAGAAATCACGCGAACTCCTCCCGTCCTATTCGCACAAGACCTTGAATTTCAAAGTCTTTTGCCTGGCCGGCCTCCCAACCGGCCAGATCGGATCAAGCCGTCAGACACAGCCCGTCGGCTTGGGCAGACCGGCGATCTTGCAGGCCTGCTTGGCCGGGCCATAGGGAAACAGCTCATACATGTATTTGTTGTTGCCCACATCCGGCCCCATCGACTTCTTGATCGCCTTGATCAGAACCCGAACCGCCGGTGCGATCTGGTATTCCTCGTAATAGTCGCGCAGGAAGTTCACCACGGCCCAATGCTCGTCGGTCATCTCGATGTCTTCGGTCTCGGCGATCACCTGGGCCAGTTCCTTGTTCCAGTCGGAAAGCTGGGTGATGTAGCCTTCCTCGTCATGCTCGACAGTGGTGCCGTTCACGTTATATGCCATTGTTTTCAGTCTCCTCACATTCGCCCGCGCGGGGCTGGTCCTTCAAAGCCACGATTGCGTCCGGTCGGTCTTTGCCACCAGATCGACAAACCCATCATATCCCAGGGGCTTCACCCCATCCAGAAGCCGGCCTGCGTCAAGCCCGCGCGCCGCCAGGTCCTCGGCCAGCACGTGAATCCTCACGGCTCCGGCCCGCGCCGCCACGGCGTCGGACAATTGCGTGCCCGCCAGGCCGCCATAAACCGCATCCTCGATCATCAGGATCGCATCGCCGTCCTTGGCATGGCCGAGACAGCTCAACAGCGTCTGGGTCGCGAAGGGCGATTTGTTCACCGTATGAAGCGTTGCCATATCCCCGTCCCCCCTCAGAAGCTCAGCACGACGTCTTGATCGGCCATCACATCGGCCATCTCGGCGCGCGAGATGATGCGGACCGACGGCTTTTCTTCCCAGTCATCATCCTCATCCTCATAGACGATCTCCTGAAGATCGTCCGCGCTCAGCCCGCGCTCCTCCAGGCTTTCCTTTTCGACATAGAGCTTGGTCACGTCATAATCGCCCAACGCCCTGAAAGTAGGCGAGAAATTCTTCACCCCGATGCCGTCGGTATTCTGCCCCCTGGTCAGCTGGAACACGCCATCATCGAGAAAAGCCAATGAGACATCCTGCTCGAACGCCGCCCCGATAAGCACCACTTCAAGGCTCTCGAGCGCATAGATCGTGCCATAGGGCGCCTTGCGGTTCACATAGAGGAATTTCTTCGTCGTCATCGCTCTTCCCCCTCAGTCCCCGAAGGTCACCAGACGGTCGGTCTGGATGCCCATTTCAATCAGCTGCCCCAGCCCCGATATCCGGAAGCCCTCGGCGATGTTGTTGGCGTCCTTGCCCTGCCGCTTGGCCTCGTTCTCGTCCAGCACTCCGCGGCGCTGCGCCGCGGCAATGCACACCACCAGATCGGTGCCATGCTCCGCCGCCAACTCGGTCCAGTTCTTCTGGATGTTGCGCTCGTCCTGCGGCGGCACGCTCAGCCGCGTGCCGACATTGACGCCGTCATGATAGAAGAACACGCGCGGCACCTCGTGGCCCTTTTCCAGCGCGGCCTTCACGAAACGATAGGCCGTGTCCGCCGCCTGATGCGTATACGGCCCCTCGCTGATCACTACTCCGATTTTCACCTGTAATCTCCGCCTCTCAGAAGTGGATATGCGCCGACGTGTTCATCGTCTTGCGCGCCCCGGTCCAGGTGTCGAGATGGTGCTTGGTAAAGGCCAGCCCGGTCATGTCGAAGAACCGGGTCCAGCCGATCCGCTCGATCCATTCGCCCATCCGCTCCCAATGCTTGGCGTCCTTCTTGTAGGCCTGCACGATCTTCTTGACGACCTCGACAACCTCGGGCCAATGCGGCGCGTTGTTGGGCAGGTTGGCCACAGCCAGCTTGTGGAATGTCGGCTTGGAGCGGGCATTGGAATGCTTGCCGCCCACCCAGATCGCGATCTTGGTGGATTCATCCGAGTTGATCTGCATCGGCGGACACGGCGGATAGCAGGCCCCGCAGCAGACGCATTTCTTCTCGTCCACTTCCAGGCTCGGCTTGCCATTCACCATTGCCGGCCGGATCGCCGCCACCGGGCAGCGGGCCACAACGGCGGGCCGCTCGCAGACGTTTGCGACCAGATCGTGGTTGATCTTCGGCGGTTTGGTATATTGCACGTTCACCGCGATATCGCCCTGCCCGCCACAGTTGATCTGGCAGCAAGAGGTGGTGATCCGCACCCGGTTGGGCATCTTTTCCTGGATGAATTCTTCATGCAGCAGGTCCATCAGCCCCTTGACCACGCCCGAAGCGTCGGTGCCGGGAATGTCGCAATGCAGCCAACCCTGGGTATGGCTCACCATCGACACGCTCGCGCCGGTGCCGCCCACCGGGAAGCCCGCCTCGCTCAGCGCCTCGACCAGCGGCGCCACATTGGCCTCGTCGCTGACCATGAACTCGATGTACGAGCGGGTGGTGAAGCGCACATGACCGTCGGCAAACTCATCGCCGATGTCGCAGAGCTTGCGGATGGTGAAGACATCCATCTGCCGCTGGGTGCCGGCCCGCACGGTCCAGATCTCGTCGCCGGTTTTCGAGACATGGTGCAGAACCCCGGGGCGCGGCCGGTCGTGCCAGTCCCAGTTGCCGTAATTCTTCTTCATCACCGGATGCATGTATTGGAACGGGTCGGGAACCCCGACCTCGTCGGGCATCCGCGGTTTGACTTTCTCGGTTGTGCTCATCTTCTTCCTCCCGCGCCGTGGTCCACGCTCCCGGACCGTTGGCGCCTCCTCAATAGAGTTGCCCGCCGCTCACTCGGCGCTGATCTGAAGTCCGGCCTCGCGCGCCTTGCGCTCGAACCATTTTGCGGCCTCCTCGTCGAAATCGTCGGTCCGCACATAGCTCGAGGTGCGCGGATGGTTGACCATGTTCGGATCGACATCGATATCCAGCGCCTCGAGGAAGGCCGGCAGGCCGATCCGGTCGATGGTCTCGCCCACGCGCTCGTGCTCCAGCGCGTTATCGGCGAAGAACTCGACCACGTTTTCGGCGAATTCTTCCAGCTTCTCGAAGTCTTCGTCGGTTTCGAGCTTCATGAACGGCACCACCATGATACCCATCAGGTCGCCGATCTTCAGGCTCCGCTTGCCGCCGATCATGATCGAAATACCGCGATCGTCGCCGGGGGAAAGCGCCTTGGTCATCACGTTGATGCAATGCATGCAGCGCACGCAGCTGGGGTTGTCGATCTCCAGCGTATCATCGTCATTGAGCGAGATCGCCCGCGTCGGGCACATGTTCACCACCGTGTCGATGGTGTATTTGCGGCCCACCTTGGCGATGTGTTCCTTGACCTTCTCCTGATCGATCTTGATCTCGTCGCGCCAGGTCCCGATCACCGCGAAATCGGCACGGTGAATCGCGTTGACGCAATCGTTGGCACAGCCCGAGAACTTGAACTTGAACTTGTAGGGCAGCGCCGGGCGGTGCATCTCGTCGAGCAACGAGTTGATGATCGTGCGATGCGCGCGCACCTCGTCGTAACAGCTCTGCTCGCAGCGGGCATGGCCGACACACGACATCGCCGTGCGCAGCGCCGGGCCTGCCCCGCCAAGGTCGAACCCGATCTTGTTGAGCGCATCGAATGCCTTCTGGGTGTTCTCGGTGCTGCAGCCCTGGAACATGATATCGCCCGACTGACCGTGAAACGCGATCAGCCCCGACCCATGCTCCTCCCAGATGTCGCACATATCGCGCAACACCTTGGTGTCATAGTGATTCCCCGCTGGCGGCATCACCCTCAGGGTGTGAAATTCCTTCGATTCGGGAAACCGGTCGGCCACTTCGGAAAACCGCGGGATAATCCCGCCGCCATAGCCGAACACCGATACGGTGCCGCCCTTCCAGAAGCCCAGCCGCTTTTCATAGGAATGATTGAGCTGGCCCAGCAGGTCGTTCATGATCTTGCGATTGCCCGTCGAGCCTTCGTCGCGCAGGCGTTTCAGCCCGGTGACAAAACTCGGCCAGGGCCCGTCTTCCAACTGGTCCAGCTGCGGCGTCGGATGGACATCCTTGCCGTCTACCGTTTGTTTCACGTCGCTATCTTTCATGGAATCCTCCCAGATTGACCTCAGCGTGCGGCCGGGCGGTTCTGTTGCAAAGGATTATCGACCCAAGCGCCCCTCGCGCCCCGACCGCAAGCCTTCTGCCGAACCTGCGCCAGCATGGCATATGCTCTTTCTATCTATACATTACGATAAACGAATGTAAAAAAATATTGCGCCCCGGATGCAGAAAATTTTGCGTCCCGCCCCGCTCTGGGGCACCAATGGGCGGCCCAGGCGCAGGGAGGCGTCCGATAAATGCCAATGCAAACACTTGAAAACAAAGGTTTTGACTGGTCCGATCTCGGCAATGATCGGGCCTACCTTGCATGGCGTGCGGCAAAACTGACCAGGGCGGAAAAATGCCTGTCCCTGCCGCCCGTGGCCGTGGCCGACCTGTCAAACCCCGGCGAATCTGCGCGCCGCGAGATCGTCGAGCGCTGCCGGAGCGACAATTTCGCGCTCTATTCCAGCCCCGCGCTCGCCGATGACGGCGCCCAGCGCCGCGCCCTGCGCTGCTTCGCCGACGCCTTCGGCCTGCGCATCGCCGAGGCGCACCGCTCGGGCGGCGATCAGGGCATCGTCGCGCTCAGGGTCTCGGATGCGCCGTCCCAGCGCGGCTACATCCCCTATTCGACGCGCGCGATGAACTGGCACACCGATGGCTATTACAACGCGCCGCAGAATCACATCTCCGCCTTCGTGTTGCATTGCTTTGCCCAGTCCGCCGAGGGCGGCACCAATGATATCCTCGATCCCGAGATCCTCTATATCCGCCTGCGCGACGAGAATCCGCGCTGGCTGGCGGCGCTGATGCACCCGTCGGCGATGTCGATCCCGGAAAATGTCGAACCCGATGGTTCGGTGCGCCCGGTCTCCATCGGCCCGGTGTTCTATGCCGATCCCGGCAGCGGGCGGATGCAGATGCGCTATACTGCGCGCACCCGCTCGATCGACTGGCGCAATGATCCCGCCACGCTGGAGGCCGAAGCCTGGCTGCGCGAAACCCTCGCGCGCGGCGATCCACTGGCCTTGCATGTCCGCCTCGCGCCCGGCATGGGGGTTCTGAACAACAACGTGCTGCACAATCGCACACCCTTCCAGAACGGCCCAGATGCGGCGCAGGAACGCGTCATCTTCCGGGTCCGCTTTCACAACCGCATAGGAGAGATCTGATGGCCCGCCTCAGCGACCTCATCATCGGCCACCCCGAAGTCACCAGCTTTGCCGAGCTGGAAAAGCTGGTGCAGCATCTCGGCGGCTCCGGCGAGATGTTCATGGAGTTCGATCTCAAACCCGACTACCGCGACACCCCGAAGAAATGGGAATGGAGGCTCGAAGCCGCCTTTACCAGGGGGCTGGATTATGAGTGAGGAGTTGCGCGACATCGCTGCGCTCGACCTGCCCTATTCGCGCAAGGCTCTGGTGCGCGAAGTGCGATTCGACAGCGGCATGGTGATGACCCGCCTGATCCTGCGCGAAGGCAAGCGCATCACCCAGGTCGATCTCGATGCCGAGAGCGCCCTTGCCCTGGCCGCGGCCCTGAGCGAAGGCGCCGCGTCCGCCAGCAACGGCGACTGACCCGCCCCAGGCGCGCGCTCCACTGCGCCGATTGCTTGCAGAAAATCGCTCCTCCCGCGATACAAGGCCAGAAACCACGAGGCACCGATGGACAATCTCCCGATCTTCTTCGCCGTCAAGGGCAAGACCGTGCTGGTCGATGGCGGCGGCACAGTTGCCGCGCGGCGGGTCGAACGCGCGCTCTCCGCAGGCGCCCGTGTCGAGATCTTCGACCCCGACCCGAACCAGGAGCTGCGCCTGCTCCTGGAGCAACCGGGTGTCGCCCATCATACCCGCCTGCCGACGCGCGACGACGTCGCCCGCGCCGCCATCGTCTATGGCGCCTCGGAAGACCCTGCGCGCGACCAGCGTCTCTATGACTGGAGCCGCGATCTGCGCTGTCTGTGTAACATCGCCGACTGTCCCGCGCTGTGCGATTTCATCACCCCCTCGGTGGTCGACCGGTCTCCCATCGTCATCGCCATCTCCACCGGCGGCGCCGCCCCAGTGATCGGCCGCATCCTGCGCGCCCGGATCGAAGCGACACTGCCAGCACTCTATGGCCGGCTCGCCAGCTTCGCGGGCGGCTTTCGCGCCAAGATCGCGCGGGCCATCCCCGATGGCCGCGCCCGGCGGCATTTCTGGGAACGCATGATCGAAGGCCCGGCGGGCGATGCCTTCATCGCCGGAGACGAGAGCCGCGCCCGCGCCCGGATCGAACGCGATCTCGCGACGCTCGAAACCGGCGATGCCAAAGCACCGGGCGAGGTTTATCTCGTCGGCGCGGGCCCCGGCGATCCCGATCTGCTGACCTTCCGCGCCCTGCGCCTGATGCAGCGTGCCGATGTGGTGCTCTACGACCGGCTCATCGGCGACGACATCCTCAACCTGGTGCGCCGCGACGCCGAACGGATCTATGTAGGCAAGGCGCCCAACGATCATGTCATGGCGCAGGAGGACATTTCTTCGCTGATGGTGCGGCTCGCGCGCGAGGGCAACCGGGTGTTGCGGCTCAAGGGCGGCGATCCGTTCATCTTCGGGCGCGGCGGCGAAGAGATCGAGGTGCTGGCCGGGGCGGGCATCGCCTTTCAGGTGGTGCCGGGCATCACCGCCGCCGCCGGCTGCGGCGCCTATGCCGGCATCCCGCTCACCCATCGCGACCACGCCCAGTCCTGCGTGCTGGTCACCGCCCATGGCCGCGACGGCGTGCTCGGGCTCGACTGGAAGCTACTGATCCAGCCGGGCCAGACCGTGGCGATCTACATGGGGCTCTCGTCGCTCGAAGAACTGACCCGGGGCTTCTCGACGCGCGGCGTCGACATGCGCACCCCCGTCGCGGTGATCGAAAACGGCACCCGCCCCGATCAACGGGTCGTCACCGCCACGCTCGAGACGGTGGCGCAGAAGGTGGCCGAGGCGGAGCTGAAAGGCCCGGCGATGATCATCGTCGGATCGGTGGTGCGCCTGCGCGACGTGCTCAACTGGGGCCGCGACGATCATGTGCATGACATGAGCCTCGCCCCCGCCAAAGCGCCCGACCTGTGATCCCGGCGTTTTAACACCCGAAGGTTTTGCGCCGCCTGACGGCGTCGCCAGGGGGGCCTCGCTGCGCTCGGCCCGGCTTGTGACGCGATGCTGCGACAGGGTCTGAAACGCTTCGATCTGGTCAAGGTTGGAGTTTGAGTATTTTTACCAAGAAAAAGGGAACAAGGGTTCGAAAGGCCCTGACCCTCGCCTTTTTCTTGGCAAAAATACTCATCAGTCCGGCGCCGGCCCGGCGCACCACTTCGCCGCCTAAGCGCAAGCCCCCACCGCGGTCGCGGGTGGGTGGGTGGGGCGGCCGTGGTGGGGGCGGCGATGACAGATCCACCGCGCGCCGCATTAACCCGGCAGCGGCCAAAACCATACCGTCGCGTATGTCATACGCCGGGCAGCCGAAAGTCAGCCGGAATTCACCCCCGTCAAATTCAACCAACGCGCAGCGTTAACCCGCCGGGACGGTGCCGTTACAGACAGGACACGATCAGCGCCCTGGTGTTCTCGGCCGTCATCTTCACCGGGTTGCCGCCGACGCTCGGATCGGCCAGCGCCGAGGCCGTCAGCGCGTCGAGATCGGGATCGTTCACCCCCAGCCCGGCAAGGCCGCGCGGAATGCCAAGCGCCCCGTTCAACTCGCCGACAAACCCGTGAAACCCGTCAAAACCTCCTGAAATTCCAAGGAAATTCGCCAGAACTTCGATGCGCGCCTCGATCGCCGCACGATTGAACTTCAGCACCTCCTGCATCACCACCGCATTGGTGGTGCCGTGATGGGTGCCGAACACCGCCCCGATGGGATGCGAGATCGCATGGATCGCCCCCAGCCCCTTCTGGAACGCAACCGCCCCCATCGCCGCCGCAGCCAGCATGTTGGCGCGCGCTTCCAGATCGCCGCCATTCTCGTAAGCTCTTGGAAGATAGGTCTTTACCAGCCGCATCCCTTCGATCGCGATGCCTTGGCTCATCGGGTGGAAATGCGGGCTGCAATAGGCTTCGAGGCAATGAGCGAAGGCGTCCATCCCGGTCCCGGCGGTGATCGGTTTGGGCATGCCCACCGTGAGCTCGGGATCGCTGATCACGATCCCGGGCAACACCTTGGGGTGAAAGATGA
>CBDUGF010000052.1:0-22593 GCA_965366835.1 uncultured Rhodobacterales bacterium
AGCGTTTCCACTTAAACCTGAGCCAGGGTTAAGTGGAAACGCCGTGCAACAAATCATTGTTACGAGCATTTCGAGGCAAACTCGTGATTCAAGTTTGTCTCGAAACGCTTTAGTCCGGGTTGTCGAGGATTTTCCGGGGCAGCCTGTCGCGCAGAAACTCCCTGCGCCGCTGCACCCGCAGCACCGCCTCGAACCTGTCGCCCGCAGGCGTCGCGCGGCCCGTCAGAAACTCCTGGCGCAGCTCGCTTTCCCGCAGCTTCAGCTTGCGCACGGTCGCACCTATCCACGCCAGTTCATCCGCCGGGTGCAGTTCATTGGGCAGCGTTATCGGGCCAAGAAAAGACATGCGGCCAGAAAACCGCAGATCGCTGAAGATCCGGTTAAAGCGTCACGCCACAAAACCCGAAATACCGGTTTTGGCGAGGCGCTTGACATCTCCCTACGTCGTGCTGCGCTCCACCTCAGAACCGGTCGAGCAGCCGTTCGAGATAGTTGCGCTCCGGTTCGGGTCGCGACAGTTCGCCCGAGCGGCGGCGGATCTCGTCGAGCAGATCGCGCGCCCGGCGATAGACATCCTCGCCCTGCAACATGTTGTCATCCACCCCCGGCGTGCCGCGCAGGTTACGCCCCAGCGGGTCCGACTGGCGCCCGCCGGCGAAATTCTCGGGGGTCTGGCCCTGCTGGCCGGGGTTGCGCTGGCCTTCCTGCGCCAGCGCCTCGCCGAGGTTGCGGATGCTGTCGCGCAGCGCGTCCATCGCCTCGGCCTGCTTGTCGATCGCCTCGGCCAGATCGTCCTGTCTGAGCGCATCCTCGGCGCCGTCCATCGCCCGTCCGGCGCGGTCCAGCGCCTCGCGCGCGGCGTCGCCCTGTTCCGAGCCGGCCCCGGGCAATCCGCGCCGCTGGGCGTCGAGCTGACGGCGCAGCGCGCGCTGCCGGTCGGCCAGCGATTGCTCGAGGCTCTGCGCCTCGCCCTCGCCGCCCTGGCCGCCGCCGGGCTGCTGGCCCTGACCCTCGCTTTCGCCGTCGCCCTGGGCCTGGCCGCGCCCGTCGCCCTGGCCTTCGTGGCTCTGGCCCCGTCCCTGCCCGCCCGAGCGGCCCTCGTTGTCTTGGCTTTCGCCGGCATTGGCATCGGGGTTGAACTGTTCCTGGAGATCGCGGAAGGCCCGGTCGCTGAGCCCCTGCTGTTCGCGCAGGGTCTCGCCCAGCCCTTCCAGCGCCTGCTGGCCGGGCGATTGGCCCTTGCCGCCTTCACCTTGCGTCATGCGCATGTTTTCCATCATCTGCTGGAACTCGTCGAGCGCCTGCTGCGCCTCGGCCATGCGGCCCTGTTCCATCAGCTCCTGAATGCGATCCATCATCCGCTGGATGTCATCCTGGTTCATCGTCATCATGTTCTGGTCGCGCTGGCCCTGGTCCGGCTGGTCGGTGCCATCGCCCTGGTTTTCCTGGGCAAACTGGCGCTCGAGCTGGGCCATGTAATCGCGCGTCGCCTCGCGCAGCTCTTCCATCAGCCGGGCGATCTCGGCATCCGAGGCGCCGTTCTTCATCGCCTCCGAGAGCCGCTCCTGGGCCTGGCGCATCCGCTCCAGCGCATCGGCCAGCGTGCCCTCTTCCAGTTGCAGCGCCAGATCCCACAGCGCCTGGGCGAGCTCGGCCTGCTGGTCGTCGCGCAGGCCATGGATCATCCCGGCTTCGAGCCGCCGCAGGATGAAGCGCAGCCGCAGATAGCTGGTCTCGTTCTTGAAAACATCGCCGGGGCGGTTCGACACGGCCCGCAGCACCTGGGCGATACGGCCGGCATTCTCGCGGTTCCACAGGAGATCGCGGCGCTGCTCGATCACCGCCGCCGCGACGGGGTCGAAGAATTTCCGCGCCGCCAGCTTCATCGCATGAGACGGGCTGGCGCCCTCGTTGCCCGCCGCGTCGCGCGCGCTGAGCGTAATGGTGACCGGCAGGTTGGCCCAGGGATGCTGGCTGAAATCCTCGACCAGAACCTCCTCGAAATCGTCGCGCCCGCGCACCACCGGCATCGGCAGATCGACCTCGATCGCCGGGCGCGGCTCGGGCGCCAGCGCCAGCCCGTGGCGGCGGTCGAGCGCTTCCATGTCGAGCCTGATCCGCGCCCGCCCCGACAGCACCTC
The DNA here is from genome assembly GCA_965366835.1 of uncultured Rhodobacterales bacterium. Lineage (GTDB taxonomy): Bacteria > Pseudomonadota > Alphaproteobacteria > Rhodobacterales > Rhodobacteraceae > JAKGBX01. Next base: position 2,142 of record CBDUGF010000052.1, read on the forward strand.
GTAATCGTCACGCGCGGCAAACGGCATGGTGAAGGCGCCCACGGCGCTGGCCTCGGCCTCGCCGGTGATGTCGATCTCGGGCGGCGCATCGGCGATCATCGCCACCTCCCAGCTGCGCCCGCCATCGCCCTCGATCGCCAGCCGCCCGGATTGTTGCAGCGTGAAGTCCTGCGCCATCAGGTCGGCCGCGTCGCCGGGCGTCTCGGCGGCGCTCCGGTTCGAGATCGTCTCGGTAACGCTGAGCGCCCCCGGCTTGCCATAAAGACGCAGGGTGATGCGGCTGCCCGAGGGTGCATTCAGCCGGCCTTCGGCGAGATCGTTGAGATAGAGCACCGGCAGGCCGGTATAGCCCGGCGGCTCGATCCAGCCTTCCCAGCTCGGGCCGGTCGCGGCCTGCGCCGCGCCGCCGCCGGACGTCAGTTCGACCACAGAGGCCACGCGCCAGAGCGAGCCGAACAGCAGCGCCACCAGGAGCCCCAGCACCGCCATGTAGCGCAGCCCGAACGGATCGCGCGAGGCGATGCGCAGATCGGGCGCCACCGGCCTGGCGGTCGCCGCCCTTGCGCGCATCCGCGCCTGATGCGCCGCCCAGACGGCGCGCGAGGCGGCATCCTCCGCGCCGATCGCCTGGGCGTCGAGCATGGTTTCGATCGGGCGGCCCGGCATGGTGGCATCGAGCCGCGCCATCGCCTCGCCTTGCCCCGGCCAGCGGAATTGCAGCACGCCGCGCAGCCCGAAGCCCAGCACCAGCGCCAGGCCCAGCGCGCCCGCGCTCCACACCGCCCAGACCGGCACCGTGTCGTGCAGGCCCAGCATCAGCGCCGCGATCATCACGAACCCGACCGACCAGACCGGCCAGAAGCCGCGCGTGATCCGTTCCGCCAGCAGTCCGGCCCGCGTCAGGCCGAGCGGCCAGCGCAGGCGGTCGAGGGCGGATTTGCGGTCAAAGGCGTCGATCGGCGGGCCTCCGGGTTGATCGGTGTCGGTTCAGCCCCGGCGCGGGGCCGGAGTCAGAGCCATTCCGGAATGCTATCGCGTCCGAGCATCTCTTCCAAGGTGGGACGTGGCCGAATGACAGCGAATTGATCGCCCCAGACCAGAACTTCGGGGATCAGCGGGCGCGAATTGTATTCGCTCGACATCACGGCGCCATAGGCCCCGGCGCTGCGAAACGCCACCAGATCGCCCGAGTTGAGCGCCGCCATGTCGCGCCCGCGCGCGAAGGTATCGCCGCTCTCGCAGACCGGCCCGACAATGTCGTAGAGCGCCGGTTCGGCCCCCGCTGCGGGCTCGATCACCGGCACGATATCGTGATGCGCATCATACATCGCCGGGCGCAGCAGATCGTTCATCGCCGCGTCGAGAATGAGGAAATCGCGGCCCTCGCCCTGTTTCACATAGATCACCGAAGATACCAGGATGCCGGCATTCCCGGCCACCAGCCGCCCCGGCTCGATCTCGATCTCGCAGCCGAGATGGCCCAGTGTTTCCTTGATCATCGCGCCGTAATCCAGCGGCAGCGGCGGTGCCTCGTTCGAGCGGGTATAAGGAATCCCGAGGCCGCCGCCGAGATCGAGCCGACGGATATCATGGCCATCGCCGCGCAGCGTTTCGGTCAGCGCCGCGATCTTCTCGTAAGCCTGCCGGAACGGCGCGAGGTCGGTCAGCTGCGAGCCGATATGGACGTCGATCCCGACAACCTCCAGCCCCGCCATCGCGGCGGCCTCGCCATAGACCGCCCGCGCCCGCGTGATCGGAATACCGAACTTGTTCTCGCTCTTGCCGGTGGCGATCTTGGCATGGGTGCGGGCATCGACATCCGGGTTGATCCGCACGGTAATCGGCGCTTTCGTGCCCATCTCCAGCGCCACCTTGTTGAGCAGCGCCATTTCCGGCTCGGATTCGACGTTGAACTGGCGAATCCCGCCCTCCAGCGCCATGCGCATCTCGGCTTCGGTCTTGCCGACGCCGGAAAACACGATCCGCTCGCCGGGGATCCCGGCGGCGCGCGCCCGGGCATATTCCCCGCCCGAGACCACATCCATGCCCGCCCCGAGATCGCCCAGCAGCTTCAGGATGGCGAGGTTCGACGCCGCCTTGATGGCATAGCAGACCAGGTGCTCGGTGCCTTCCAGCGCCTCGTCGAACAGCCGGTAATGCCGCGCCAGCGTGGCGGAGGAATAGCAATAGAACGGCGTGCCGACCGCAGCCGCGATTTCGGCCACAGGCACGTCCTCGGCGAAAAGCGCGCCGTCGCGATAAAGAAAATGGTCCATTGCGCGTCTCTCGGTGTCAGGCAAATGCCTGATAGCGCAGGGGCGTGCGCGCGTCCATCGAAGTTGGGGGCCAGCCCTTTACGTTGAAAATGATTTTTCGCATTTTCTGGCGATCCCGCACGCACCGCCCGCGATCAGATCGAATATGCCGTGCTGCTCAGAGGCTCAGGCCGAGCGTGAACGGCCCCTTGCGCACGGCCACGCCGGTCGAGGCCGAGACGCCATCCGTGCCCACCGTGACCGAGGTCGCGATCACCGGGCGCACCGGTTCGTCTTCGCCGCCGCAACCCGCCAGCGCCACCGCGACCAGCACCCAGCCGAGCCGTTGCGCCGCGCCCGTCCTCGTCACGGCCGCCGCGGCATGTTGGCCGGGCCGCGCACCACGCCGAAGGTGGCCGATCCGGACAGGGTAACGGTGGTGCCGCCCGCCGAGCGCGTGGCCTCGGGGGTTTCGGGCTCGCCATCGGCGCCGCATCCGGCGAGCCCGGCCAGCGCCAGTATCAGGACAACCTGTTTCATGCCAAATCCTTCCGCCATCTGGCGATCTGGGCGCGGACCTGCGCCGGCGCCGTGCCGCCATAAGAGACCCGCGACGCCACCGAATTCTGCACCCCCAGCACCGAGAACACATCGGCGGTGATCGCGCCATGCACCCCCGTCATATCCTCGAGCGTGAGATCGGGCAAATCACAGCCGCGGGATTCGGCCAGCGCCACCAGCGCGCCGGTGACGTGATGGGCCTCGCGAAACGGCATGTTCAAGCTGCGCACCAGCCAGTCGGCCAGATCGGTGGCGGTGGAAAAGCCGCTGCCCGCCGCCGCTTCCAGGGCGTCGCGATTGGCACTCATGTCGCGCACCATTCCGTTCATCGCCGCCAGCGCCAGCATCAGGCTGTCGGCAGCATCGAAGACCTGTTCCTTGTCTTCCTGCATGTCCTTGGAATAGGCCAGCGGCAGCCCCTTCATCACCAGCGTCAGCGCCACGTTGGCGCCGAAGATGCGCCCGATCTTGGCGCGGATCAGCTCGGCCGCGTCCGGGTTCTTCTTCTGCGGCATGATCGAGGAGCCGGTGGAAAAGCGGTCCGACAGGACGACAAAGCGGAACTGGGCCGAGGACCAGATCACCAGCTCTTCCGCAAACCGGCTGAGATGAAGCGCGCAAATGCTGGCGCAGGACAGGAACTCCAGCGCGAAATCGCGATCGCTGACCGCATCGAGCGAATTGGCCGACGGACGGTCGAAGCCCAGCGCCTCGGCGGTCATTTCCCGGTCAATCGGAAACGAGGTGCCGGCCAGCGCCGCCGCACCCAGCGGGCATTCGTTCATCCGCGCGCGGGCGTCCGAGAAGCGCGAGCGGTCGCGGCCCAGCATCTCGACATAGGCCATCATGTGATGCCCCCAGGTCACAGGCTGGGCGGTCTGCAGATGGGTAAAGCCGGGCATCACCCAATCGGCCCCCGCTTCAGCCTGATCGAGAAACCCGCCGATCAGCGTGTCGATCCCGGCGATGGCGGCGTCGATCTGGTCGCGCACCCAGAGCTTGAAATCGGTCGCCACCTGATCGTTGCGGCTGCGCCCGGTATGCAGCCGCCCCGCCGCCTCACCGATGATCTCTTTCAGGCGGGCCTCGACATTCATGTGGATGTCTTCCAGCGCGGCGGAGAACTGAAACGTCCCGGCCTCGATCTCTGACAACACCGTGAGCAGGCCTTCCCTCATCGCCTCGGCATCGCTATCAGTCACGATGCCTGTCGCGGCCAGCATCGCCGCATGGGCCCTTGAGCCGGCAATGTCCTGCGCCGCCATCCGCCGATCGAACCCGATCGAGGCATTGATCGCCTCCATGATCGCGTCCGGCCCGGCGGCAAAGCGGCCGCCCCACATTGCGTTCGAGGTTTTGTCGGTCATGGTCTGCTTCGGGCCCCGGGAATAAGGAAATGACATGTCGCGTTCCGCGCTGATCTATACCGCCATCGCCGCAATCGCAATTGCCGCCGTCGGATATGTCGCCCTGCGCGACCCGGCCCAGCCGATCCCCCAGAGCCTGGCCAATGTGTCGGAACTGGAAGGATTGCGCGACGGCACCATGAAAAAGCTGGTCTTTCACGCCAGCCCGAAACCCGCGGGCAAGGCCAGCTACACCACGGCCGACGGCGGCAGCGCCACCCTGAAGGATCACGCCGGGCGCTATGTGCTGTTGAATTTCTGGGCGACATGGTGCGCGCCCTGCCGCAAGGAAATGCCGGCGCTCGAGGCATTGCAGCAGGAGTTCGGCGGCGAGGACTTCGAAGTGCTGACCATCGCCACCGGGCGCAATCCGCCGGGCGCGATGAAGAAATTCTTCGACGAGATCGGGGTGAAGAACCTGCCGCTGCACCGCGACCCGAAACAGGAACTGGCCCGCCAGATGGGCGTGCTCGGCCTGCCGGTGAGCGTGATCCTCGATCCGCAAGGCTTCGAGATCGCCCGGATGACCGGCGATGCGGAATGGCACAGCGACAGCGCAAAGGCCATCATCCGCGCACTGCTGGCAAAATAGCGACAATGCAGCGGCGCGCCTTCCTCCATGGATTGCGCTGCCCCAATGGCGCACAACCTCGCCGTGCCGCGCTCATGAAAAGCACTGATCTGTGCTAGACTTCGGATATTCTGAAATTCGTTGAAAGGCACGTATCATGACACGGTATTCCATTTGTCTCGTTGTGCTGGTATTCCTTTTTCCTCTTGTTGCCCGGGCTGACGGGGGTGGCATGGGGATTACCATGCGTATCTCGCTCGAAACCGATTTTCGCGATCATGTCGCCGATCGCCAGATCGTGGATCGCGAGGGCAACTGGTATATCGCCTATTCCAATGGCAGCCTCGCGGGTGAATCCGGCGGCCTCAAGCTTTCAGCGCGCTGGAACTGGAAAGACAGCTTCTGGTGCCGGGCCGGCACGTTGGGCAAGCAGAAGGTGAGTGATTGCTGGGCGCTCAATCTTCAGGGCGACAGTCTCAAAATGAAACCCGCCAGAGGCGGCCGCACGATAACCTACCGCATACGCTAGAGCGTCGCGCCACAACCCTGCGGCAGGTCCAAGCCGGGGCGCTTCAGGCTGCCTGCCCCCTCCCCGGCCCGCGGCACCGGCGCGCCTCGGAACAAACCCCAAGGGCTGCACGCCACCCCCCCGGCGGGCGGGAACATTCGGGGCTTGAATTGAGCCGAGCCGTGCTGCCTCTCGCGTGCTGTGCGAACGCGCATCCCGATCCGCATGGTCTTTCGCGCCGTAAACCTAAACCGCCCTAGATGATCTCGTCCTCGTCGAACAGCGGCGCCTCTTCCAGCTGGGCCGCGAGATCCTCGACCGCGGCCTCGGCGACGTCGGTCGATTTCACCGCGGCGATGTGCAAAAGGGCGTCGCCCTCATAGACCACCGGCATGACCGCGCGCCCGACGATGATACCGCCGTATTTGGTGACGACTTCCACTTCGCTTTCGCCGAACGGATCGGAAATCGCGGCGACGACATCGCCCTCCTCGACCACGTCGCCCTCGGACTTGAACATGCGCAGCATCCCCCCGGCGGGGGCGCGCAGCCATTTGCTGTCTGAACACAGCAGCGATCTGGCCCTTGGCCCGGCGATGCCCGCGATCGGCAACATCCCGGTCTGCTTCAGCACCCGCATGATCCCGGCCAGACCGGCGCGCACCGACATCTCGTCAAACCGCATGCCCTCGCCGGCCTCGTAGAGCAGCACGTCGACGCCGATCTTCTTGGCTTCCTGGCGCAGGCTGCCTTCGCGCAGCGCACTGGTCAGGATCACCGGCGCGCCGAACACATGCGCCAGCTTCAGGGTTTCGCGATTGTTGGCCGATACCCGTACTTGCGGCAGGTTGATCCGGTGAATGGCCGCCGAATGCAGGTCGATCCCGAGCGAACAGGGCGTGACGATCTCGGTCATGAAGATATGGGCCAGGCGCGAGGCCAGCGAGCCATTGGGCGAGCCGGGAAAACAGCGGTTGAGATCGCGCCTATCGGGCAGGTAGCGCGAATGGTTGAGAAACCCGAAAGTGTTGACGATCGGCACCGCGATCAAGGTGCCGCGCAGGGATTTGAGGTTCTTGGTCCTGAGCAGGCGGCGCACGATCTCGACCCCGATGACCTCGTCGCCATGCACCCCGGAACTGACGAAAATGGTCGGCCCGTCGCCGCGCCCATGGATGACATGCGCCGACAGCGTCACCGGGGTATGATCCGAAAGGGTACTGACCGGCAGGTTGACGGTCTTGCGTGTGCCGGGCGCGATGCTGTGCCCGCCAATCTGGAAACTCGGGCGTTTGCTCATCCTGCGCCTTTCGTCCTTGTTGCGTTGGGTTTGGCGTTTTTCTCGATATATTCGATGATCTTGCCGGCGATATCGAGGCCGGTGGCCTTCTCGACGCCTTCGAGCCCGGGCGAGGAATTCACCTCCATCACCACAGGGCCATGATTGGCGCGCAGCATGTCGACGCCGCAGACGTTCAGGCCCATCGCCTTGGCCGATCTGACGGCGGTCGAGCGCTCTTCGGGCGACAGCTTGATCAGCTCGGCCGAGCCGCCGCGATGCAGGTTGGAGCGGAAATCGCCCGCCGCCCCGGTGCGCTTCATCGCCGCCACCACCCGGTTGCCGATGACGATGGCGCGGATATCGGTGCCGCCCGCCTCCTTGATGAATTCCTGCAACAGGATGTTGACCCCGGCACCGCGGAACGCCTCGACCACCGATTTCGCCGAGCGGTTGGTATCGGCCAGCACCACGCCGATGCCCTGCGTGCCTTCGAGCAGCTTGATCACCACCGGCGCGCCGCCGGCCAGCTCGAGCACCTCGTCGGTCTGCTTGGGATCGTGGGCGAAGGCGGTCACCGGCAGGCCGATGCCGTCGCGCGCCAGCAATTGCATCGAGCGCAGCTTGTCGCGCGAGCGCCCGATCGCCACGCTTTCATTGAGCGGATAGACCCCCTGCATCTCGAATTGCCTGAGCACGGCCATGCCATAGAACGTCACCGACGCGCCGATCCGCGGGATCACCGCGTTGTAGCCTTCCAGCTTTTCGCCGTTGTAATAGACCTCGGGGCGGCGCGAGGCGATGTTCATGTAACAGCGCAGCGTGTTGATGATGTCGAGCCGGTGGCCGCGCTGCTCCGCGGCCTGCTTCAGCCGCTGATGCGTATAGAGATCGGGATTGCGCGCGAGCATTGCGATCTTCATGGGCCTACTCCTTGAAATGGGGTTTCTTGCTGACGAGATACGAGCGCCCGGGATGCACGACGATATGGCGGTTGCGCAGGGCGCGCCGGCCCAGAATCAGCGGGAATCGCATGGTGCCACGGTCGGTCAACGAGATGTCGATCTGCCATCTTCGCCCCGCTATTACCATGGGTGTTCGGATCACGATACGCGATTCCGGCGTGCCGCTGGTGTTGGTGATATCGCGGTTGGTGTGGATCGGGAATTCGCAGGTTCTCGACGGTGTTCCGGGGATCTCGGGGCAGCGAAAGCGCACCCATTGCCGGCCGCGTCTGGTGAAGGTTTCGATATCGTCGGCATGCAGCGCGGTGGTCTTGGCGCCGGTGTCGACCTTTACGGCAAAATTCTTGAGCCCCAGTTCCGGCAGGCTGATGCATTCATGCCAGCCGATCACCAGAAGCGGGCGCGGAAACTGGGTTGTCGGGTTCTTGATCATGGATGGCGGTGCCCGTGTGGAAGCCAAGACTTGGCAGTTTGCGTTGCCTGCGCACCGCTTAGCAGAGTCGCAGCCGCGCCGGGAGGGCTTATTCCATGTCGCGGGCGACACGGCGGCGACCCTTGCGATCATAACCGCGCTGGCGCATCGGCTTTGCCGCCGGGCACCGAGGAATTTCCGACTGGCACGGCGCGCCATTGCCGCCCATTGCCGCCGTGCCCGGAGCCAGCGGATGGCGCCCCGGCGGCGACCCTAAAGCGCCCGCAGCAGCAGCCCGACAGCAAGCATCGCCACGATCCCCCCGGCGGTGACCTCGACCGCCGCCGCCAGCAGCGCCGCGCGCGGAGAATTGGCAACCCCGGCCAACATGCCGTTGCGCAACACGCCCGCCCCCATCCCGACCGCGATGGTGATGACGGCTGTGCCGAGCGCCATGGCGAAGGCGCCGGCGATCCCGAGCCCGGCAATTCCCATTTGCCAGGTGATGATCAGGACGAACAAGGCGCCGGTGCAGGGCCGCACCGCAATGCTCGCGATCAGCATCAGCGTCTCGCGCAGGGTCGTCGCGTTTTCGACCTCGGCCATCGTCGGCCCGTGGGCGTGGCCACAGCTCGGACAGATGGCCGCGTCCTGGCCCTGCGCCGGAACCGAGCGCATGTGCCGCAATCCCCGCCACACCAGCCAGAGGCCAACCAGCACAATGGCGGCATAGCTTATCGGGGCGATGATGGCTTCGGTCGCGTCGACCATGGTCTTGCGCCCAAGGCTCAACAAGCTGACACCGCCATAAACCAGCGCCACGGCGGTCACCGCCTGGCCCAGAGATGCGGCCAGCGCGATCAGCGCCAGACGCAGCATCGACACGCCCCGCGCCATGCCATAGCCGCCGATCAGCACCTTGCCATGCCCCGGCCCGGCGGCATGAACCACGCCATAGGCAAAACACGCCGACAGCAGCGCGGCCACCGCACCGGCCTGACCGGCCCGCGCCGCACGCAGACCGCTGGCGATGGTGTTCTGGAAGGCCCGTTGCTGGCCCGCGGCCCAATAGGCGATGCGCTCGAACCCGCCGGTCCACCACAGCGCCAAAAGCCCGACCAGCACGGCAAAAGCCGCCAGCGTCAGGGCGCGGCGCATGTGACGATCACGCTGCTGGCCAGCTCGGCGCCGATTTCGGGCAATCCGGCATCCCCTGGGTCTGTATCGGCATCGAGCCCGGCGAGCTGCTCTCGCAGATCCATCAGCCCGGCGCTCAGATCAGGAACCTTCAGCTCGATCTTGCAGGTGCCACCGCCCCGCACCCTCACCGCGCGGGTGATATCATAGGCGGTGTAGTAGGTCGCATCATAGGGCTTGATCGTCGCGGTCTCGCCCGGCGACACCGGGTTTGCCAGCGCGCGCAGATGGGTCGTGGTGATACGGCCCCGGGCAAAGCTGGCGGTGACATTCTGCGGCCCGGAGAGCGCTACAGGGCCGTTGCCCGCAGCGATCACCAGATCGCCGTTGAAGCCCTCGATCCATTGCATGTCGAACCCCGTCAGCTGCGCGACCTCCGCCTCGCTCAACGCCCCGTCGCCGTCAGGGTCGAGCCCCATGTCTTCCGTGATCAGCAGCGAATAGAGCTCATCATATTCCCAGATCACCCGCACATGGGTCAGCTGCCCGTCCCGATCCACGATCAGCTCGAACCCGGTGTCGATGAAGACATGCGGATGCGCGCTCAGCGCGGTGGCGGCGATGCTGGCGAGGAGGAAAGCGAGCAGTGATTTCATGGCTGTTGAATAGCCCCGACTTGCCGCAGGCGCAATTGCGCAGGCGCGCCATTGGCAGGCATTCGCCAGCGGCCAGCGCCACCTGTCGCGACAAGGAAAGGTCAGTGCCCGCCCAGAATCCCGGTGCGCACCGAATAGTTCACCGCCAGCGCATAATCCGGGTCATCGTCGCTATCGACCACCAGATGCCCGGCGCGCGACAGCAGCTTGTGGCAATCGCGGCTGAGGTGGCGCAGTTGCAGATGCTTGCCCGCCGCCTCGTATTTCCCCGCCACCGCCTCGATCGCCTGCAACGCCGATTGATCGACCACCCGGCTGTCGGCGAAATCGACCACCACATCGTCGGGGTCGTCGGCGACATTGAACAGCTCTGCGAACCCGTCCGAAGAGCCGAAGAACAGCGGCCCCTGCACACGGTAGACCTTGGTGCCGTCCTCTTCCTGATGCACATGCGCATGGATCCGGCGCGCGTTGTTCCAGGCGTAGTTCAGCGCCGAGACGATCACCCCCACCACCACCGCGATGGCGAGGTCATAGGCCACCGTCACCACCGTCACCAGCAGGGTGACGAAGGCGTCGTTGAGCGGCACCCGCGCCAGGGTCTTGATCGAATGCCAGGCGAAGGTGCCGATCACCACCATGAACATCACCCCGACCAGCGCCGCCAGCGGGATCTGTTCGATCAGCGGGCTGGCCGCGAGGATGAACAGCAAGAGGAACAGCGCCGCCGCCACGCCCGACAGCCGCGTGCGCCCGCCCGATTTCACGTTGATCATCGACTGGCCGATCATCGCACAGCCGCCCATGCCGCCGAAAAAGCCGGTCACCACATTGGCACCGCCCTGGGCCAGGCATTCGCGGCTGGCGCCGCCGCGCTGGCCGGTGATCTCGCCCACCAGGTTCAGCGTCAGCAGGCTCTCGATCAGCCCGATCGCGGCCAGGATCACGGCATAGGGCAGGATGATCTGGAAGGTCTCCAGCGTCAGCGGCACCATCGGGATATGGAACTGCGGCAGCCCGCCCTTGATCGAGGCCAGATCGCCGACCCTGGGCACATCGAGCCCGGCAAGGATCACCACCGCGGCGACCACGGCAATGCCCGCCAGCGGCGCCGGGATCACCCGCGTCAGCCGCGGCATCACCCAGATCACCGCCATGGTCAGCGCCACCAGCCCCAGCATCATCACCAGCGGCCAGCCGCCGAGCCAGGTGCCGCCGCTCAGCCCGTGCCCCGTCGCCTCGGCGCTTCCAGGCACCTTGAACTGGCCCATCTGGGCCAGGAAGATCACGATGGCCAGCCCGTTGACGAAGCCCAGCATCACCGGATGCGGCACCAGCCGGATGAACCGGCCCCAATGCATGATCCCGGCGATCAGCTGCAGGAACCCCATCAGCACCACGGCGGCAAACAGGTATTCCACCCCATGATCCGCCACCAGCGCCACCATCACCACCGCCAAGGCGCCGGTCGCGCCCGACATCATCCCCGGCCGCCCGCCGAAACTCGCGGTGATCAGCCCGACCATGAACGCTGCATAGAGCCCGACCAGCGGATGCACCCCGGCGACGAAGGCAAAGGCCACCGCTTCGGGCACCAGCGCCAGCGAAACGGTCAGCCCGGCCAGGATCTCGATGCGGATCCGGCTCGGGCTCATCGGTTCGGGCGGCAGGCGGCGCAGATCGGGCATATCCAGGCGGCTGGCGATCTGGGCGAAGAAGTTCGATCTCATCGGGGATCCTGTATTGGGTCTTGAAAGGTGGAAAGGGGCCGTCTAACCGGGCGCCATGGCTTTTGCCACCCCCATTTCCCGGACAGCGGCGCGCCCGGCGCAGATGAGGGCGAATGCGGGCAAATTTGTCGCCATTACCGGCGCAAAGGTTAACGATTCGCGCTGCTGCGGGCGCGGTTTTGCCCGGCAGCCGGATGTCAGCTGGGCGGCAGCCGGGAGTCACCCCCTTGGTTTTGGTCGAAATCGCCGGGTTAACCCGGCGCGCGCCGGCTTGCTTTTCGCCGCGGCGGGGGTCACAAATACCTCCGGCAAGGCAGCGATGGGATTGATATGACCGACACCATGATCGCCGTGATCGGCGGCTCGGGGATTTACGAGATCGACGGTCTCGGCGGCGCCGAATGGGTCAGCGTCGAAACCCCCTGGGGCGCGCCGTCGGATCAGATCCTGACCGGCACTCTCAACGGTGTGAACATGGCCTTCCTGCCGCGTCACGGGCGCGGCCATGTGCATTCGCCCACCAGCGTCCCCTACCGCGCCAATATCGACGCGCTGAAGCGGCTCGGGGCCACCGATGTGATCTCGGTCTCGGCCTGCGGCAGCTTCCGCGAAGCCATGGCGCCGGGCGATTTTGTCGTTGTGGATCAATTCATTGACCGCACATTCGCGCGCGAGAAAAGCTTCTTCGGAATGGGCTGCGTGGCGCATGTGAGCGTCGCCCACCCAACCTGCGCGCGGCTCTCGGCGGCCTGCCTCGAGGCCGGTCGCGACGCCGGGATCACGATGCACGCGGGCGGTACCTATCTGGCCATGGAAGGCCCGCAATTCTCCACCCTGGCGGAATCGCGGATGTATCGCGACCACTGGGGCGCCGATGTGATCGGGATGACCAACATGCCCGAGGCCAAGCTCGCCCGCGAGGCCGAGCTTTGCTATGCCAGCATCGCCATGGTGACCGATTACGACAGCTGGCACCCCGAGCATGGCGAGGTCGATGTCTCTGAAATCATTGCCACATTGCTGGGCAACGCCGAGAAGGGCCGCGGCCTGGTGCGCCGCCTTCCCGACCTGCTCGGCCGCGCCTGTGCGCCCTGCCCACAGGGCTGCGACCGCGCCCTCGACAACGCCATATTGACCGCGCCGGAAGCGCGCGATCCGGCCCTTGTCGCCAAGCTCTCTGCAGTGATCGGGCGCGTCTCGGGATGAGGCTGCATGGCCTTGACATCGCTCGCTTTCTTGCCTTCGTGGGCATGGTGTTGGTCAATTTTCGCGCAGTCGCCAACCCCGATGAAGGCCAGGATTACGCCACCCTGATCACCCATGCGATCGAAGGCCGCGCCGCCGCACTCTTCGTTGTGCTGGCCGGTGTCGGGCTGACCCTGTCGCACGCACCCGCCGGGCTGCTGCTGCGCCGGGCCGCCTTCCTGTTCGTCATCGGCATCCTGAACATGCTGATCTTCGACGCCGATATCCTGCATTATTACGCGCTCTATTTTCTCGTCGGCATCGCCTATCTCAACGCCTCCGACCGCGGCCTCCTGCTCGGCGCAACGACGATCATGGCGCTCAGCCTTTTCGCCCTCGTCACCCTCGATTACAGCCAGGGCTGGGACTGGGACAGCCTCGAATACGAGATTTTCTGGACCTTCGAGGGCTTCCTGTTGCACAGCCTGTTCAACGGCTGGCATCCGGTGCTGCCCTGGGCCGCGTTCATCCTGTTCGGCATGTGGCTGGGCCGCCGCCCGCTCGACCGGCCGGGCGCGCAATGGCACATGCTGATCTGGGGCAGCGTCGTGTCGGCGCTGGCCGCGATACCCGGAATGCTGGTGCAATCCACTGAAATGCATGAGCTTTTCGGCGTCTACCCGATCCCGCCGGGGCCGTTTTACGTCTTGGCCGGGGCCGGCAGCGCCACCGCCATGATCGGCGCGGTGCTGTTGCTGACCCCCAGCTTGCAGCGGCTTCACCTGGCCGAATGGCTGGCCGCACCCGGACGTCAGGCGCTCACGCTCTATGTCGCCCATATCATGCTCGGCATGGGGGTGATGGAGGCGATGGGCTGGATCGATGGCGGCCTCGCGCCGGGCGCGGTGTTCTGGGGCAGCCTGGGCTTTTGTGCGCTGGCCGTGCTCTATGCCAGGGTCTGGACCCGTTTCGCCCGGCGTGGCCCGCTCGAATGGCTGCTGCATCTCGTGACCGAACCGCGCCGCGCGCAGAAACGGAGCTGACACCCCCATGGAACTCGACCTCTGGCTTGCCTTCGTCGCCGCCTCCACGGCGCTGCTGCTGATCCCCGGCCCCACCGTGCTGCTGGTGCTGTCCTACGCGCTCAGCCAGGGCCGGCGCGTCGCCGTCGCCTCGGCCAGCGGCGTGGCACTGGGCGATCTCGCCGCGATGTCGGCCTCGCTGGCCGGTCTCGGCGCGCTGGTGCTGGCCTCGGCCGCGCTCTTCACCGTGCTGAAATGGGTCGGCGCCGCCTATCTGGTGTGGATGGGCCTGAAGCTCCTGCGCGCGGCCCCCAGCCGCGGCCTGGCCCTGCCCGATGCGCCCGGCGCGATCCGCGCCCGCTCGGTGTTCTGGCACGCCGCCGCCGTCACCGCGCTCAACCCGAAATCCATCGCCTTCTTCATCGCCTTCGTGCCGCAATTCCTGCGCCCCGGCCAGCCGCTGTTGCCGCAATTCGCCGTCCTGATCGCCACATTCGTCGGGCTTGCGGCGCTCAACGCGCTGGCCTACGCCCTGCTCGCCGACCGGCTGCGCGCCACCATCCGGCGCCCCGGCGTGATCACATGGCTCACCTGCATGGGCGGCGGCGCGCTCATCGCCATGGGCCTGATGACGGCCAGCCTGCGCCGCGCAACCTCTTGAGGATACATATGAAAACCGTAAAAGACTATATCCGCACCATCGTCGATTTCCCGCATGAAGGGATCATGTTCCGCGATGTCACCACGCTGTTCGCCGATCCGCGCGGCTTTCGCATGGCGATCGACCAGATGCTGCACCCCTATGCCGGCATGCGGATCGACAAGGTGGTCGGGCTGGAGGCGCGCGGCTTCATCCTCGGCGGCGCGATCGCGCATCAGCTCACCGTCGGCTTCGTGCCGATCCGCAAGAAGGGCAAGCTGCCCGGCCCGGTGATTTCCGAACATTACACGCTGGAATATGGCGAGGCCGTGGTCGAGATCCACGACGACGCGATCAAGCCGGGCGAGAAGATCCTGGTGGTCGACGATCTCTTGGCCACCGGCGGCACCGCCGAGGCCGGGATCAAGCTGATCGAACGGCTCGGCGGAGAGATCATCGGCTGTTCCTTCATCATCGACCTGCCCGAACTGGGCGGCCGCAAGAAGCTCGAAGGGTTGGGCATGGATGTTCAGGCGCTCTGCGATTTCGAGGGGCTTTGAGCCCGGCGCAAGCCGCAAACGCCCACGCCAAGCCGCAGAGACACCGCCCCTCATCCGGCGGCGGAGCCGCCCACGGTAAGCCCGCCGATCAGCGTGGTCGGCTGGCCCACACCCACCGGCACCCATTGCCCGGCCTTGCCGCAATTGCCCATGCCGGGATCCAGCGCCATGTCATTGCCGAGCCCGCGGATGTTTTTCAGCGCGGTTGCGCCGTCGCCGATCAGCGTCGCTCCGTTGACCGGCGCGCCGACCTTGCCGTTTTCCACCCGATACGCCTCGGTGCAGGAGAACACGAACTTGCCGTTGGTGATATCGACCTGCCCACCGCCGAAACCCACCGCCCAGATACCGTTTTTCATCCCCGCCACCAGATCGCCGGGCTCGGCCTCGCCGCCCAGCCTGTAGGTGTTGGTCATCCGCGGCATCGGCGCATGGGCATAGCTTTCGCGCCGTCCGTTGCCGGTGGGCTCGACCCCCATCAACCGCGCATTCTGGCGGTCCTGCATGAAGCCCACGAGGATTCCATCCTCGATCAGGGTGGTGCGCGAGCTCGGCGTGCCTTCATCGTCGAACGAGAGCGAGCCGCGCCGGTCGGGAATCGTGCCGTCATCCACCACGGTGACTCCGGGCGCCGCAATGCGCTGGCCCATCAGCCCGGCGAATGCCGAACTGCCCTTGCGGTTGAAATCGCCTTCCAGCCCGTGGCCGATGGCCTCGTGCAGCAGGATGCCGGGCCATCCCGGGCCAAGCACCACGTCCATACGCCCCGCCGGGGCCGGCACCGCTTCGAGGTTGACCAGCGCGATCCTGAGCGCCTCGCGCGCCTTGGCCTGCCAGTCGGCCGGGTCGATCAGCCCGGCAAGCCCGAGCCGCCCGCCGCCCCCGGCAGAGCCGCTTTCACGGCGGCCGTTGTGTTCCACGATCACCGAAACATTGAGCCGCGTCATCGGGCGCACATCGCGCAGGTGTTGGCCATCGGGGCGCAGGATCTCGACCTCCTGACAGGACGCCGCGATCACCGCCGAGACCTGCATCACCCGGCTGTCGATATCGCGCAGGAAGGCGTCGATTTCGCGCAGGGTCTCGATCTTGACCGGGAAGGTGGCATCGCCGATCGGGTCGCGATCATCGTAGAGCCGGCGATTGGTTTCCGCCGGGCCAGCGGCCAGCGCACCGCCCCCCGCCCCGACCGCGAGGCGCGCGGTATCGACCGCTCGGGTCAGCGCGGCATGGGAAATCTCGGTGGAATGGGCATAGCCGGCGACATCGCCGCGCACCGCACGCAGCCCGAATCCCTCCGACGCGTCATAGCTCGCGCTCTTGATCCGCCCGTCATCGAATACCAGCGCTTCACCGCGCCGGCGCTCGAGAAAAATCTCGCCGTCATCGGCGCCATCGGTAGCCCGGCGCAGCGATTCAAGGGTCTTTTCGAGATCGAGCGCCTGTTCAAAGGGGCGGAAGGCAAGTTCGGTCATTTCGGTTCCATCCTCTCTTCCATGCCCCGGCAATTTGATCTATGTCAAAAAAAGCGTCCGTTTGCCGCAAGCGGAATTCTTGTTTACCTGACAGGAATATGGTTTTTGTTCGCGGTAAAACAACGGGTTTCTTGCGAATGCGGGCAACCCGGACAATCGAAAATGAAGGCCACTCAAACCGACCAGGGTGATATATGCGACTTTTTTCCAAGCTCCTGACCGTTCTCGCCGCCCTCTCTGCCGCTCCGGCAATGGCGCAGGCGACTCTGGAAACCGTGGGCAAACCCGTTGACGGCGCGCTGAACTTTCAGCCCGCGGTAACCGAACTGGCACGCGATATCCTGTTCCTGGATAATCTGGTCAATTACATCATCTTCGCGATCTGCCTGCTCGTGTTCGTTCTCGTCGCGATCATCATCGTGCGCTACAACCGCCGCGCCAATCCGAACCCGGCCAGCTTTACCCACAACACCCCGATCGAGGTGATCTGGACCATCGCACCGATCGTGATCCTGGTGTTCATCGGGGCGTTTTCGCTGCCGGTTCTGTTCAAGCAGCAGGAAATTCCGGAAGGCGAGGTCAACATCAAGGTGATCGGGCACCAGTGGTACTGGAGCTATGAATATACCGATACGGAAAACAATTTCGCTTTCGACAGCTACATGATCGGCAACCTTTCGAGCCTCGATGAAGACGCCCGCCCGGCAGACGCCGACGTGACCCCTTACGTGCTGACCGATGCGATGCGCGCCAAGCTGGTCGATGCCGGCTACAACGAGGATGAATTCCTGCTCGCCACCACAACCGCGGTGGTGGTGCCGGTCGACAAGGTCGTGGTGATGACCGTGACCGCCGATGACGTGATTCATGCCTGGACCATTCCGGCCTTCGGCGTGAAACAGGATGCGGTTCCCGGACGCCTGGCGCAGCTCTGGTTCAAGGCCGAGCGCGAAGGCATCTATTTCGGGCAATGCTCGGAACTCTGCGGCAAGGACCACGCCTATATGCCGATCACCGTCAAGGTGGTGAGCCAGGACGTCTATGACCAATGGCTGGCCCAGGTGACCGAGACCGAAGAATATGTCGACGTTGCCAAGCTGAACTGATCTTCTGGAACGGCCCGGCCCCGATCAAGCGGAGCCAGGCCCGTCAAGAGGCAGAGGTATGACCGATACGAGCATTCAGAGACAGGCCGCCACCGGAGACGCGGGCTTTCGCGATTTCTTCGCGCTTCTGAAGCCGCGGGTGATGTCTCTCGTCGTGTTCACCGCGCTGGTCGGGCTGGTGGCCGCGCCGCAGCCGGTGCACCCGCTGGTCGGTTTTGCCGCGATCCTGTTCATCGCGCTGGGCGGCGGTGCCGCCGGCGCGCTCAACATGTGGTGGGATGCCGATATCGACCGGATCATGAAGCGTACCCAGAGCCGCCCGATCCCCCGCGGCCGGGTCAGCGAAGGCGAGGCGCTGGGCTTCGGCGCTTTCCTGGCGGTGTTCGCGGTGGTGATGCTGTGGCTGGCGACCAACTGGGTGGCGGCAGCGATCCTGGCCTTCACCATCTTCTTTTACGTCGTGGTCTATTCGATGTGGCTGAAACGCTCGACCCCGCAGAACATCGTGATCGGCGGCGCCGCCGGGGCGTTTCCGCCGATGATCGGCTGGGCCGTCGCCACCGGCGGGATTTCCACCGAATCGGTGCTGATGTTCACCCTGATCTTCATGTGGACCCCGCCGCATTTCTGGGCGCTGGCGCTGTTCATGAATTCCGACTACGACGCCGCGAAAGTGCCGATGCTGACCGTGACCCATGGCCGCCGCGCGACGCGCAACCATATCATGGTCTATGCCCTGCTGCTCACTCCGATTGCGCTCGGCATCGCCGCCACGTCGATCGGCGGCCCGCTCTACCTCGCTGTATCAGTGGTGCTGAACGCGCTGTTCCTGCGCGGCGCCTGGATGATCTGGCGCCGCGACGAGGCGGCGGCGGAGGCCGATGGCTACCGCACCGAAAAGAAGGTGTTCCGCCTGTCCATCTTCTATCTCTTCGGCCATTTCGTCGCGATCCTGGTGCAAGCAGTGCTCGGATCCCAAGGCCTGGGGGGCTGGTGAAATGGCGCTGAGAGTGGAACACGAGATGCACCGCCGCCGCCTGGGGCGCAATGTCGGCGTCGGGCTGGCGCTGCTGGCCTTCGTGGCGCTGATGTTCGCCCTGACGCTGGTCAAGACCAAGCGCGGCAATCCCGGCAATCCGCCGCAGACCACCCAGCAGCAGGGGAGCGGCAACTGATGGCGCTTCAGGGCAAGCACAAGACACTGGCCCAGACCCTGAGCCTGGTGGTGGTGATGGGCGCGCTGGCCTGGGCCTCGGTGCCGTTCTACGACTGGTTCTGCCGGGTGACCGGCTTCGGCGGCGTGCCGCAGACTGCCGAGGCCGGCAGCGATGTGATCCTCGAACGCACCGTGAAAGTGCGTTTCGACGCCTCCAAGGCCAAGGGCTTCGGCTGGGAATTCAAGCCGCTGCAAAAGGAAATGGAGCTTCGCATCGGCGAGACCGGCCTGGCTTTCTACGAAGCCTACAACCCCAGCAGCCGGCCGATCGCCGGCCAGGCGAGCTACAACGTGACGCCTTACGAGGCGGGGTATTTCTTCAACAAGATCGAATGTTTCTGCTTTACCGAACAGGTGCTGCAACCCGGCGAGCGGGTGGAAATGCCGGTCAGCTTCTACGTCGATCCCGAAATGGTCGATGACCGCGACGCGAAATTCGTCCATACCATCACGCTGAGCTACACGTTCTACGAAATCGAAATGCCCGAGGCCGAAACCGCGGCGCGGACCGACGAGCAATCCGGAATACTCAAAGAAGCCTCCAACGAGGGATAAAATGGCGCACGAGAAAAATCACGATTATCACATTCTGAACCCCTCCATCTGGCCGCTTCTGGGCGCGCTGGCCGGGTTCACCCTGCTCTTCGGAGCGGTCCTCTATTTCCACAGCGTGACCGCATGGGTCATGATCCTGGGCTTCGTTTTCGTCGCCTATGTCATGTATGGCTGGTGGTCCGAAGTGGTGACGGAATCGAAGGTCGGCGATCACACGCCGGTGGTCCAGATCGGCCTGCGCTATGGCATGGTGCTGTTCATCATCTCCGAGGTGATGTTCTTCTCGGCCTGGTTCTGGACCTTCTTCAAGCACGCGATGTATCCGATGGGCCCCGAAAGCCCGATGGTCGATGGCGTCTGGCCGCCGGCGGGGATCGAGACATTCGACCCCTGGCACCTGCCGTTGATCAACACGCTGATCCTCTTGTGCTCGGGCATGGCGGCGACATGGGCGCACCACGCGATTGCCCATGAAAACAATCGCGACGACATGAAATGGGGCCTGATCATCGCCGTGGTTCTCGGTGTCTTGTTCACCGTGTTCCAGGCCTATGAATACAGCCACGCCCAGTTCGGTTTCGCCGGCAACATCTATGGCGCGTCGTTCTTCATGGCCACCGGCTTTCATGGCTTCCATGTGATCATCGGCACCATCTTCCTGCTGGTCTGCCTGCTCAGGCTTCAGGCCGGGCATTTCACCTCCGAAAGCCATGTCGGCTTCGAGGCGGCAGCCTGGTATTGGCACTTCGTCGATGTGGTCTGGCTGTTCCTCTTCGCCGCCGTCTACATCTGGGGCGGCTGAGCGCAAACCGCCTCTGTTGTTGAGATCGAAACGCCCCGGTTCGCCCGGGGCGTTTTGCATTTGCGCCGGCGCCGCCGCCGCGCCCGGCTCCGGCATTGCCGATTGATCCCAAGCTGCTAAGTTGGCGCGCAGGCTTGAACGGAGGATTGGGTTTGTCGCATAGCGCAGCTGACGGTCAGACGGTGTTCACCGCGCCGCGTGTCCTGTTCTGGTTCAGCCTGCTCACGCTCGGCCTGCTTGCCTTCCTCATTCTCCTTGTGGTCGGCGTCGGGATCGGCATGTTCTTGACCGGGCTCGCCCTCGCGGGCCTGTTCTTCCTCGCGCTCGGGGCGTTCTTCCTCGTGCTCCTGCGCACGGTGGCGCGCAACACGCGCGGGCTGGGCGGCTGGCGCATCGCCCTCGACGGCGCCG
>CBDUGF010000053.1:0-22479 GCA_965366835.1 uncultured Rhodobacterales bacterium
GAGAGCGGGCCGGCGCCTTTGATGACGAGGATGACCAGTAGGAACAGCCATAAGCTGCGCTGATCCATCAGCAGGCTGGAGGCGTCATTGTCGAACCAGGCGCCGATGGTTTTGGGCTCGTTGATGACGCCGTGGCCGTAGAGGTCGGTGAGGGTCTGGACGGCGAGAAAGCCAATCATGCCGAGGGCGGCCAGACGGGTCAGAAGACCCAGTATGATGAGGGCGGGGAGGAGAAATTCCGACCAGGTGCCGGCGACGGCGACGGCCCAGTGAAACACGCCGAATTGCGAGATGTCATAGTTCAGGGCTTCGGCGGTTCTGGGGAAGATCTGGAAATAGGCGCCGGTGGGGTTGAGGAAGCCGAAAAAACTGCCGCCGAGCTTGGTGAGGGCGGATTTCCAGAAATACATCAGGAGCACGGCGGCGAACAGGAAGCGGGCCAGTGTGGGGATCAGCCAATCGAGTTTCTCGATGCGCGAAAAGACTGCATTATGAAGGGAAAACAGGACGTTCATGGGTGATCCTCAAGTTTTGCCTCAATCAAGGCGTTGTCTTGCAGCAAGACGGAAAGCAATGCCGCAAGATCGAATTCGGGGGCCTCGGCGGTGGCCTCTGCAGCGGCTGTGCCAAGGGGTGCGCCGCGGAGGAGAGCGGCGATGAAAGCGGCGCCGCCGGGCGGCAGAAGGCGCGGGACCGGATCGTAATCCGGGCGGGTGACGAGGATGTCCTGCGCGTCATGCGGCGGCTGTGGCGCGCCGTCTTCGGTGTTGTAGCGCCAGATGCCGTGGATCGGCCAGGGCGAGCGCAGCAGCCGCACGGCGGGGGCGAATTCGAGCGTCAGGCGGGGCAGAGCATCGGGGGCGGTCTGCGCGAAAACGGCGGGATCGAGCGGGGCGGCATCGGCGGCGTGATAGCTTTCAACCAGCGCGCGCTCGAGCCGGGCGGTATCGGCGAGATAGCCGAGATGTGCGAGTGGCTGGAACCCTTCGAGGAAGGCGGGGAAGCTTTCGCCATAGCGCGACAGGATCGGCGACGCCGGCGGCTGGGCGCGCAGGTAGATCCCGGCGACAGGCTTGAAATTCTCGTCGCCGATGAGCTTGCGGATCACCGGGAAGGTCTGTTCCAGCGCCTCGGTGAGCGAGACCGCGACATTGTTGCGATAGACCGAGAAACGCGCGCCGGCCGGGCGGCCGGCACCGTCGAGAAGGCCGGGCGGCACCGGTTGCTCGGGGTCGAGCAGGGCGCTGCGGAAAGTGGTCTGGTCGCTCATGCCGCGATACCCTGGAGGGCGGCGGCGGCGCGGGCGGCTTCGGCGGCGAGCGCGGGCCAGTCCGGCACGTCATTGTCCCATTCGATCAGGAGCGGGCGCGGGCCGGAGCGCGCGAGAGTGTAATCGAGCAACGCCCAGACGGGTTCATCGACCTCGCGGCCGTGGCTGTCGATCAAGAGTGGCGCGCCGTGGTCGTCTTCCTCGGTATCATGCCCGGCGAGATGGATTTCGCCGACCAGATCGAGCGGGAAGGCGTCGATATAGCCTTGCGGGGAAAAGCCCAGATTGGTGGCGGAAATGAACACGTTGTTGACATCGAGCAGGAGGCCGCAGCCGGTGCGCCGGGCGATTTCGCGCAAGAAATCGGGCTCGGACCAGGTGCTTTCTTCGAAGGCGAGGTAGGAGGACGGGTTTTCCAGCAGCATCGGGCGGGCGAGCGCCTCCTGCAGCTGGTCGATATGGGCCGCGACGCGGGCCAGGGTTTCGTCGGTCAGGGGCAGCGGCAGCAGGTCGTTGAGAAAGGTGCTGTCATGGGTCGACCAGGCGAGATGCTCGGAAAAGCTGGCCGGGGCGAGCCAGTCGCACAGATGCCTGAGACGGGCGAGATGATCTTTATCGAGCGGGGCTTCACCGCCGATCGAGAGGCCGACGCCGTGCACGGAAATGGGGAAACGCTCGGAAAGGTGGCGCAGCTGCGCCAGCGGGCGGCCACCGGCGCCCATGTAGTTCTCGGCATGGATTTCGAGCCAGCCGACGGGCACGGGATCGCTCATGATCGCCGCGTAATGCTGTGGTTTGTAGCCGACGCCGGGGGCGGGGGGCAGGCAAGTGCGACGCTGTTGGTCAAGCATGTCCGGCTCCGCTTGGCTGGCGTGGCGGGGGCAAACGGGCGGGGCGCTGCGATGCGCACCCCGCCCGGAGCGGCGGATCTACGACGACGGCAGGTCGCGGTCGAGCTCTTCGAGCGCACCCATGCGGGCGCTGCCATCGGCCATGGCGGGCAGTTCCATCGTGGTGCAGGTGCCTTTCTCGACCATCTTGAAGGCATTGCCCTGGTAATCGACTTTCGAGGTGCCTGCGCAGGTGGTGCCGGCGCCGGCCTTGCAATCGTTCTGCCCGGCCAGGGAAACGCCATAGCATTTTTCCTGCTCGGCGGCGGACACGGATGTGGTGTGGGCCGCCATGGCGGTGGCGATGGCGCCGGCGAGGGCGATGGTTTGCATGGTGTTGGTCATGGATTACTCCCTTTGGTGTGGTTTTGCTTCGTGTATTCGTTTCGCGGAACTGCGATGGGAAAGTGGTAACCCTGCAGAGCGCATTCGGGCCACTCACGAGCCTGTGCATCACGCAGGCGTCAGAAGATTGCCGCCTTGCGTGAGCGGATATTTCAGGGAGTGTTGCGGCAAGTTATTGAGAATAAACAAAAAGGTGCCGCATGGCTCTGCGGCACCTTGAAACGCTCCGGCACTGGAATGTTACAACTCACATCACGGGCGCGGAATGTGTGGGGCTGAAACTCAGCGCAGATCCGGCGGTGTGGCCTCTTTCGCCAGTGCTGCGACAATCTCGCTCAGGGGCGATACCGAGGTCTGTTTTTCGCCGAGGCGGCGCAGGGTGACGGTCTGCTCCTCGACCTCTCGATGGCCGAGCGCCAGGATCACCGGCACCTTGCCCAGCGAATGCTCGCGGACCTTGTAGTTGATCTTTTCGTTGCGGGTATCGGCCTCGGCGCGGATGCCGACGGCATTGAGGGCGGCGACCACGTCTTTCGCGTAGTCATCGGCCTCGGACACGATGGTGGCGACGACGACCTGGCGCGGGGCCAGCCATAAGGGCAGCTTGCCTTCCCAGTTTTCGATCAGGATGCCGATGAAGCGCTCGAACGAGCCGAGGCAGGCGCGGTGCAGCATGTAGGGGCGATGCTTGCTGCCATCGGCGCCGATGTAATTCGCGCCGAGCCGTTCGGGCAGGTTGGGATCGACCTGGAAGGTGCCGCATTGCCAGACCCGGCCGATCGCATCGGTCAGGTAGAAATCGAGCTTGGGGCCATAGAAGGCGCCATCGCCGGGCTCGAGCGTGTAATCGCGCCCGACCGCCTTGATCGCCTTTTCCAGCGCGCCTTCGACGTGATCCCAACTTTCATCCGAGCCGACGCGCTGATCGGGCCGTGTGGCGAAGCGGATCTCGAAATCGTCGAAGCCGAGCTGGCGATAGATATCGGCCAGAAAGTCGATGAAGCGGGCGCATTCCTCCTGGATCTGGTCTTCGGTGCAGAAGATATGGGCGTCGTCCTGGGTAAATCCGCGCACCCGCATGATGCCGTGCAGCGCGCCCGAGGGTTCGAACCGGGCGCAGGAGCCGAATTCGGCCAGCCGCAGGGGCAGGTCGCGATAGCTCTTCAGGCCCTGGTTGAAGATCTGCACATGGCAGGGGCAGTTCATCGGCTTGAGGGCGTTGATCCGGGTCTGGTCGCGGTTTTTCGAGCTGGCATCGTCGGTCTCGCCGTCGCGGCTTTCATCGACCTCGACGAGGAACATGTGATGCTGGTATTTTTCCCAGTGGCCCGAGGCCTCCCAGAGCTTGCGGTCGACCACCTGGGGCGTGTTGATCTCGCGATAGCCGCCGCTGCGCTGCTTGCGGCGCATGTAATCCTGCAGCGTGGTGTAGATGGTCCAGCCATTGGGGTGCCAGAAGACCTGACCGGGAGCTTCCTCCTGCATGTGGAACAGGTCCATCTCGCGGCCGAGCTTGCGGTGATCGCGCTTGGCGGCCTCTTCCAGCATGTTGAGATGCTTGCGCAGGTCTTCCTTGTTCTGGAAGCCGACGCCGTAGATCCGTTGCAGCATGGCGCGGTTTGAATCGCCGCGCCAATAGGCGCCGGCCACGCTCATCAGCTTGAAGGCGTCGGCAGGAAGCTGGCCGGTATGTTGCAGGTGCGGGCCGCGGCAGAGATCCTGCCAGTCGCCGTGCCAGTACATCCGCAGCGGCTCATCGCCCGGGATCGCGTCGATCAGCTCGATCTTGTAGCGCTCATGGGTGCCGCGATAATGCTCGATGGCGCGCGGGCGTTCCCAGACTTCGGTGCGCACCGGATCGCGCAGGTTGATGATGTCGCGCATCTTCTTCTCGATGGCGCCGAGATCTTCGGGGGTGAACGGCTCTTCGCGGTCGAAATCGTAATACCAGCCGTTTTCGATCACCGGGCCGATGGTGACCTTCACATCCGGCCACAGCTCCTGCACAGCGCGGGCCATGACATGGGCGAAGTCGTGGCGGATCAGCTCGAGCGCTTGCGGTGCGTCCTTCATGGTGTGAATGGCGATGGCGGCATCTTCGGTGATCGGCCATTGCAGATCGTGATGGGCGCCGTTCACCGTGGCGCTGATCGCCTTCTTGGCCAGCGAGCTGGAGATCGAGGCGGCGACATCGGCGGGGGTGACGCCGGCATCGTAATCGCGCGCATTGCCATCGGGAAAGGTCAGGGAGATTTGTGCCATTGCGGCCTCCTCGTCGGTTTGGCGCCCACGGAACGCCCGGTTGCGGGTTATGTGTGGGGCTTTTTGGCGCCGTGGCGGCGCGGTGTCAAGCGACCGGGCGCGCGGGCGGGGGCGATGCGAGGGAGTGTTGCGGGCTGTCCTCAAGCCGGGGAATCGCCGGGGACCCGCAGCAGGGGTTGCAAGAAGTTCGATATCGGACTAAAAAGTTCGACATCGGACCAAAAGGGAGATGAGTCGATGAAGCGCAGGGGATTTTTGCAACTGGTGGGTGGCGGCGTGGTTCTGGCGGCGGCGGGCGGCGGGATATATGCGGCGACGCGGGTGCCGACACGGGCGCTGGCGCCCTGGGCGCAGGCCGGGGCGCCGCGCTATGGCGATCCGCGGATGCGGGCGCTGTCCTATGCGATCCTGGCGCCGAATCCGCATAACCGGCAGCCCTGGATCGTCGAGCTTGAGGGCGAGGACGCGGTGCTGCTGCGGTTCGACACCACCCGGCAATTGCCCGAGACCGATCCGTTTGACCGGCAGCTGACCATCGGGCTGGGCTGTTTTCTCGAGCTGATGCGGATGGCGGCGGAGGCGGAGGGCCTTGCCGTCGATCTGGCGCTCTTTCCCGAGGGTTCTGACGCCGGCGGGCTGGACGAGCGGCCGGTGGCGCGGGCGGTGTTTCGCAAGGACGCTGCGGCCAAACCCGATCCGCTCTGGGCGCATGTGATGGCGCGCCGGTCGAACAAGGAACCTTATGACACGGCGCGCGCAGTAGCGGCAGAGACGCTTGCGGGGGTGCTGGGCGTGGCGCGGGCCGGAACGGCGCTGGGCGGGTCGGTGGCCGAGGAGGACATCGCCCATTGGCGCGCGCTGACAGAGGCGGCGCTGCGCATCGAGATCGAAACGCCGCGCACGTACCGCGAAAGCGTCGATCTGTTTCGCATCGGCAAGCGCGAAGTGACCGAGAATCCCGACGGGATCGACTTTACCGGGCCGCTGTTCGAGACGCTGAACCGGCTCGGGATGTTCACCCGCGCGATGGCGCTGGACCGCAGCTCGAGCGCTTACAGCCAGGGAATCGAGGCGGTGCTGGAGAATTGCCGCACCGCGATGGGGCATGTCTGGATCGTGACCGGGGGCAACAGCCGCGCCGAGCAGATCGCCGCCGGGGGCGATTGGCTGCGGCTCAACCTGGCGGTGGCGCGGGCCGGGCTCGGGGTGCAGCCGCTGAGCCAGCCGTTGCAGGAATATCCCGAGATGGCGGGGCTTTACCGCGAGACGCAGGCAAAGCTGGCGCCGGATGGCGGCACGGTTCAAATGCTGGCGCGTATCGGCTACGGTCCGGATGTTTCGGTCAGCCCGCGCTGGCCGATCGAGGCGAAACTGGCGGGGTGAGGCGATGGCAGAGATGGGCGACAAGGCGACCGGCGGCGGCGCGGGAGCGGTGTTCGGCTTCTTCAACGAGGTCGGGATCCTGAGCCAGCTGTCGAGCGCGCTTCTGGCCCGGGCGCTGCCCGAGGGGCTGCACCCGTCGCATTTCGCGATCATCAACCACCTGGTGCGGATGGGCGACGGCAAGACCCCGGTGCGGATCGCGGCGGCGATGCAGGTGACCAAGACGACGATGACCCATTCACTGCGGGTGCTCGAAGAACGGGGGTTTGTCACCACCGGCCCCAACCCGGATGATGCGCGCGGCAAGCTGGTGTATCTTACCGCGGCGGGCCGGGCGTTTCGCGAGGCCGCGATTGCCCGGATCGGCGAGAAATATGGCGGCTTGTTCGGGCCGCGGGAGATTGCGCGGATGCAGGCGATTCAGGATGATCTGACCGCGCTGCGCAAACATCTCGACGCCAATCGCCTGACCGGCGGCTGAGGCCGGACGGCTGGCCAGGCATAGCGGCGCTGAATAGCCGGGAGGCGGAGGATGGGTGCAGCCATGGGCGCCAGGCCGGGAAATGGCGGTGCGGAGATCGCGAGGTGATGGCGTTGCTCAAACGCGCGTTCAAGGTGCTGAGCGGGGCGGAGGGCGAGGCGCGCCCCGGCGAGGCGGGCAATTTCCTGCGCCATGCCGGTGCGCTGGCGCTGACCAAATCCGCTGACGGGCTGTTCGATCCCAAGCTGATGCTGAGCTGGCTCTTGACGGCGCTCGCGGTGCCGGGGTTTTTCGTCGGGCTGCTGGTGCCGAACCGCAAGGCCGGGGCGCTTTTGCCGCAATTGTTCATCGCGCCGCGCATTCACGCCTTGAATGAGCGCTAATGGGTCTGGGCGGGAGCCAGCTTCGTGCAGGGGGCGATTCTTGGGCTGTTTGCGGCGGTGGCGGGGCTGGCGGCGCTGGTGGCCCATGGCTTGGAGGAGGCCGAAGGGTGATTGCGGGCGGCGCGCGGGGCCGGTAGCGTTGCGGGCAAAAGAGGGAGCGGGGCATGAGCGATTATCTGGACACGGCGCAGGGGCGGCGGCTGGCCTATCACAAGAGCGAGGGCGAAGGCCCGTGCATCGTGTTCCTGGGCGGGCTGAAATCCGACATGGAGGGCACCAAGGCGGTGCATCTGGAAGCCTGGGCGCGGCGCACGGGCCGGGCCTTTCTGCGGCTGGATTATTCCGGCCATGGCGAAAGCTCGGGGCGCTTTGAGGAGGGCTCGATCGGCGACTGGCACGAGGATGTGCTGGCGGCGGTCGAAGCACTTTGCGAGGGGCCGGTCGTGCCGGTGGGCTCGTCGATGGGCGGCTGGCAGGCGCTGTTGCTGGCGCGCGCGATGCCGGAGCGGATCGCCGGGATGGTGACCATCGCGGCGGCGCCGGATTTCACCGAGGACGGCTATTGGGCCGAGTTCAGCGACGCGCAGAAACGCGCGCTCGAGGAGGTCGGGCATGTCGAGCTGCCGAGCGACTACATGGAGCCCTATATCATCACCCGGCGGATGATCGAGGACGGGCGCAAGCGGCTGGTTCTGCGCGCGCCTCTGGTGTTGGGCTTTCCGACGCGCTTCCTGCAAGGCACGGCGGATACGGCCGTTTCGGTGGCGACGGCGTTGCGACTGCTCGAACATGCCGAGGGGCCGGACCTGCGGCTGACGCTGGTCAAGGACGCCGATCACCGGTTTTCCGACGATGCCTGCCTGGCGCTGATCGAGGCGGCGGTCGAGGATGTCATTATGGGCGCGGTGGTCTGATGCGGAATTTTGGCAAATGGTTGGGGCGGGTGTTGTTGGCGCTGGCGCTGCTGGCTGGTGCGGCGTGGTATTTCGGGCCATACGAGCCCGTGGAGGTGGCGGTGAGCTTTGATGAGCGCAAGTTTGGCGAGGGCGTGCAGGTCTATCTCGAAAGCGTCGAGGCCGCGTTCGACGACCTGACGCCGGGGACCGAGAAGCGGGTGATCTGGGCCGGAGAGCGCGAGACGCGCACGCCGGTGGCGCTGCTCTATGTGCACGGGTTCTCGGCCACGTCGGAGGAGCTGCGCCCGGTGCCTGACCGGGTGGCCGAGGCGCTGGGGGCGAACCTGGTGTTCACCCGGCTGACCGGACACGGGCGCGGGGGCGCGGCGCTGGCGCAGGCGAGCGTCAGGGACTGGATGGCGGATGTCGCCGAAGCGCTGGCAGTGGCGCGGGCGGTGGGCGACGAGGTGATCGTGATGAGCACCTCGACCGGGGGCACGCTGGTGGCCGAGGCGGCGTTGCAGCCTGAGCTGGTGCGCGGGGTGAAGGGAATGATCTTCGTCTCGCCCAATTTCGGGCTGAAGAACCCGGCGGCGCCGCTTCTGACGTTGCCGGGTGCGCGGTATGTGATCCCGCTGCTCGCCGGGCGCGAGCGCAGCTGGCAGGCGGCCAACGAAGAGCATGAAAAATACTGGACGACGCGCTATCCGACGGTGGCGGCGGTGACGCTGGCGGCACTGGTCAAACACGCGGCGGCGCAGGATTATTCGGGCGTCGGCATTCCGGCGCTGTTCTACTTTTCGCCCGAAGACGAGGTGGTGCGGGCAGAGGCGACCGAGCGGATCGCGGCAGAATGGGGCGGGGCGGCGCGCGTGGTCTTGCTGCCGCCCGAGGCGGAGGTCGACCCGGAGCGGCATGTGATCGCGGGCGACATCCGCTCGCCGAAGAACACCGATGCGGCGGTGGCGTTGATGCTGGAGTGGATCGGGGGGCTGTGAGCATGGAGCAGAGGGTATCGCTGATCACCCTGGGGGTGGCGGATATGGAAGCCGCGGCGGCGTTTTACGAGGCGCTGGGCTGGCAGAGGGTGGAGAGTCCTGACGGCGTGATCGCGTTCGATCTCATCGGCCAGACGCTGGGGCTTTATCCGCGTGCGAAACTGGCCGAGGATCTGGGGCTGGATGAGGCGGCGCTGGGCCATGGCGCGATGACGCTGTCGTACAATGTGCGCGACAAGGCGGAGGTGGCCGCTGTGCTGGAGGCGGCGCGGGGCGCGGGGGCGAAGATCCTGAAAGCGGCGGCGGATGTGTTCTGGGGCGGGCATAACGGCTATTTCGCCGATCCCGACGGGCATGTCTGGGAGGTGGCGCATAACCCGTTTTCGGCGCTGTCGCAGGAGGGTGCGTTTCGCTGGAACGGGTATTGAAAGGCAAGGTGGGGTGAAACCCCACCCTACGGGGGCGGATGATGCGCAGACCGCGAAGCATGTGGAGTCTCGAGACGCTGGGGCGGGTGCGGCTGAGCCGGTATTTCTACATGCGCGAGTTTCTCTATTCCGAGATCGGCAATTTTCACGGGGTGCAGAACATTCCCGACGATCCGGACCTGGCGATCGAGAACGGGCGGGCGTTTTGCACCGAGCTGCTCGACCCGCTGGAGGAGACCTTCGGGCGGGTGGCCGTGCGCTCGGGCTATCGCTCGCGCACGCTGAACCGGTTTGGCAATGAAAACAGGCTGAACTGTGCGCGCAACGACAACCCGCTGGAATGCCACATCTGGGACTGGGCGCGCGGAGAGGACGCTGTGGCGGGGGCGAGCATCGTGATCCCCTGGTTTGCCGAACAATACGAGGCGGGGCGCGACTGGCGCGATCTGGCCTGGTGGATGCACGATCATTTGCCCTATTCCGAGCTGTGGTTCTTCCCCAAGCTCTGCGCTTTCAACATCAGCTGGCGGCCCGACCCGTGGCGCACGATTTCAAGCTATATCGCGCCGCGGGGGATGCTCTTGCGGCGCGGCGAAGCACCGGAGGAGAGCCTGACCGCACGGCAGGCGCGCTACGCGGATTTCCCGGCGTTCCGCGGGTTGGTTCCGGAATGAGCCTGCGCGGGGTTTATCAGCGCAATGCAGCGCAGTTTGACCGGGAGCGCGGGCGCGATCTGCACGAGTTGAGGTGGCTGGAGCGGTTTTGTGCCTTGCTGCCTGATGGGGCGCGGGTTCTGGACCTGGGCTGCGGCGCCGGGGAGCCGATTGCGGGCTACCTGATCGGGCGCGGATGCGCGCTGACCGGGGTGGATTTTGCGCCCGCGATGCTGGCGATTGCGGCGCAGCGGTATCCGCAAGCCCGATGGGTCGAGGGGGATATGCGCGAGCTGGATCTCGGCGAGCATTTCGACGTAGTGTTGGCGTGGAATTCGTTCTTTCACCTGAAAGCGGAGGAGCAACGGGACGTGATCGCGCGATTGGCGGCGCATCTGGTTTCAGGGGGACCGCTTATGCTGACCGTGGGACCGGAAGCAGGCGAGGCGTGCGGAGAGGTGGCGGGTGAGCGCGTTTATCACGCGAGCCTGTCGCGTGAGGAATATGAGACACGCTTGGCGGAGGCGGGTCTTCGCGTGGTGGCGTTTCGCGCCGAGGATCCGGACTGCAACGGGCATTCGGTGCTGTTGGCGAGGAAAGGCTGACCCGATGCCGGCCTGGTAAATCCCGGTTGACGCCGCGTGGGTTCCTGCGAAGTTGGGGGGCGCAATCGAGGAGCGAAGAATTTCCATGAGCGACCCATTGGTTCTGGTTCCGGGCATGATGTGCGACGCGCGGCTCTATGGCCCGCAGATCGAGGCGCTGAGCCGCGAGATGAACGTGATGGTGGCCTGTGCCACGCGCGGCGAGCGGATCGAGGAGATCGCCTCGGACATCCTGATGGGCTGTCCGCAGAAATTCGCGCTGGCAGGGCTGAGCATGGGCGGCATCATCGCCATGGAGATCCTGCGCCGCGCGCCCGAGCGGGTGACCCGGATCGCGCTGATGGATACCAATGCCCAGGGAGAGACGCCGCAGACCTCGGCCGGCTACGAGCCGATGATCGTGGGGGTGAAGGCGGGGCGGCTGGACGAGGTGATGCGCGGCTTCCTGAAGCCCGACTACCTGGCGCCGGGGCCGGGGCGGATGGCGGTTCTGGCCAAGATGGCGGAGATGACGCGCGATTTGGGGCCGGAGGTTTTCCTGCGCCAGGTGCGGGCGTTGCAGCGGCGCCGCGACCAGCAGGCGACGTTGCGCAAATGCAAGGTGCCGGCGCTGGTGCTGTGCGGCGCGCATGACCGGCTGACCCCGGTGAAACGCCACGAATTCATGGCCGAACTGATCCCCTATGCCCGGCTGGAGATCATCGAGGAGGCCGGGCATGTGCCGACGCTGGAGGCGCCCGAGGCGGTAACGCAGGCGCTGCGGGCCTGGATGGGGCAGCCGTTCGTGCTGCAATGATGCGATGGGACTGGCCAGTGACAGCAAGCGGATGATCCGGCGGGTTCAGATCTGGACCCGCAGGCATATCCCGCCGGGGCTGCGGCTGGTGGCGGGGCTGGTGCTGATCGGTGGCGGGGTGCTGGGCTTTCTGCCGATCCTGGGGTTCTGGATGGTGCCGCTGGGTGTGGCGGTGGCGGCGCTCGACGTGGTGCCGGTCTGGCGCTGGCTCAGGGGGCGGCGGTGAGGCGATGCTACGTGAGATCACGCACCCTACGTGGATGGCGGGTATGGTGGCGGTGAAGGTGCGTGAGATCACGCACCCTACGCGGAGGCGGCGCGGCGCTGCTCCAGGGTGAGCACGGTCGGTTCGGCCACGGGCGCGCCGGTCTCGTCGAAAAACGGGGTCTTGCGCCAACGGCCCGAGATGTTGGCCGAAAGCATCATCTGCATCAGGCGCAAACCGATGCGGTTGAAGCCTTCATGGCGGTATTTGCCGTCGGTGCCTTTCATGAAGCTGCGCCCGATCAGCGGGCCGAGCGGGGCGGTATCCTCGAGCCGGTCGGCGATGACGCCGACAAAGGCGAGGCGCGGCTTGCGCAGGGTGTTGAACAACGGCGCGTTGCAGCAGGATGCATACCAGCGATAGAGCCCGTTGGGCGACAGCTGCATCAGCGCCAGATGCTCGGCGCCCGTGGTGATGTGCAGGTGATCCGGCGCGGTCTGCCAGACCTCGACACCCTCGGGAGCGGGATCGGGCTGACCGAGGTGAATCGAAGCGGCGCGGCAATCGGGGCAATGGCAGATCGCGTGATTGCCCGCCCGCGGCGAGGCGACATCGAGATGACCGCGGAGCGCGCCGCAGGTGCAGGAAAAGGCGATTTCGGGCATGGCGCGCGTCCTTTGATCGCTGCGGTGTCTGCGCTGGTGTGGCTGTTTCAGCCCGCCTGACCGCTGGTCTGCGATACCTTGGCAGGAGTTGCGGCACCCAGCAAGCTTTCGATCGACGCTTCCGGGCGCCCGAGCGCCGCCAGACAGGCCTGCGGATCGGTGAAAATCCGTACGCTCAGCCCATCCAGGTCTGCCGCCAGCATCTCGAACTGGCGGACATGGGCGAAGTTATGCGTGCCGGTCACGAGGATGAACATCGCGACACCCTGGCTGTTCTTGCTGTAATCCTGGCGCAGGACGGTCAGGAAGCGGCGCACCTCTTCGAAATCGAGCGCGATGTCGGTGACCTGGCTGAGGTCGATCAGCTGCGGCATTGCGGCGCGAAACAGCGGCGACGCTCGGCAGAAATCGGCGCCTTCGATCAGGTCGGCCAGGCGCAGCTTGCCTGAAAACCGCGCCACATAAAGAAACGGTTCGGACAGGAATTGGTGCGAACTCGGCACGATGCGGCCTTTGAGTTGTTTGTCTAATTAGTTCAAACAACTATAGCGTGTTTTTGCGGATTCGCGAAGGTGTAAATCCGCTGGCTCCGGGAGCGGCCAGGGCAGGCCCGAATCGGAACAGGCCC
Organism: uncultured Rhodobacterales bacterium; assembly: GCA_965366835.1. Classification (GTDB taxonomy): domain Bacteria; phylum Pseudomonadota; class Alphaproteobacteria; order Rhodobacterales; family Rhodobacteraceae; genus JAKGBX01. Next base: position 12,889 of record CBDUGF010000053.1, read on the forward strand.
CGCTGAGGCCGGATCGGATCAGGTCAGGCGGCGGCGTTCTTGTTGGCGGGTTTCTTGTCCTTGGCCTTGTTCGAGGCGGATTTCGCCTCGGCATCATCGCCGGAATTGGCGTCGATGAAATCGATCACCAGCGGGCGGATGTTGTTGCGCCAGGACGAGCCGGCGAAGATGCCGTAATGCCCGGCGCCGGGCTCGACATGGCTGGCCTTCTTGCTGTCGGGCAGGCCGGTGCAGAGATCGAGCGCGGCGATACATTGGCCGGGGGCGGAGATATCGTCCTTCTCGCCTTCCACGGTCTTGACCGCGACCGTGGTGATCGCGCCGATATCGACCTTGTGGCCCTTGACCACGAATTCGTTGCGCGCGATTTCGCGGTTCTTGAACACGCGTTCGACCGTCGACAGGTAGAACTCGGCCGTCATGTCCATCACCGCGAGATATTCGTCATAGAACCGGTTGTGCGGATCGTGATCGCCGGCTTCGCCCTGCATCACGCGCATGATCTGGTCCTGAAACGCCTTGGAGTGACGCTCGCCGTTCATGCCCATGAACGAGGCCAGCTGCAACAGGCCGGGATAGACCATGCGGCCAACGCCCTTGTGCTTGAATCCGACCCGCTGAATCATCGATCCCTCGAGCTGACCCATGGTGACGCGGCGGCCGAAATCGGTGACATCGGTGGCGGCGGCATCGGGATCGACCGGGCCGCCGATCAGGGTGAGCGAACGCGGCTGCGCCGCCGGGTCCTGCTCGGCGAGATAGGCTGTGGCGGCGAGGGTGAGCGGGGCGGGCTGGCACACGGCGATCACATGGGTGTCGGGGCCGAGATGCTTCATGAAATCGACCAGGTAGAGGGTATAATCCTCGACGTCGAACTTGCCTTCGGAGACCGGGATATCGCGGGCATTGTGCCAATCGGTGATGTAGACCTCGCAATCGACCAGCAGCGATTTCACGGTGGAACGCAGCAGCGTCGCATAGTGGCCCGACATCGGCGCCACCAGCAGAACCTTGCGCGGGTTGGGCTTGCGACCGGAGATGTTGAAATGGATCAGATCGCCGAACGGGCGCGAAACCACGGTTTCGATATTGACCAGGTGATCCTTGCCATCCTTGCACACGAAGGTGCGGATGCCCCAACTCGGCTTGACAACCATGCGCTGAAAGGTGCGTTCTGTGACTTCGCCCCAGGCGGCCAGCCATTGCAGCGCGGGGTTTGGCACCATCGAGAAGATCGGGTAGGATGCGAATGACCGGGTGGAGGCACCAAGCCACTGATTGGTATTGCGGAAGGTCTCCATCAGATCGTAGGTGGCCATATAACGCATGCTCGTATCCTTCGATTTTGTTCGGGGTCGACCCGTTATCATTGCCCGCGCGGCACATGAATCGGCAGCGCGATGCTGCATAGCAGCGAAGATAGGGAAAAAAGATTAAGATGACAACAAAAGACGATGTCGCACCAGAAACGCTCGACCGGATGACGGCAAATTTGACACGGGTCGAGGAATTGTCGCAGCGCCTTATCAACGTGCTGACCCATCGCAAGCCGCCAAATCCGACGCTGAACAGCCCCGGCCAGGAGCTGTTCATGAAAGCCGCCGGGGCTTACTGGCAAGAGTGGATGGAGAATCCCGCGAAGATCTTCGAACACCAGCTGGAATACTGGGGCAAGTCGGTGTCGCACTTCATGGAGGCGCAGCAACAGCTGGCGAAGGGCGAGCTGGAACCGCCCGAGGATGACGGGCCCGACGATCCGCGCTTTGCCAACCCGCTATGGAAGTCGAACCCCTATTTCAACTTCGTCAAGCGCCAGTATCAGCGCAATGCCGAGGCGATTCGCCAGGCGGTGGAGCATGTCGACGATCTCGACGATACCGACCGGCGGCGGCTGCGCTATTTCTCGAATCAGATCATCGACATGATGGCGCCGACCAATTTCCTCGGCACCAACCCCGACGCGCTGGAACGCGCGGTGGAGACCGAGGGGGAATCGCTGGTCAAGGGGCTGGAAAACCTGGTCGCCGATCTCGAGCGCAACGATGGCGAGATGCTGGTGCGGCTGGCCGATGACAACGCCTTCGAGCTGGGCCGCAACGTGGGCGCAACCGAAGGCGAGGTGGTCTATCGCAACCGGATGATGGAGCTGATCCAGTACAGCCCCAGCACCGACGAAGTGCACAAGACGCCGCTGGTGATCTTCCCGCCCTGGATCAACAAGTTCTACATTCTCGATCTGAAGCCGGCCAATTCGCTGATCAAGTGGATCGTCGATCAGGGCTACACCCTGTTCGTGGTCTCCTGGGTCAATCCGGGGCCGGAATACCGCGATGTCGGGATGGGCGATTACATCGAGGAGGGGTTTCTGGAAGCGGTGCGTGTCGCCAAGGAGATCACCGGCGAGAAACAGGTCAACGCGGTGGGCTATTGCATCGCCGGCACCACGCTGAACATGACACTGGCGCTGATGAAGAAGCGCGGCGACAAGTCGATCAAGTCGGCCACCTTCTTTACCGCGCTGACCGATTTTTCCGATCAGGGCGAGTTCACGCCCTTCCTGCAGGAGCATTTCCTGGACGGTATCGAAGAGGAGGTCGACACCATCGGGGTGCTGCGCAGCTTCATCATGTCGCGCACCATGTCCTATCTGCGCTCCAACGATCTGGTCTATACCCCGGCGATCAAGAGCTACATGCTGGGCGAGACCCCACCGGCGTTCGATCTGTTGTTCTGGAACGGCGACAGCACCAACCTGCCGGCGCGCATGACCAAGGAATACCTGCGCTGGCTGTGCCACAAGAACCTGCTTGTCACCGACGGCATCGATGTCTGCGGCGAAACCCTGCATATCCGCGATGTCGAGGTGCCGTTCTGCGCCATCACCTGCGAGACCGACCACATCGCGCCATGGGTCGATTGCTATCGCGGGATGCAGCAGGCCGGCTCGAAGCAGAAGACCTTCCTGTTGAGCCAGTCGGGCCATATCGCGGGCATCGTCAACCCGCCCTCGAAGAAGAAATACGGCCATTACACCAATGACGATACCAGCCTCGATCCCGCCGCCTGGCGCGCCGGCGCGGAGTTCCACGAGGGGTCGTGGTGGCCGCGCTGGGAAAGCTGGCTGAGCAAACGCTCGGGCAAGAAAGTCGCCGCCCGCAACCCCGGTGATTCGAGCTATAAACCGCTTGCGCCGGCCCCGGGAACCTATGTTTCGGCCAAACCTTCTCTTTGATTTCAGAGGGTTAAGGAAAAATGCTGCGGTGCAGCAAAAACACTTGATTTGCCGCGCCGCAGAATCTATATTGTTTGCAGTCGCAGAAACGCGGGCCTCCCCCCGCACCGCAAACATGAAGGAACAGACCAATGGCCAAGACCCAAGATTTCACCGCCGTCATGAAAGACATGATGGGCGCATTCCCCGTTGACACCGCCGCTTTCGAAAAAACGTTCCAGACCCAAGCGTCGCTGAACGAAAAACTGACCGGCGTTGCCCTGACCGCTGCCGAGAAATCGGCCGAGATCTCCAGCAAATGGACCAAAGACACGCTGGCCAAACTGGCCGACATGTCCAAAGCCAAAGCCGAGCCCGCCGATTACGCCAAGGCGATGACCGATTTCGCATCGGCCTCCGCTGAAGTTGCCGCCGAGAATATGGCCGCATTCGCCGAGATCGCCAAGAAAGTCCAGATGGACACAGTCGAGCTGATGATGGCTGCCGGCAAAGACGCCACCGCAGACGCCACCGCAGCTGTGAAAAAAGCCACTGACGACGTGACTTCGGCCGCCAAGAAAGCGTCGACCGTCAAGTAAGCAAGCAAGGCCGCAAGGCCGTTCGCGCCCCTCTCCCTCTCCTCCCAAACGGGGGCGCGACATTTGCCAAGGGCGAGCCATCACCGGCTCGCCCTTTTCTTTTATTCTGCAACAGCGTAAGCTCATGCTGCGTTGCTGCATTCCGGGGGAGGAATTGTTTTGGCCGATAGTGAAAAACCGCTTCTGATCAAACGTTACGCGAGCCGGCGGCTCTATAACACCGAGACCAGCGACTATGTCACGCTCGATGACATCGCCGGATTCATCCGCGGCGGCCGCGAGGTCCAGATCGTCGATCTGAGAAGCGGCGACGACCTGACGCGGCAATATCTGCTACAAATCATCGCCGAACATGAAAGCCGGGGCGAAAGCGTGCTGCCGGTGGCGGTGCTCAACGATCTGGTACGCAGCTATGCCAGCCAGGCGACCTCGGTGGTGCCGCAATTCCTGCAGGCCAGTTTCGAGATGCTGCGCGACGGCCAATCCAAGCTGATGGAGAACATGGGCTCGATGAACCCGATGGCCAAGATGCCCGGGTTTGACGCGATGCAGGCGCAGCAGGAAGCCTTCATGAAGGCGATGACCGGGGGCTGGGTGCCGGGCGGCAAGGATGCGCCGGGCGGCGAAGCCAAACCGGGCGAACCGGCGGAAGACGAGAGCGGCGAGGATCTCGACGAGATCAAGAAGCAGCTGGCCGAGCTGCAATCGAAGCTTTCGAAACTCGGCAAATAGGCTGATCCATGACCACCGGCCCCGGCAAGATCACCTTGTGGGGGATCGAAGTGTTCATCGCCACGGCGGAGGAACGCTCGATTTCAGCGGCGGCCCGGCGTCTCGGGGCTTCGCCCTCGGCAGTGTCGCAACAGCTGACCAATCTCGAAACCGCGATGGGCGTGATGCTGCTGCTGCGCAACGCGCGGCCGGTGCGGCTGACCCCGGCGGGCGAGATCTTTCGCCGCCGTGCGGAAAACATCATCAACGAAGCGGCCCAGGCCAGGGCCGAACTGGCGAGCCGCGATCTGAGCGCGCTGACCCGGTTCCGGCTCGGCATGATCGAGGATTTCGAGGCCGATGTGACGCCCCGCCTGCTGACCCATATGGCGCGGGAGCTGAAAAGCTGCCAGTTCCTGCTGGAAACCGGGGCCAGCCATTTCCTCTATGACCTGCTCGATGCGCGCGCGCTCGACATGATCGTGGCCGCCGAGATGGGCGCGCCGGCGGATTGGATGGAGGTGCATCCGATCCTCGAGGACGGTTTCGTTGTGGCCGCGCCGAAGGGGGCGGTGGATCCGGGCGGCGATGTGCTGCGCCAGCTTCAGCGCCTGCCACTGGTGCAATACACCTCGCGCCACTGGATGGGGCGGCTGATCTCGGAGCATCTGGCGCGCCAGAACCTGCGGCTGGCCCATCAGTTCGAGCTCGACAGCTATCACGCCATCCTGGCGCTGGTCGGGCAGGGCGCGGGCTGGACCATCCTGACCCCGCTGGCCCTGATGCGGGCGCGGCGCTTTGCCGAAGAGATCGACGTGCTGGAATTGCCGTTTGCGCCGCTGAGCCGGACCATCAGCCTGATCGCGCGCAAGGGGATATTGCAGGACATGCCGGGGCAGGTGGCGGATGAATTGAAACCGATCGTGCGGGCGGCGGTGATCGACCCGGCGATGCGGGCCTATCCGTTTGCCGGCGACGTGGTGAAGCTGCTTTTGTAGTTCACCGGCTGGCGGAGGTCGGAGCTTTCCAGCAGGGCGAAATAATCGTCGCGAAGCTGGGCGGCGACCGGGCCGGGGGCGCCGTTGCCGAAGCTGCGGGCATCGACGCGGGTGATCGGGATGGCGCCGCCGCCGGAAGAGGACAGGAAAACCTCGTCGGCTTCCATCAGTTCTTCTAATGACAGCGCGCGGGTTTCGACCGTGAGACCGCGCGCGCGGCACATTTCGATCATGGTGCGGCGGGTGATGCCGTGCAGCACGCCCTGATCCGCGGTGACGACGGTATTGCCCTTTAGCGCGAAGATGTTGAAGCCCGGGCCTTCGGTGACATTGCCGGCGTGATCCAACAGGCCGGTTGTGTCGTAACCTTCCGATTTGGCCTCCAGAAGGCCGGTTGTGAAATCGCCCCAATGGTAATTCTTGACGCGGGGATTGACGCTGTCGGCGGGGATGCGGCGGGAGGATTTGGAGATCCAGAGGTGGCAGCCACGCATCGCGATTTCGGGGGCGATCACATGCACGTAGGGCACGCACCAGGCATAGAAATGATTGGCGCAATCGCGCGGGTCGCGCGAACCCGGCACCATCTGCACACCACGCGACGCGACCATCGAGACATAGGCCGCGCGCAGGCCGGAACGCGCGACGATGGCGTGCAGAATGTCGGCGATCATGGCGTCGGTTTGCGGGATTTCGAACTGCAATGCGCCGATCGAGGCCCGGAAACGGGCGAGATAATCGGGCAGCCGGAAGAAGGCGCCGTTCCACACCGGGACCACGTCATAGGTGATGTCGGAATGGGTCAGCCCCCAGTCGAGGACCGGGATTTTCGCCTCCGAGACGGGGAGGATTTCGCCGTTCATCCAGGCGGCGCCTTTGGAGAAATCCGGCATGGGCCGCTCCTTTCAATTCGCTTGAAGAGGAGCCTGCCCGACTATTGCCAGTGCGGCAAGGGAGGCGGTCAGGTGCCGTAGGCGCGCGGCGCATCCATCACGTCTTGCGCGGCAAGGATCAGCGTGTTGGCGAGCCAGTCGCAATCTTCCAGCGTCAGCCTTGCGGGCAGACGGGCATCGCAGGCGCGCATCAGCATGGCGCGGGTCCGGGGGAGCTCTGGCGCCGGGCCGGGCAGAAATTGCCAGTTCCAGAAGGCGCGGGCATTGTCGGCGCTGAGCCCGAAGACCTGGACCTTGACGCCGCGGCGGGCGGCGGCGGCGGCGAAGGCCTTGACCTCGGTATCGGACATATCCATCAGGTTGAACTGGATCGAATCCGGGGCGCGCTGTTCCGGCGCCAGGGCTTCGGGCACGGCGATCCAGGGCGAGGCGTTGATCCGGGCGGCGACATGATCGTGATTGCGCCGGCCATCGCGCACCCGGCGCGGAATCTCGGCGATTTGCGGGCGGATCACCGCCGCCGAGAGGTTGCCCATGCGCAGGTTGTAGAGCGGCAAGCGGTTCTGCCAGCGCGCGAAGGCTTCCTCCAGCGCGGCGGAATTGTCGCCCGGGGCCATGTGTTTCTGCCAGTTGTGCTCATAGGCGCCCGACATGATGACGGCGCGCGCCACCAGGTCGGCGTCGTCGGTGACGAGGATGCCGCCTTCGCCGGAATTGAGGAGCTTGTAGGACTGGAACGAGAAACAGCCGACGCGCCCGATGGTGCCGATCTTGCGGCCGTCCCATTCGGTGCCGAGCGAATGCGCGGCGTCTTCGATCACCGGGATATCGCGGGCGTCGCAAAGCGCCATGATCGCATCCATATCCGAGGTGTGGCCGCGCATGTGCGAGATGATGACGGCGACGATACCGTCCTCGAGCCTGGCGGCGAAATCATCGATATCGATGCGGTAATTCTCGCCCACTTCGCAGAGCACCGGCACGCAATCGGCATGGATCACCGCCGAGGGCACGGCGGCGAAGGTAAATCCCGGGATCAGTACGCGGGCGTCGCGCGGCAGGCCAAGCGCCTTGAGCGACAGGAACAGCGCGGCGGAGCAGGAGGAGACCGCGAGGGCGTATTTGGCGCCGATATGGGCGGCGAATTCACGCTCGAGCAGGGCGACGGGAGACTCTTCGGGGGCGGTGTAGCGAAACAGATCGCCCGAACTGAGCAAACGGTCGATCTCGGCGCGGGCGGTGGCCGGGATCGGCTCGGCATCGTAGACATTGGGGGCGGGGGCGGCAGCCTTGGGGTGGATCGTCATGCTCGTTCAGGTTTCCCGAAAGTTGTTTTCGGGATGGTTAAACGAGTTTTGAGGTTTTGGGAAGGTTTATTACCGCTGACGTCGGGGCCGACGGATGGGGCGGGAGCGTGGGCGCCGCCCCCGCACCCCCGGAGTATTTCGGGAAAGATGAAGGGCGATCAGGGCACGGGGACGATGAGCGTGAGCCCGTCGAGCGCGTCGGCGGCTTCGATCTGGCAGGACAGGCGCGAATTGGGCCGGCGTTCGGCCTCGGCGACGTCGAGCATGGCATCTTCGAAATCATCCGCTTCGCCGGTTCTGGCGAGCCAGTCTTCGGCGACATAGACATGGCAGGTGGCGCAGGACAATGTGCCGCCGCATTCGCCGATGATGTTGGGGATGTTGTTGTCGACGGCGGCCTGCATCATCGAGGTGCCTGCGCTGACGCTGGCGGTCTTTTCGCTGCCGTCGGGGAGTTTCCAGGTGACGTTCATTGGGGGCTCCTTGTCGGGAAGGCTCAGACGAAATGGACGTAGAAGTCGCGCAGGGCGTCGCCTTCGAGATCCTTGGTCTTCTTCACTTCCTTTTCCTTCATGAAGATGTGGTTGTCGCAGAGCATCTGGCCGATTGCAGCGGTCAGTGCGCTGTCGGCCTTGAGATCGGCGATGGCGCCCTTGAGCGAATCGGCGGTGCTTTCGGTGGCATCGGTGTTGTCGAAGCCATCGCCGGTCTCCATTGCCGGCAGGGCATAGCCGTTCTCGAAGCCGAGCCGCGCCGCCTGCAACACGGCGGCGGCGGCGGTATAGGGGTTGGCCGAGGCATCGGCCATGCGATGTTCGAGCCGCGCCTTGGCGCCGCCTTCCGAGCTGATCCGCGTGGTGACGTTGCGATGATCGCCGCCCCAGTTCTTCCAGAAGCCCGAGAGCGAGCCGGGCTGCAGCCGCTGATAGGAATTGGCGGTGGGGGCGATCAGCCCGGCGAGCCCCTTGTGATGCTGCAACAGGCCGGCAAGGCAGCCGCGCGACAGATCGTTCATGTGATCGGGGCCGCCGATGGGGCCGGAAGAGAGCGCATTGCCGCCATCGACATCGGCGAAGGAAAAGTTGACATGCATGCCCGAGCCGCCGGCTTCGGCGATCGGCTTGGGCATGAAGGTGAGCAATATGCCGTGTTCGAGCGCGATCTCGCGCGCCATCAGGCGGAACAGCACGTTATCGTCGACCGCTTTCACCGCGTTGTCGAAGGTGAGCACATATTCGAATTGCGGGTTGTCGAATTCGGCGGTGATCATTTCGAGGCTGAAGCCAAGCTCCTCGGCGGCCTCCCAGATCGCATCGTTGAAGCGCAGCGGATCGGAGAACGGGCCGGTGCCATAGACCACGCCGCCGGGGGAATCGTAGGGCACGAGGCGGCCGTCTTCATTGGTCTGAAGCGCGAAACATTCCAGCTCGATCCCGAGCTTGGGGCTGAGGCCGTGCTTGCCCCAATCGGCCACAGCGCGGCGCAGCGCACCGCGCGGGCAGAGCGGCAGGGGGTCGCCGTCCTGATCGTAGAGATCGCCGAGCACGATCCTGGTGTCTTCGTCCCAGCTGTCGCGGATCTCGTCATGGCGCCATCTGAGCTCCATGTCGGGCAGGCCCTCCATCATCATCGCACCGGGGGCGGGCAGCAGATCCTTGTCGTAATGCACGCCGAAGGTGGAGCGGCAGAAGCGGGTGGAGCTGTCGGCGATCTTGGAGCCGGGCAGGTATTTGCCACGCATGATCGACAGGTGATCGCAGAACAGGGCGCGAAGGCGGGGTTTCATCTGGGTCGTCTCCCTCGTGGGTCAGGTGGCCCCTGAGCGGGGGCTCTTTTGGTGTCTTGGTCAGGTGCGCTTGATGCGCACAGTTT
>CBDUGF010000054.1:0-22401 GCA_965366835.1 uncultured Rhodobacterales bacterium
TCGCGAAACACCTCGCCCCAGTTTCCGGGATCCACGTTCAGCCCCTTCGCCGGCGCATCCGCGCGCCGGATCAATGGCCTGGTCAGCCGATGCGGGTGGTGGATATAGTCAAAGCCAAACCGCCCCTTCACACAGAGCCGCCCTTCATTGGCCGGCCCGTCGATCCCTTCGACATACACCACCTTGTCGTCGCGCACCTTCAGCGACACCTGACAACCCACGCCACAGAAAGGGCAGACGCTTTCGACCTCGCGGTCAAACGCCGCACCGTCGCCGCGCTCCTGCTCATCCACCAACGCGGCGGGCATCAACGCGCCCGTCGGGCAGGCCTGCACGCATTCGCCGCAGGCCACACAGGTGCTCGCCCCCATCGGGTCGTCCTGATCGAACACCGGAAAGGCGCCATGCCCGCGCCCCGCCATGCCGATCACGTCATTGACCTGCACTTCGCGGCAGGCCCTTACGCACAGCCCGCAGGAAATGCAGGCATCGAGATTGACCCGCATCGCCACATGGCTCGAATCCAGCAGCGGAACGCGCGCCTGCTCGAGCTTCGGCAGACGGCTCCGCGACACGCCGCTCAGCTCCGCCATGTCCCAGAAATGTGCGCTGCAATCATGCGCATCCGCGCGCTCCGGCTGATCCGCCACCAGCATTTCCACAACCATCCTGCGCGCCGCCTCGGCCCGCCCCGAATTGGTGGTCACGACCATGCCTTCGGCCGGCTCGCGGATACACGATGCCGCCAGCACCCGCTCGCCCTCGATCTCCACCATGCAGGCGCGGCAGTTGCCATCCGGGCGATAGCCCTTGGCCGGCTTGTGGCACAAATGCGGAATCACCAGCCCGCGGCCATTGGCCACCTCCCAGATGGTCAGCCCCTTCTCGGCCTCGACCGTCTCGCCATCCAGCGTGAATCGGATCGTCTCACTCATCGCGCGCCCTCCTGCTTGCCCCGATCATAAACCACGCCGCCACCGCTCCGCATCCCCCAATCCCGACCGCTCGAACTCGATTCGCGTCCCTCCGCTTCATCTTGCCAAAAATATCCTCGCCGAAGGCGCCCGCCCTTGCCGCCCGCCCGGCGCTCCCCTACCAAGGCAACAACGGAGAAACAGCCCATGCCCCACATCACCCTCATCCGCCACGGTCAGGCCAATTCCCAGGCCCGCGACGAGACCGGCTACGATCAGCTTTCCGATCTCGGCCATCAGCAGTCGCGCTGGCTCGGCGAGCATTTCGAAACCACCGGAGAGAGGTTTTCCCGCATCCTCTCGGGCACGCTGCGCCGTCAGATGGAAACCGCCAAGAGCATGCGGGCCGAGATCCACGCCCCGCTCGTTACCGATGCGCGGCTCAACGAGCTGCCCTATTTCGCCATGTCGCAGTTGATGGAGGCGCAGCACGGCCTGCCCCTGCCCGATACCCGCGAAGGCTATATCGCTCATCTGCCGCAGGTCTTCGGCGCCTGGGAGCGCGGCGAGATCGCCGGTGCGCCCGAAAGCTACGCCGATTTCACCGCCCGCGTCGACGCCCTGATCGACGAGATCGCCAGCAGCCCCGGCCGCGCCATGCTGGTCACATCCGGCGGCGTCATCGCCACCATCCTGCGCCGGGTGCTCAACCTCGATCTCACCGCCTGGAGCCATATCGCGCTCACCATCATGAACAGCTCGGTCCACCGCCTGCATGTGATCGAAGGCCGCCCGACTCTCGCCCATTTCAACGCCATCCCGCATCTCGAAACCCGCGACCGTCAATTCGCCCAGACCCATCTCTGAAAGCGCGCCAATGCTCAGATTGCACTATGCCCCCAACACCATCTCGGTCGCGACCGCCATCGCGCTGCACGAGGCCGGGCTGCCCTTCGCGCCGGTCCCGGTCGATTTCGCCAGCGCGGAGCAGACCAAATCCGCCTATCACGCGGTCAACCCCAAGGGCCGCGTCCCCGCGCTCGAAACCCCGCACGGCATCCTCACCGAAACCGGCGCGCTCTTGGAATGGATCGCCGCCAAGGCGCCCGACAAGGCGCTGGTGCCCGCCGATCCATTCAGCGCCGCAAGGATGCGCGAGATGATGTATTACCTCGCCTCGACCATGCATGTGAACCACGCCCACCGCATGCGCGGCAGCCGCTGGTCCGATGATCCCGCCGCGCATGTCTCGATGGCCGCCAAGGTCAGCGAAAACATGGCCGGCTGCTGCGCCCATGTCAAAAGCCGCCTTGCCGGACCTTACGTTCTGGGTGACGCCTTCAGCCTCGCCGACCCCTGGCTTTTCACCATCTGCACCTGGCTGCCCGGCGATGGCGTCGATATCGCCGCCTATCCCCGGCTCGCCGCGCACCATCAGGCGATGCGCGCCCGCGCCTCGGTCAAGGCCACCCATGATCTCGGAATAGTTACGGAATTTGCCGCATGACCCATCTCTGGCTGCGCGCCGAACAGCGCGAGAACGAAGCCCGCACCGGCCTCACCCCCGAAGGTGCCAGGGCGCTGATCGACGCCGGGATCCGCGTCACCGTCGAGGAAAGCTCGGCCCGCGCGTTGCCGATGCAGGGCTATCTCGAGGCCGGGGCCGAAGCCGCACCCGAGAATTCATGGCCCGACGCGCCCAGGGATGCGATCATCTTCGGCCTCAAGGAGCTGCCCGACGATGGCACCCCCCTGCCGCATCGCCACATCATGTTCGGCCACGCCTTCAAGGGCCAGCATTCCGGCAAGGAGCTGCTGCGCCGCTTCAAGGCAGGCGGCGGCACGCTCTACGATCTGGAATACCTCGTCGATGAGGCGGGCCGCCGGGTCGCCGCATTCGGCTATTGGGCCGGTTTCGCCGGTGCCGCCGTCAGCCTGATGGCCTGGGCCGCCCAGCAACAGGGCGGCATCTGCGCACCCGTTGGTGCCTATCCCGGCAAGGATGCGCTGCTCGCCGATCTGGCCGCCCGGCTCGACGCCACAGGCCAGCCTCGCCCCCGCGCCATCGTCATCGGCGCTCTGGGCCGTGTCGGTACTGGCGCCGCCGACCTCTGCGAGGCAATGGACATTGCGGTCACCAAATGGGACATGGAGGAGACCGCCTCGGGCGGCCCCTTCCCCGAAATCCTCGATCACGACATCTTCCTCAACTGCATCTTCGCCCGCCCCGGCACGCCGGTCTTCGTCCCCAAATCGGCGCTCACCGCCCCGCGACGGCTCACGGTCGTCGGCGATATCGCCTGCGATCCCGACAGCGATTACAACCCGGTGCCGATCTATTCCCGGGCCACCACATGGCAGGCCCCGGCCTTTCGCGCCCACGCATCGCCGCCGCTCGACGTGATGGCGATCGACAATCTGCCCTCGATGCTGCCGGTGGAAAGCTCCAAGGACTACGCCGACCAGCTCTTGCCATCGCTGCTCACCCTGTCCAATCTCTCCTCCGGAGTCTGGGCCCGGGCCGAGGCGGAATACGAAAAACATCTCAGCGAGGTTTCTCCATGACAATCCACTGGTGCGGCACCGGCCTCTCCGCCATCCCCGGCCTGCGCCGCCTGATCGAGGCGGGCCACCCCGTGACCGTCTGGAACCGGACCGTCGAAAAAGCCCGCGACGCGGTCGGCGACATCGCCAGCGACATCCGCGCCTTCGACATCGACGCCCTCACCGAGGCCACCGCCAAGGGCGATATCGTCGTCTCGATGCTGCCGGGCGACTGGCATGTGCCGCTGGCCGAAATGTGCCTCTCGCGCGGCGCCCATTTCGTTTCCTCCTCCTACATCTCGCCGGAAATGCGCGCCCTCGATGCCAAGGCCCGTGCCGCCGGTCTCGCCTTCGTCAACGAGGTCGGCCTCGATCCCGGCATCGACCACCTGATGGCGCACAAGCTGGTGGCGGAGTATCGCGCCTCCAGGGCCTACGCGCCCGACAACGCGATCAGCTTCCTGTCCTATTGCGGCGGCGTGCCGAAAACTCCCAACGCCTTCCGCTACAAGTTCTCCTGGGCACCCGTCGGCGTGCTGAAGGCGCTGCGCTCGCCCTCGCGCTCGATCCGGCATTTTTCCGAGCTCAACGTGCAGAAACCCTGGGACGCGCTCACCCGCTACGACGCCCCCTTGCCGACGCCGGAATCCTTCGAGGTCTATCCCAACCGTGACAGCCTGCCCTTCATGGCGGAATACGGCTTCGATCCGGCCTGGCCGGTCAAGGATTTCGTCCGCGGCACATTGCGCCTTAATGGCTGGGCCGAGGCCTGGGCCGGGATCTTCGCCGAAGTCGGAACCGCCTCCGATGCCCGCCTGCAGGAGATCGCGGACAAGTTGCTGGCCGAAAACGCCTATGACGAAGACGAACCCGACCGCGTCGTGCTTTGCGTCGATCTCAAGGCGGAAAAGGATGGCCGCCCGGTCTGGCACAAGACCTATGTCATGGATGCCTGGGGCGACGAACGCAGTTCGGCCATGGCGCGGCTGGTCTCGGTGCCGGTCGCTCTCGCGGTCGAGGCGGTGCTCGCCCGCGAGATCCCCGCCGGTGTTTCCGCAGCGCCCTCCGACCCCAGGCTGGTGGCACGCTGGCTCGATGAAATCGAACGGCTGGCGCAGCACCTGCAGATCGTTGACACGGTCTGAAAACGAGAAAACGCCCGGAGAGCAAGCCCCCGGGCGTGAGTTGTGAGTGGTGGGAGGCGGATCAGCGTCCGGAGACGCCGAAATGCTGCCGCTCGCCTTCACTGCTGGTCGAGAACACCGTGATCCCCTTGTCTTCGCCGTTGTTCCATTCTGCCTGCGGGCTGGTCGAAACGCTGTTGTCTTTAACGTCCTGCGCACCGGTGGTGAACAGGCTGCTGTCGCCCGGGGCGTTGTCCACGGCGCGCTCATAAGGGCCGACCATGGCCGATGCGCCGGTGGCGAGAACGAGAGCGGTCGAGAAGGTTGCGAGTGCGAGTTTCATGGATTTGGTCCTTTCAGGGAACGTTGAGGGTTTGTCTTGAATCGGCGAAGCGGGAGAGCGTCGTTCAGCGCGCGCCGGCGCCGAAATGCTGCCGCCCGGCTTCGTCCTTGGTCGAGAACACGGTGATCTCCTTGACCTCGCCGTTGGACCATTCCGCCTGCGGGCTGGTCGACTGGTTGCTGGCTTTAGCCTCCTGCATACCGGTGGTGATCAGGTCGCTATTGTTGGCGGCGTCGTTCACGGCACGCTCATAAGGGCCGACCATGGCCGATGCGCCGGTGGCGAGAACGAGGGCTGTCGAAAAGGCTGCAATTGCGAGTTTCATTTCAAAGTCCTTTATGTTTGGCCCGAGTGTGTTCGGGTTGCGGTGTTTTGATCGTGTCGTCCGATCTGCAACCAAGATGCGCCTCTCCCAGCCGCATTTCAAAACACACCCGCTCACCACTCTGTGCGCGATTGACAGCAATCGCGTGAAACTTTCCCCTGGGTTTTGGAAAGAGCTATTTACCTTTTGCAAACAGCAAGTTGGCAGGCATTCACAAGACGCCCCCCGTAACATCACTCACAGGACACACGGCCGTGTTGGCAAAACCCTGCATTTCGTGATCAGGCGTCGGAACGCCACAGCGCCGGCGCGGCCCGCTCAGGCGTGCCTCGCTCGGGTCCGTGATCGATGTTTCGGAAATCAGCCGCCGCGAACCAGGTCATCCTCTTCGTCCACCGCCGAAAGCCCGAGCTCGTCGAGCCCGTTTTCGAGGTGATCCGACAGATGCGGCGTGCCGAGCAGATAGTCTGCGGTCGGCGTGGTCGCTTCGGCCATCGCGGTGCGCTTGGCCTCTTCCAGTTCATCGGCAGCGAAGCTCTCGCGCCCGATCCACATCACCGCGACAAGGCTGGCCTGTTCCTCTTCGGTCAGCCGGTCGATGAACCCGCGCAGCTCGCCCTCGGCCCGGCCAAGCTCGCGCGCCATCAGGATCACCTGTGCAATCTTGTGAACCGAGATATCGAGCATGGGCCATTCCTCCTGAGGGCATTCCCGGCATTCTCCGCCAAAGATCGGCCCCATGCAATCCCCGTCCTCGATCCGGTGCGAACAAACCCGCTGCCGCTTCCTCTGACCGGAAATATCCCCGCGCGGCGCGCTCCCGGATTCGCAAACCGCGCCAACCAAGATGTTTCCGGGTCGGCCTGCCAATCGGTCCCCTCCCCAAAAGGGGAGGGTCAGGGAGGGGGTCAAGCATGGTCTTGCGCCGCAAGGCGCTCAATTCGTCAAAGGTCCGTTCGCGCGGGTTTGCCGGCGCTTTGGCTCAGCTGCACCACCCCGGGCTCGTCCTCCGGCGTCAATTCCTCGAAATCGAAATTGTCGAGCCTGGCCGCCCTTTTGCCCGCCCGCTCCGCCGCCGTGCCGATGCCGTCGAGATCCCTGCGTGCCTGGGTGAAATGCGTGTCGAGCTTCTGCACCCGCTCGACCACAAGCTCCACATCACGGTGCAGATGCCGCAGCATCGTTCGGATCGCCCCGGCCTGTTCGCGCATCCGCGCATCCTTCAGGATCGCGCGCATCGTGTGCAGTGTCGCCATGCAGGTGGTCGGCGAGACGATCCAGACCTTGGCGTTGAACCCCTCGCGTACCAGCTCGGGGAAATTGGCGTGCAGCTCGGCATAGACCGCCTCGGACGGCAGGAACATCAGCGCCCCGTCCGCCGTTTCGCCATCGAGGATGTATTTCTCCGAAATCGCCTTGATATGCGCCTTCACCGAAACCCGCATCGCCTGTTTCGCCCGGTTCATCTGTTCCGGCGTCTCGGCATTGCGCAGCGCCTCATAGGCTTCCAGCGGAAACTTCGCGTCGATCACGATAGGCCCCGGCGGGTTGGGCAGGTGGATCAGGCAATCCGCCCGCGCCCGGTTCGACAAGGTCGCCTGCCAATCATAGGAATCCTTGGGCAGCGCCTTGGAAACGATGTCCTTGAGCTGGATTTCCCCGAACGCACCGCGCGTCTGCTTGTTGCTCAGGATATCCTGCAACGACAGCACATCGCCGCTGAGCTTGGTGATGTTCTCCTGCGCCTTGTCGATGGCCTGCAACCTCTGCTGCAACTCGCCCAAGCTTTTCGCGGTGCGCTGCGCACTGCCATGCAGGTTCTCCTGCATCTTGCCGCTGACGTCGGCCAGCCGCTTTTCCATCAGCTGCAACATCGCGCTCTGCGATGCCGCCTGCGCCTCGCTGACATGGGTCAGCCCGCCGGAAAGCTGCTGTTGCCCGTCGCTCAGCCCCTGCACCCGCTGGGCCAGCGATCCCAGTTGATGCACCAATGGCTCGGTCGCCCGCGCGCTGCGCCCGGTCGCGCGCACCGCCACGATCAACAGGATCAGCATCACCAGCAGCAGCAATCCGCCCGCAATCGCGGCCAGCTCCATCTCGCTCAGCACCCGTCCGTTGATCTCGATCATGTCCGCCCGAACAGCCTCTCGATATCGCTCAGCTTCAGCTCCACATAGGTCGGCCGCCCGTGGTTGCACTGGCCCGAATGCGGCGTCGCCTCCATCTCGCGCAAAAGGGCGTTCATCTCCTCTCCGCGCATCCGCCGCCCCGAGCGGACTGAGCCGTGACAGGCCACCCGGCTCAGGATCGCCTCGATCCGCGCCTGCACGCTCAGGCTCTCGCCCAGATCATCCAGCTCGTCGAGAATATCGCGCAGCATCGCGCCCGCATTGATCTGGCCCAGGATCGCCGGGGTTTCGCGCACCGCCAGGGCGCCGCCGCCGAACGGCTCGATCACCAGCCCCAGCCGCGCCAGGTCGTCGCTCAGGTCCATCAGCCGCGCGCAATCGCCGTCGCTCAGTTCGACAATCTCGGGGATCAGCAGCGCCTGCGCCGCGACGCCATTCTCGGCCATCTGGCGTTTGAGCTTTTCATAGACCAGCCGTTCATGCGCCGCGTGCTGATCGACGATCACGATGCCGGTCTCGGTCTGGGCGATGATGTAATTCTCATGCACCTGCGCACGCGCCGCGCCCAGGGGCAGCGCCTCGGCCTCGGTCGCATCCTCGACCACCGGCTCGATCCTCGCACTCGCCGCCTCGGCAAAGCCCGGCGCCTCCATCTGCGGCGCCTGCATGTTGTATGCCATCGAAAGCGCCGGCTTCGAGGCGCGATCCATCTGATAGACTCGCCCCGGCCCCGCCGCCTCGGGCCGCATCGCCCCCAATGTCGCCCCCGCCACGGTGCTCGAGGCGCGATGCCCGGCCTCGGCCAGTGCATGGCGTAGCGCGCTGACGATCAATCCCCGCGCCAGCCCCGGCTCGCGAAACCGCACTTCGGATTTCGCCGGATGCACATTCACATCAACGAGGTGCGGGTCGCAATCGAGGAACAGCGCCGCCGCCGGATGCCGGTCCCGGCTCAGGAAATCGAAATAGGCCGCGCGCAGCGCACCATAAAGCATCTTGTCCTTCACCGGACGGCCATTGACGAACAGATACTGCGCCACAGCCGCACCGCGCGAATAGGTCGGCAGCGCGGCATAGCCGGTCAGGTGCAACCCCTCGCGCTCGGCCTCGATCCTCAGCGCGTTCTCGGCGAAATCCCGGCCCAGCACCCGCGCCAGCCGCCCATGCAGCGCATCGAACAGCTCGCCCTGTTCGGCATCGGCGCGAAACGTCACCCGCCCCTCGCCGCCGCCCGACACATCGCGCAAGGCAAAGCCGACATAAGGCTCGGCCATCGCCAGCCGCCTGACCACGTCGCCAATCGCCTGCGCCTCGGCCCGGTCGCTGCGCATGAACTTGAGCCGCGCCGGCGTGGCATGGAAGATGTCGCGCAGCTCGACAATGGTGCCGCCCGACAACGCCGCCGGTCTCACCGCCCCGATCCTGCCGCCCGAAACGCTCACTTCGGCGCCGTCAAACCCGCGCGCCCGCGTGGTCACGCTCAGCCGCCCGACAGCGCCGAGGCTGGGCAGCGCCTCGCCGCGAAAGCCGAAGGTATGGATATCGAGCAGGTCGGTGCCGTCGATCTTCGAGGTCGCATGTCGCGAAAGCGCCAGCGGCAGATCCTCGGGCGCCATGCCGCAGCCGTCGTCCTGCACCCGGATCAGCGTCTTGCCGCCATCGGCGAAAGACACCTCGATCCGCCGCGCCCCGGCGTCGATGGCATTCTCCACCAGCTCCTTCACCGCGCTGGCGGGCCGCTCCAGAACCTCGCCGGCCGCGATTCGATTGATCGCCGCATCGTCCAACTGGCGGATTTGCGGGCGTTTTTCGCCTATTTGGGGGTTTGGTGCAGACATGACGCTATATTTAGCATGGGAACACGCGATTCGACCACCCGGCATCGCGCGCTGCCTCGGCAAAATCATCCGGGCGTTCCGCCACGGAAAAACCCGGGCACACTCGGCGCCCGGGCTTCCTTCGCATCGCGCCCACCAAGGCTCAGCCGTTGGAGAATTCCGGATAGGCCTCCATCCCGAGCTCAGCCATGTCGAGCCCGTTGATCTCGGTCTCTTCATCCACCCGCAACCCCATGATGGCCTTGATGATGAACCACACCGCCAGCGAGACCGCGATGGTAAAGACGCCGACAACGACAATGCCGTAGAGCTGCGCCCCGAAATCGGCCTCATCATTGGTCAGCGGCACCACCAACGTGCCCCAGATCCCCGCCATCAGATGCACCGGAATCGCGCCCACCACATCGTCGATCCGGACCCGATCGAGGAACGGCACCGCAAATACCACGATCACACCGCCGACCATCCCGATCAGCGTCGCCGCGCCGAGCGACGGCGCAAGCGGTTCCGCGGTGATCGAGACCAGCCCGGCCAGCGCCCCGTTGAGCACCATCGTGAGGTCCGGCTTCTTGTAGACCAGCTGCGTCAGGATCAGCGCCGCCACCGCCCCGCCGGCTGCCGCCGCGTTGGTGTTGGCGAAGATCCGGCTGATATCGGCAACATCGCCCACCGTGCCCATGGCCAGCTGCGAGCCGCCATTGAAACCGAACCAGCCGAGCCACAGGATGAACGTGCCCAACGTCGCCAATGCAAGGTTCGAGCCCGGCATCGGATGCACCCGGCCATCCTTGTATTTGCCGATCCGCGGCCCGAGCAGCAGCGCCCCCATCAAGGCCGCCCAGCCGCCGACCGAATGCACCACGGTCGAGCCCGCGAAGTCCTGGAAGTTGGCCGCGTCAAGGAAGCCGCCGCCCCATTTCCAGCTGGCTTGCAGCGGATAGATGATCGAGGTCAGAACGATCACGAAGATCAGGAACGGCCAGAGCTTGATCCGCTCGGCCAGGGTGCCCGACACGATCGACGCCGTGGTGGCGCAGAACATCAGCTGAAAGAAGAAGTCCGACCCGGTCGAGGCATAGCCGATATCGTCCGCCGCCGCCGCCGTCACGCCGGTCGCTTCCAACACGCCCGGCCCCCAGACACCCGACAGAATCCCGCCGACCATCCAGTTGCCCAGCGGATACATCAGGTTGTAACCGATCAGGTAATAGAAGATCGCGGCAAACGAGAACAGCGCCACATTCTTGGTCAGCTGCATGGTCACGTTCTTCGAGCGCACCAGCCCGGCTTCGAGCATGGCAAACCCGGCCGCCATCCAGAACACCAGGAAACCGCCGATCAGGAACAGCAGCGACGTATAGATGAAATCGCCGTTGACCATGGGCGCATAGGTCGCCGCGATCGCGTCGGCGGCAGCGGTGGCCGCATCCTTGCCCTCGTCCAGCGCTTCCTGCGCGGCGGCGGCGGCAGCATCCAGCGCCTTCTGCCTGATCATCTGTTCGGGCGACATATAGGCCGCTTCCGCAGCGGCAACCGCTTGCGCCGATGGCCCCTCATCCTGCGCCATGGCCGGCGAAGGCAGGCCAAACGCGATTGCGACGGCAAACACCCATGCCATCAGAAATGTTGTTATCCGGTTCATTGGTCTTTCCTTCCGTCCGGGCGCGATCAAAGCGCGTCCTCATTGGTTTCACCGGTGCGCACCCGCACCGCCTGCACGAGATCGAGCACGAAAATCTTGCCGTCACCGATCTTGCCGGTGCGCGCGGTTGCCGCGATGGTCTCGATCACCTGATCGGCCATCTGAGCGTTCACGGCGATTTCCAGCTTGACCTTGGGCACGAAGTTCACGGCGTATTCGGCGCCGCGATAAATCTCCGTATGGCCCGATTGCGCGCCAAACCCCTTGATTTCAGAGACCATCATGCCGCGCACGCCGATCGCAGTCAGCGCCTCGCGGACCTCTTCAAGCTTGAACGGCTTGATCGTCGCTATGATGAGTTTCACCTCGGGTTTCCTTTTCGTTGCGCCGGTTCGCCCGGCCATTATGCAGGTGCAGAAAACCGCCCTTCGCCCCGGGCCGGAAGAAAACCCGGCGATTTTGCGAAAAATTTCCCCGTCGCATGATGAAAAAATGTGCGCTATCCCCGAAATGCCTGCGTATTGGGCAGGCCAAATATCGGGGCGGGGCAAGGAAGCTCTCAACTTTTCGGATTCCGGGGTCTATGGTGGCCCCAACAACAAGCTGCCGGGCAGGGCAATACATGAGCAATTCAGGACGCAAGAAGCCGCCCCTCGTGGCGGACCGCCGGTATCCCAAATCGGCCGCGAAGCCCAAGGCCAAGGCGAAATCGGCGGCGGCCCGGCGCAAGCCTGCGCGCAAACCGGCACGCAAACGCAACTTTCTCGTCGCCTTCGTACTCGGGCTGTTCGGCTTGGTGTTCAGGATCGTCTGGGGCTTCGGCTGGCGTATCGGCCTGATCACCGCCGCCATCATCGGTCTCGCCGTGGGCTATGTCGCCTATACGCTGCCGCCCGTGGATCAGCTCTTTGACGGCCGTTCGCGCGGTTCGGTCACGCTTCTGGATGCCAAGGGCGATGTCTTTGCCTGGCGCGGCGATCAGTTCGGCGGCGTTGTCACCGCTTCATCGGTCTCGCCGCATCTGAAAAATGCCGTGGTCGCCACCGAAGACAAGCGTTTCTATTCCCATTTCGGCCTGTCGCCGCGCGGCATCGCCAGCGCCGTGCGCATCAACCTCAGCGAGGGCCGCGGGCCGCTCTCGGGCCATGGCGGCTCGACCCTGACCCAACAGACCGCCAAGCTGCTTTGCCTCGGCGTGCCGTTCGATGCCAAGCAATGGAAGGACGAAGCCGCCTACGAGGCCGATTGCCGCCGTGGCTCGCTGGCCCGCAAGATCAAGGAAGCGATCTACTCGATGGCGATGGAGGTGAAATACTCCAAGGACGAAATCCTCACGATCTACTTCAACCGCGCCTTCCTCGGCGCCGGCGCCCGCGGGTTCGAGGCCGCCGCCCAGCGCTATTTCGGCAAATCCGCCGCCCGCGTGACGGCCCCGGAAGCGGCGATGCTGGCCGGGCTCCTGGTTGCGCCGACCCGCTTCGCCCCCACCAACAATCTCCAGCGCTCGCAGGACCGCGCCGAAACCGTGCTCAAGCTGATGCACGAACAGGGCTATCTCTCGGATACGGATCACGCCAGCGCCGTCGCCAACCCGGCCCAGCTCTCCGAGGCGGCCCAGCGCAAGGCGGGGGGCTATTTCGCCGACTGGGTGATGCAGACCGGGCCGGAATTCTTCACCCGCGACACCACCGAAGACGTGATCATCCGCACCACGCTCGATCAGCGCATCCAGAGCGCCGCCGAAGAAGCGATGCGCACCATTTTCGAGGACAAGGTCAAGGACGGCTCCGAAGCCCAGGCCGCCATCGTGGTGATGTCCGCCGATGGCGCGGTGCGCGCCATTGTCGGCGGCCGCAAGACCCGGGTGACCGGCGAGTTCAACCGCGCCACGATGGCCAAGCGGCAGACCGGCTCGTCGTTCAAGCCATTCGTCTATGCCGCTGCGCTCGATCTCGGGCGCTCGCCGCTCGACCTGGTCGAAGATGCGCCCTATTGCATCACCATCCCGGGCTCCGGCGAATGGTGTCCGAAGAACTATTCGCGCAACTATCGCGGCCTGGTGACACTCACCGACGCGTTGAAACTCTCGCTCAACATCCCGGCGGTGAAGCTGGCCCAGGAAGCCGGGCTCGAAACCGTGCGCACCGTGGCCGAACAATTCGGCATCGCCTCCGATCTGGCCCAGGGCCCGGCGCTGGCGCTCGGCGCCTCCGAGGCGTCACTGCTCGAGATGACAGGCGCCTATGCCGGCATTCTCAACGGCGGCAGCTCGGTCACCCCCTATGGCATGACCGAGCTCAAACTCCTGGGCAGCGCCGATCCGATCTTCTCGGCGACCTCCGGCATCGGCGAGCGTGTGATCCGCGAGGAAACCGCCGCCCAGCTGATCTGGATGATGAACAAGGTCGTCACCGAAGGCACCGGCACCCGCGCCGCCCTGTCCGACCGCCCCGTTGCGGGCAAGACCGGCACCTCGCAATCGGCGCGCGACGCCTGGTTCCTCGGGTTTTCCGCCGATTACGTCACTGGCGTCTGGATGGGATATGACGACAACACCCCGCTGTCGGGCGTCACCGGGTCGGGATTGCCGGCCGAAATCTGGCACGAAACCATGATGCGGGTGCATGCCGGGCTGCCGGTGCGCCCGCTGCCGATGCGCGAGCCGATCCCGCCAACCAAACCGGTGCTCGATCCCGGCATTACCCGGCAGGATCGCAACCAGCGCACCCGCACCGGCGTCGAACGTGTGTTGGAAGATCTTCTCGGCGTCGATAACCGCTGAACGTTTCGCTCAGCGGCGCCCGCCTCAGCTGATGCTTTTCAGATCGCGGATCAGCGCGTCGATATCGCCGCGCCGCTTGTCCAGCATCGCGCCGATTTCCGTCCGCTCGGTCAGCAGCATGTTCACGCCTTCGATGAAGATGTTGAAGAACTTGCTGTTGCCCGACCGGTCGGAGATCAGGAACGTCACCTCGAAGGGCGATTCGCCGCGCAGCCGGGCGATGGTCTTGACCTCGTAGAAGGATTTCACCTTCCTGGCCTTCTGCACCTCGATCTCGCCGCCGATGAACTCGCGGAACCGTTTGCCGTATTTGCGGCTGACATAGATCTGGAATGCCTTGGTGAAGGCACTCAGCTGCGCCGGCGTGGCGCGCCGCGCATCCACCCCCAACGCATAGCGCGCGATCGTCGGCACATCGGAATAACGCACGAAAATCTTCTCGAACTGAGAAATCTTCTGGGCTTCCGAACTCGGAGCCGCGATCACCTTGTTGATATCGGCGACGATCTTGTCGACCAGTTGCTTGGCCCCGTCAGCACTCAGCGCAAGCGCCGGTCGGGCTACAGCGGTCAGTGCGAGGCCCGACAGCATACCCAGAACGGCGCTGCGGCGTGAAGGTCTACTCGGCATAAGGGTCGGCATAAGGGTCACCATATGGGTCATCGTAAGGATCGACATAAGCACTCCCATCGTCCGATCCAAGTTCGAACCGACGGTTTTGCAGGTAAATTATACGCGACTGGGCATAGCTGTCGGCGCTTTCATAGAGGATCGAATCGACTGTATCGGCATAGCGGCCGCGGCTGCCCACTTTCGACAGCACCTTCACACCGGTGCCGTAATACTTCTCCGGCTTGGGCAGCACATAGCCGAGCGGATCGATCAACAGATCCACCACCTTGCCGACCGCGTCGCGCTCCGTCGAGGGGCCCAGAACCGGCAGTTCGACATAGGCGCCCTCGGGCACGCCCCAGACATGCAGGGTTTCGCCGAAATCGGTTTCCACCGCGTCGATGCCCATCTCGCTGGCCGGATCGCCGAGCCCGCCGATGCCAAAGATCGTGTTGAAAACAAAGCGGAAACTGTTCTGGAACGCACCGCCCAGATTGCCCTGCAACACGTTGTTGACCACCATTCCGGGCAGGCTCAGGTTGTCGGCGAAATTGGCAACCGTGTCCACCAACGGATCGGGCACGGAACCGGCATAGCCCTTGCCCACCGGGCGCAGAAGGCCGCGATCAAGCGCCAGGTTGAGTTCGTGATTGCGCCGGTTTGTCTCTTCATATGGATCGTGAATGCCATCGGGCGCGCCGCCCGGGCCGGGCACGCTGCACGCCGACAACACAACCGACAGGGCAAGGCCCAGAACCGCGCTCAACGGCGCGCGTGCATGTCCATTCGATGGGGGGCAGCGGTCTGGCAAATTCAATTCCGTTTCAATCCATGTCCGTTTTCATGTTCTCTAAACCCAATCGCATCAATTCCAAATCGAGAACTTGCGCCAACTGAACGCTCCGTTTCATCTGTGTGGGCGATTTGCATCTTGCCCGCTCGCGATCCGAGCGCAAAACCGGGTGCAAACCGTCCAGACTGCGGTTGCAATATGCCCGGGCCATGGCCAGGCTTCAACGCCGGATGTGGCAGATCCGAAACAAACCCTTGCAGCTTTCAGCTAATCGTAGGAATTATCGGCTAAATCCCTGAAGGCTCGCCATAAGGATCGCATGCGCAGAAATTCGCCACCTAACGACGCCGGCCTTGCCGAGCTTCGTGCCGCGCGCCGGGAAAGCCGCGGCCTGTTCTGGGCCGTGGGGCTCTTCGGCGTGTTTGTCAACCTGCTCATGCTCACCGGGCCGCTCTACATGCTGCAAGTCTATGATCGCGTGCTTGGCTCGCGCTCGATCGCAACGCTGATCGCGCTCTCCGGCCTCGTGGCCTTCCTCTTCGCCATGTACAGCCTGCTCGAATTCGCCCGCACCCGGGTGATGGCGCGGGCCGGCGCCCGCTTTCAGGCCCGTCTCGATGGCCGCGTGTTCGACGCTGTGCTGCACAAATCGGCGGTGCGCGGGTCGGACGAGACCGCCGGCAATCTCGCCGACCTCGAAGCGGTACAGCGGCTAATGTCGTCGCCCGCCCTGCTGGCGCTGGCCGACATTCCCTGGACGCCGGTTTTCCTGTTCGGTATTTTCATTTTCCACCCTTGGTTGGGCTATCTCGCGCTCGGTGGAGCCTTCCTGATCCTGATCGCGCTGGTCAACCGATCGGTATCGCGCATACCGCTGGGCCGCGCCGGAATGGCTTCCACCGGATCGGATCGCATGGCCTCGAACCTGCGCGAAGAGGCCGAACTGGTGATGTCTCTGGGCATGCACGATGCCGCTTTTCGACGTTGGCAGAAGGGCCGCACTATCGCCCTTGAGTCGCAAATTCATGCCGCTGACCTTCAGGGTTCCTTCACGTCGACGTCAAAGGCGCTCCGGCTGTTCCTGCAATCGGCAATGCTGGGCCTCGGCGCCTATCTGGTGCTTCAGGGCGAACTGACGCCGGGCGCGATGATCGCCGGCTCGATCCTGCTCGGCCGCGCGCTCGCCCCGGTCGACATGACCATCGGTCAGTGGCCGATGATCGAACGCGCCCGGCGCGGCTGGGCCAATCTGGGCCAGCTTCTCAGCGAGGTGCCGCCCGCGGTGCAGCGCACCGCCCTGCCGCGCCCCAGAGCACTGCTTGACGTTCAGCAACTCACGGTGGTGCCGCCGGGACAGTCGACGGCCAGCCTGCGGATGCTGAGTTTCCGGCTCGAGCCGGGCAAGGCTCTGGGCGTGATCGGCCCCTCGGGCGCCGGAAAGTCCACACTGGCCCACGCCCTCACCGGGGTCTGGCGGCCGGCCGGCGGATATGTCCGGCTGTGGATGGTGCAACGCTCGATCAATACGACCCGACGGTGCTTGGCACTTATGTCGGCTACCTGCCCCAGCGGGTGCAGCTGTTCGATGGCACGATCGCCGAGAACATCGCCAAGCTCTCGCCCGAGCTTGATGATGCCAAGGTGGTCGAAGCCGCCAAGAAGGCCGATGCCCATGAGATGATCGTCACCTTGCCGAAGGGTTACGACACGCCGATCTCGGTCGCAGGCGGTCAGCTTTCGGGCGGGCAGATCCAGCGCATCGGCCTGGCCCGTGCGATGTATGGCGATCCGGTGATTCTGGTGCTGGACGAACCCAATTCCAATCTCGACAATGCCGGCTCCGAGGCGCTCAACGCCGCGATCCGGTCGATGAAAGCCTCCGGCGGTTCGGTGATCATCATGGCCCATCGCCCCGCGGCGATCCAGGAATGCGAGTTGCTGCTGATGCTGGAAGGCGGCGTTCGGACCGCCTTCGGTCCGCGCGACGAAGTCCTGCGTGAAAGGGTCAAGAACGCCACGACGATCCAATCCGCCAACCAACCCGGTGGTATCCGCTGATGGCTTCATCCGAGAGCACGGCCTGGAGCGCCCGCCTGCCTTTGATCGTCGGGTTTCTCGGTGTCGCCATTCTCGTCGGCGGCTTCGGGTCTTGGGCGACTTTGACCAAGATCGCCGGTGCCGTGGTTGCGTCCGGGCGGATCGAGGTCGCCCAGAACCGCCAGGTGGTTCAGCACCCTTATGGCGGCGTCGTTGCCGAGATTCTCGTCGACGAAGGCGATACGGTCGAAGCAGGCCAGGTGCTGATCAAGCTCGATCCGATCGAATGGCAATCGAAAATGACCATCCTGGAGAGCGAGCTCTTCGAACTGATGGCGCGCTACGGGCGGCTCGTCGCCGAGCGCGACGGCGCCAGCGAGATCGAATTCCCCGAAGAGCTCCACACCAGGGCCGAGAGCGACAGGAACGTGCGCGAATTGATGGAAGGCCAGTCCAACCTGCTGCGCGCCCGCGACGAGACCATCAGCCGCGAGACCGACCAGCTGTCGCGCCAGCGCGAACAACTCGCCAACCAGGTCGTGGGCATCGACGCCCAAACCGACGCATTGGAGACCCAGCTTGGCCTCATCGCCCAGGAGCTCTCCTCGCAGCAGGAACTGCTCGACAAGGGGCTGGCGCAAGCCTCGCGCGTGTTGGCTCTGCAGCGTGAACAGGCCCGACTCTCGGGCGCGGTGGGCGAACTACTCGCGCGCAAGGCCCAGGTCTTTGCTCGCATCACCGAGATCGAGATCGAGATCATCAAGCTCACCACCCGCCGCCGCGAAGAGGCCATCACCGAGTTGCGCGATCTGCGGCAGCGTGTGCTGGCGCTGATGGAAGAGCGCCGCGCGCTGGAAGAACGGCTCAATCGGCTCGACATCACCGCGCCGGTCTCGGGTGTGGTCTACAGCCTCGCGGTGTTCGCCCGCCGCTCGGTGATCAGCCCGGCCCAGCCGCTGTTGTTCCTGGTGCCGCAGGATCGCCCGCTGGTCATCGCCGCCCAGGTCGATCCGATCCATATCGACATGGTCTATGTCGGCCAGAAGGTCACCTTGCGCTTCCCGGCCTTCGATCAACGCGAGACACCCGACATATTCGGCCATGTCGCCAAGGTCTCCGCCGATGCCTTCTCCGATGATGTCACCGGCGCCACCTTCTACCGCGCCGAGATCGTGCTCGACGAAGGCCAGTCCTTGCGTCTGCCAGACGGGGCAACCCTGCTCCCGGGCATGCCGGTCGAAAGCTTCATCCGCACCGACGACCGCACACCGCTGGCCTATCTGCTGCGTCCGCTCACCAGCTATTTCTCCAAGGCCTTCCGCGAAAGCTGAGCGCTCCGGCGCTGCGACTCTCGCCATCGCCGCGCCGATGCTCTAGCGTCGGCCCGATTCGAACCCTTCCAGAGGAGCCTGCCCCATGTCGAAGATCGAAACCCGCCTTGCCGAACTGGGCGTCACATTGCCCGATGCTCCTGCCCCCGCGGCCAATTACGTGCCTTTTGTCCAGGTCGGCGATCTGGTCTTCGTTTCGGGCCAGATCTCGATGAAGGATGGCGTCCTGATCACCGGCAAGGTCGGCGCCGATCTCGATACAGCCGCCGGCGCGGCAGCGGCGAAAACCTGCGCCATCAGCCTCCTGGCGCAGCTCAAGGCGGCCTGCGGCGGCGATATCGACCGCCTGGAGCGGGTGGTCAAGCTGACCGGTTTCGTCAATTCGACCCCCGATTTCACCGACCAGGCCAAGGTCGTCAACGGCTGCTCCGATTTCCTGGTCGAAGCGCTGGGCGATGCCGGGCGCCATGCCCGCTCGGCGGTGTCCGCCGGGGCGTTGCCGCTGGGCGTCGCCGTGGAAATCGAAGCGATCTTCCAGATCCGCTAGGCCGCCGCCCGATGCCGGTGCTCGATCCCGCCTTCCTTGCTATCCCGATCGCCCATCGCGGGTTGCACGACATCGCCGCGGGCCGCCCGGAGAATTCCCGCGCCGCGATCCGTGCGGCGTCGGCGGCGGGCTATGGTATCGAGATCGACGTGCAGCTCTCGCTCGATGGCCAGGCGATGGTGTTTCACGACTACGATCTCGCCCGCCTGACCGGCGAGCGCGGCCCGGTGCGTCAGCATAGCGCCTCCGAGCTCGCCACTGTGCCGCTCACCGGTGGCGATGGCGAAACCGTGCCCGGCCTGCCCGAGGTGCTGGCTCTGGTCGATGGCGCCGCGCCGCTGCTGATCGAGATCAAGGATCAGGACGGCGTCATGGGCCCCGATGTCGGCCCGCTGGAACATGCCACCGCCGCAGCGCTGAAATCCTATCGCGGGCCGGTCGCGGTGATGTCGTTCAATCCCCATGCCGTCGCCTTCATGGCGCGGCTTGCGCCCGATATCCCGCGCGGCCTCGTCACCTGCGGCTACAGCTCGCTCGACTGGCCGCTGCTGCCTCCCGCTGTCTGCGATCATCTGCGCCTGATCCCCGATTACGACCGTGTCGGCGCCAGCTTCGTGTCCCACGATGTCGCCGATCTGCACAACCCCCGGCTTGCCGAACTGCGCGCCGCACACGCCCCGATCCTGTGCTGGACCGTCCCCTCCCCCGAGATCGAGGCCGAAGCCCGCAAGATCGCCGACAACATCACCTTCGAGGGCTACCTCGCCGCGTTGTGAGAAGTTTACCCGCGGCCTTGCCCCGAACCGGCCCAGCCCCGATATTCAAAACATGGACGGCGAAACTCCCATCGAAATCCGCCTGCACGCGTCGATCTCCGAAATCGGGCGCGCCGATTGGGATGCCTGCGCCTGCCCCGAGGCCGCGGCAGGCGGCGCCCCGGCCGATCCCTTCACCACATACCGCTTCCTTTCTGCACTCGAACAGAGCGGCTCGGTCGGACCCGGCACCGGCTGGCAGCCGCGCTATCTTGCCGCCCATCTCGGTGACCAGTTGATCGCCTGCGCGCCGCTCTATGCCAAATCCCACAGTCAGGGCGAATACATCTTCGATCACAACTGGGCGCATGCCTATGAACGCGCCGGCGGGCACTATTACCCCAAGTTCCAGATCGCGGTGCCGTTCACCCCCGCCACCGGGCGCCGCCTGCTGGTGCGCCCCGGCTTCGAGACCACGGGCCGCGCCGCCCTGGTGCAGGGCGCGGTCGAGATCGCGTCCAACAACCAGATCAGCTCGCTGCACATCACCTTCTGCACCGATGCCGAGGCCCAGGCCGGGATCGAGATGGGCCTCTTGCACCGCACCACCCAGCAATTTCACTGGGAAAACGCGCCCTACACCGATTTCGATGCCTTCCTCGCCTCGCTCTCCTCGCGCAAACGCAAGAACATCCGCCGCGAGCGCGCCCAGGCCCAGGGCTTCGGCGGCCGGATCCTCGCCCTCACCGGCGACGCGATCCAGCCCGAACACTGGGATGCATTCTGGCGCTTCTATCGCGACACCGGCAGCCGCAAATGGGGTACCCCCTACCTGACCCGCGCCTTTTTCGACATCGCCCACGACACCCTGCGCGGCGACATCCTGCTGGTGCTGGCCGAACGCGACGGCGCCTATGTCGCCGGCGCGCTCAACTTCATCGGTCGCGATACGCTCTATGGCCGCTACTGGGGCTGCACCGAACATCACCCCTGCCTGCATTTCGAACTGTGCTATTATCAAGCCATCGACTTCGCCATCGCCCATGGTCTCGCGCGAGTCGAAGCCGGAGCCCAGGGCGAACACAAGCTGGCGCGCGGATATCTGCCCACGACCTGCCACGCGCTGCACTGGATCGCCGATCCGGGTTTCGCTCAGGCGATATCGCGCTATCTTGAGGCCGAACGCGACGCCGTCGCCGAAGAGATCGAAGTGCTTACCGCCTACGGCCCCTTCCGCAAGACCTCAGAGGAGGATCACGATTGAACGAACTGTTATCCGATACCGCCCGCGAAAGCCTGCTGCCGCCGCTGTTTCAGACCGGCTGGAAAATGGCCGAGGATCGCGATGCGCTGGTCAAGACCTTCAAATTCGATGACTTCACCGAAGCCTTCGGCTGGATGACCCGCGCCGCGATGTGGGCCGAGAAATGGAACCACCATCCGGAATGGACCAATGTCTACAAGCGGGTCGAGGTCACGCTCTTCACCCATGACGCCGACGGCCTCAGCGCGCTCGACGCCAAGCTCGCCCGCAAGCTCGACAGCCTCTGAACCCGTCGCCTGAAACAAAAAGCGGCGGTCTCGCTCCTGCACGTAACCGCCGCCTTTTTCTCGGCAAAAATACTCGAAATCCGGCCTCAGCCGCCTGCTCCGGCGCCGAGCCGATTTGCTCGCCCCCCAAGCCACACAGCCCCGCCTTTTCGCAGAAAAAGCGTGCCCGGCCTCAGATCTGCTCCAGCAGCGTCTCGCCGGCGCTCAATTCGCACACCCCGGCCTGGGCTTCGATATTGAGCTGTTTCACCACCCCATCCTCGAGATACATCGCATAGCGTTTCGAACGCCCGAAAAGCCCTGCGGCGGGCAGGTCGAAATCCATGCCCATCGCCTTGGTGAAGTCGCCCGAGGCATCGCCCAGCATGCCGACTCCGGCCTCACCGGCCCCCATCTGCTTGTCCCAGGCGCCCATGGTGAAGGCGTCATTCACCGACACACAGACCACTTCCTCGATGCCCTTGCCCGCGAAACTGTCGCGGTTGCGCATGAAGCTGGGCAGATGCGCACTGGTGCAGGTGCCCGAAAACGCCGCCGGCAGGCCAAACATCACCACCTTGCGCCCCTTGGTCAACGTCTCCACATCGACCGCCTCGGGCCCCTTTTCGCCCATCCGGAACAGCGTTCCGCCGGGCAGCCGGTCTCCTACTGCAATTGCCATGTTCAAATCTCCCTATCCACGTTGCGTTCACTTGCCCCGAGGTTATAGGCTTCGCTCCCAGAGGCAATCCGAAAGAGAGAGACCATGGCTCATATCGTCGTTATCGGAGCGGGCCAGGCCGGCGCATCGCTCACCGCCAAGCTGCGCAATCTCGGTTTCGAGGGCCAGATCACTCTGATCGGCGAAGAACCCGCCCCGCCCTATCAGCGCCCGCCGCTGTCCAAGGCCTACCTCTTGGGCGAAATGGCGCTGGAACGGCTCTACCTGCGCCCCGAAAGCTTCTACGAGGAAACCGGCATCACTCTGCGCCTCTCCACCCGCGTCGACAGCATCGACCGTGCGGCGCAGACTCTCGCCATCGGCTCGGAAACGCTCGCCTATGACATGTTGGCGCTCACCACCGGGTCGGTGCCGCGCCGCCTGCCCGCCTCGATCGGAGGCGCGTTCGAAGGCGTCTATACCGTGCGCACGCT
>CBDUGF010000055.1:0-22143 GCA_965366835.1 uncultured Rhodobacterales bacterium
CGTTCAGTGCACCCGGCTACCGGGCGGCGGCTTTAGAGCCTGCCCGCCACCGCCTTCGCCCGCCACGGCGCCTTGTAACCCGGACAGGGCGGGATCGCGATAACGCTCGATCGCCGCCACGTCGCTTTCGGCTTCGAGCACGGCGACGAGGCGGTGCAGATGTTCGGCGTCGCGCAGATCGACATCGGCGAGAAGCCGGTAGAAATCCGGTTTCCTGTCGAGGAACCGCAGGTCCGAGATATTGGCCTTTTGCTCGCCGATCAATGTGCAAATCCGCCCCAGCACGCCGGCATCGTTGCCGATGGTGAGATCGAGTGTCACCGAATAGATAGGCGCGTGTTTGCCGGGCTGCCAGTGCAGGTCGAGCCAGCGCTCGGGCTGATCCTCGTAATTCAGGAGCGCCGCGCAATCGATCGCATGCACCACCACGCCGCGGCCGCGATAGGTGATGCCGACGATGCGCTCGCCGGGCAGCGGCTGGCAACAGGGCGCGCGGTGCATCGACTGATCCGCCGAGAGCCCGATCACGGCGCGGTCCGAGCTGACCTCGGCGCTGTCATCGGAGCTGAGTTCGGGATAGAGCGCCCGGATCATCTTCTGCGAGCTCAACTCGGCGCTGCCGAGCCGGGCCAGCAGCTCGTCGCGACCGGAGAGGCGCAGCTTGTTGGCGGCGGTATCGAGCGCCTTGTCGGTGGCGCGTTTGCCGACATGATCGAAGGCGGCGCGGGCCAGTTCGCGCCCGAGCTTGATATAGCGTTCGCGATCGACCTCGCGCAGGGCCCGGCGGATCGCGGTCTTGGCCTTGCCGGTGGTGGCGATGTCGAGCCATGTGGCCTGCGGGATCTGGCCCTCGGCGGTGATGATATCGACCGACTGGCCGTTCTTGATCCGGGTCCACAGCGGCACCCGCATGTTGTCGATCTTGGCGCCGACGCAGGCATCGCCGATGCGGGTATGGATGGCATAGGCGAAATCAATCGGGGTGGCGCCGCGCGGCAGCTTGACCACATCGCCCTTGGGGGTGAAGCAGAACACCTGGTCGGCATACATCTCGAGCTTGACGGCTTCGAGGAAATCCTCGTGATCCTCGTCGTCCTGGAGCCGCTCTGTCAGACCCGCGACCCACTTGGCGGGATCGACGGCAAACGGGTTCTCCGACGGTACGCCATCGCGGTAGGACCAGTGCGCGGCGACGCCGCTTTCGGCCACGTCATGCATCTGGTGGGTACGGATCTGGACCTCGACCCGGCGGCCATCGCGGCCCGAGATGGTGGTGTGGATCGACCGGTAGCCGTTGGACTTGGGCTGGCTGATGTAATCCTTGAACCGGCCCGGCACGGCGCGCCAGCGGCGATGGATCACGCCGAGAATGGCGTAACAGCTCTCCTCGCTGTCGGTGAGGATGCGAAAGCCGTAGATGTCGGAGAGCCGCGAGAAGGACAGCTCCTTCTCCTGCATCTTGCGCCAGACCGAATAGGGCTTTTTCGCGCGGCCCAGCACCATGGCGGACAAGCCGGCCTTCTTGATCTCGGATTTCATGTCGGCGGTGATGCGTTCGATCACGTCGCCGGTTTCGCGCTGGAGCGTGATGAAACGGCGCATGATCGAGGCGCGGCCTTCTGGATTGAGCACCCGGAAGGCCAGATCCTCGAGCTCTGCGCGCATCCACTGCATACCCATGCGGCCGGCCAGCGGGGCATAGATATCCATCGTCTCGCGCGCCTTCTGGACCTGCTTTTCCAGCCGCACGGCGCGGATCGTGCGCATGTTGTGCAGCCTATCGGCGAGCTTGACCAGGATCACCCGCATGTCGCGCGACATGGCGATGAACAGTTTGCGGAAGTTTTCGGCCTGTCTGGTTTCGGTCGAGCTGAGCTGAAGGTTGGTCAGCTTGGTCACGCCATCGACGAGATCGGCGATTTCGCGGCCGAAACGGTTTTCGACCTCGACATAGGAGGCGCCGGTATCTTCGATGGTGTCGTGCAGCAGCGCGGTGATCAGCGTGGAATCATCGAGCCGCTGTTCGGCCAGAATCATCGCGACCTCGACGGGGTGCGAGAAATAGGGCTCGCCCGAGTGGCGATACTGGCCCTCATGCGCGGCCTTGCCAAAGGCATAGGCCGCACGCAGCAGCTCTTCGTTGGTTTTCGGGTTGTAGGCGCGGACCCGTGTGATCAGGTCATCGACGGGGATCATCCACGGGCGCCTTCCTGTCCCGGATCAGGGTCAGCCCTGGCCCTGTGCTTCCATCAATGCCCGCAGCAGCTGCTCTTCGGAGACATCGTCTTCGTCGGGCTTGTCCTGCTCGGCGCCCATCAACAGCGCCATCGCATCGTCCTCGGGCTCGTCGACCTCGATCTGGGTCTGGTTGGCTTCGATCAGACGCTCGCGCAGGTCTTCGGCGGACTGGGTTTCATCGGCGATTTCGCGCAGGGCGACGACCGGGTTCTTGTCGTTGTCGCGCTCGACCGTGACCGGCGCACCGGCGGAAATCTCGCGCGCGCGGTGGGCGGCGAGCATCACCAGATCGAATCGGTTGGGAACCTTGTCGACGCAATCTTCAACTGTCACGCGGGCCATCGGGCACTCCTGCAAGATAGATAAGAAAGCGCCTTTTATGCCTGTTGGCGTGGAAACACAAGGGAAGAATCGGGGACGGGGGATTGCGAATTCGAGGAGCAACGGAGGCTAGCGCCCTTCCTCGGGTGGGCGCAGGAAACGGATGTGATGAGCACTTTATCTCTGGAAACCCGAGGAACCCGAAGGTGGTGCGAGACATTGAAGAAGCGCCCTCCCAAGGGGGAGGGAGGACGCTGCCCGGCGCCTTCGGCTTGAGTCCGCACTGGGCGTCAAGGATCAGCCGATATGGGCCTTGATGTCGCTGAGGCGGGCGACGCTTTTCACCGGGTTGAGCATGTTGGCGGGCAGGCGATTGTCGCCGTGATTGTCGAACAGCAGGAAATCCATTCCGGTATTGAGCGCGAATTGAAAGTCGAAGATGGCATCGCCGACATAGAGCACCTGCGCCGGCTCGAGCCCGAACGCCTCGCACAGGAGCCGGCCCGCCATCGGGTCGGGCTTGCCGCGCGTGAGGTCATCGCCGCAGACCAGCCGGTCGACCTCGAAGCCCATTTTCTGCAGGATCAGCTCGGAATTCTGGCGCGGTTTGGAGGTGATGATCGAGCTGCCGAGCCCCTGTGCGCGACACCAGTGCAGGATCTCGTCGGCGCCGTCGATCAGCGGGATCTGGTCGTAAAGCCGCCTGGTATTGGCGAAATAGAGCTCGTTGAGTTCGATCTCAAAATTCGTGAGCCCCAGCAGGGCGAGGATCTTCGGGAAGGGCAGGCCGACATAGCGGCGGTATTCGGCAAAGCCGCAGTGGATGCCGAGCTCGGACGTGGCTTCCTCCCAGGCGATCTTCATCGTGGCGAAGGAATTGATCAGGGTGCCGTCGAGATCGAAGGAGACGTGGCGGATGCTCATTTCAGCGCCTCCTGCTGGAGCTTTTCGCGAAACAGCGGGTCGCGCTCCATCATCCGGCAGGCCAGTTCGTAATCCTCGTGGGTATCGACCGAGAGCGAGGTGCCGTCTTGCAGGAAGGTGCCGATCGGTTCGCCCAGTTCGACCAGGCGCATCAGTTCGATGCGTTCCATCTCTTCCAGCGGGGTCGGCGCCTGGGCGGCGAATTTGCGCAGGGCCGACAGGCGGAAGCCGATGATCGAGAGATGTTTCTTGAGCGGCTGCGGGATGGCGCCGAAATGGCAGGGCACATCGGCGCGCGAGAAATAGATCACCCGGTCGCCATGGCTGACCAGCTTGACGCGGTTGAGATTGCCGCGCTCTTCCATGAACTGGTGCGGCACGACGCAGCCATAGCCGCTGGCGCGGGTGAATTCGGCCACCTGCTCGACGTAATCCGGTGTGACGAAGGGCTCATCGCCCTGCACGTCGACGATCACGTCCGATTCCGAGAGGCCCATGGTCTCGGCGGCTTCGGCGATGCGTTCGGTGCCGTTCTGGTGGGAGGCGCGGGTCATGCAGACGTCGATGCCGAACTTTTCGCAGACCATCAGGATCTCGATGGAATCGGTGCAGACGGCGACGCGGGTGATGCCGCGGGCGAGCTGGGTGCGCTTGGCGACATGCACGATCATCGGCAAGCCGCAGATCGGCTTGAGCGGCTTGTTCGGCAGGCGCGCGCTTTCGAGACGGGCCGGGATCAGGGCGATGATATTGTCGGACATGGCGCTCTTTTCGTCTTGCGTCTTGCGGTCGCGGGCGAGTGTCGGCGCTTCGGCGGGCCGGTGCAACAGGCTTTTCGGCGCGCTTGAAACCGGCGGGGAATTGGCGGAGACAGGGAAGCGGGCGGATGGACAGGGCGGAAATGGACGGCAAGAGGGCGGAGATAGCCAGGCGGCGCAAGGCGATGACGCTGAAGGAGCGCGCATTGTTGCGGGCCTATGGCGGGCTGATGCGGGTCTTGCCCGAGTGGCTGATCCTGATGCTGGTGCGCAAACGGGCAAAGACCCATCCCGGCGAGGAAAGTGCGGCGCGCGCGGCGGAGCGGCTGGCGCGAGTGCTGCCGGCGCGGCCCGAGGGGCGGCTGATCTGGCTGCAATCCATCGGGCCGGGGGATTCGACCGCCAACCTGGTGCTGATGCAGGCGCTGCGCGAGGCCGCGCCGGGGGCGCAATTTCTTGTCACCACCCGGACGGTTGATGCGCAGGGGATTTTCAGGCGCGAGGCGGAAAAGGGCGATGTAACGCTGTTGTTGGCGCCGCATGATTTTCGCGCCGCGATGGTGCGGTTTCTCGATCACTGGCGCCCGGATGCGGCGATATTCTGCGAGAGCGATATCTGGCCCAATGCGCTGCAACTGCTGGCGCGGCGCGGCGTGCCGATGGCGCTGGTCAATGGCCAGTTCAACGGGAGGCTGGGGCGGCTTGTCGGCAAGATGCCCGGGCTGGGGCGCTGGATGATGGCGCATCTCGATTTCCTGCATATCTTTTCGGAGGGCGGCGCGGAGGCGGCCAAGGATTGGGTGCGCAGCGACTGCGCGGTCATGTTTGCGCCGAACCTGAAGATGGATGCCGCCGAATTGGCGGTGAAAGCGGAGGTTGTGGCCGAGCTGCGCCGCGCCTGGGGGGAAAGCCCGGTGTTCTTCGGCGCGTCGGTGGATGAGGGCGAAATCGAGACGCTGCTCGGTGCGCATGAGATCGCGGCGCGCGAGATTCCCGGGCTGAAGCTGATCCTGGCGCCGCGCTGGAAGGAACAGGGCGAAGCGATCCGGGCGATTTGCACCGCAACGGGGGTGGAGGCGGCGCGGCGCTCGGTGGAAGGGATGCCGGGCAGCGCGCAGGCGGTCTTCGTGGCCGACAGCTATGGCGAGTTCGGGGCCTGGCTGGAGCTTTGTTTCGGGGCGTTCATGGGCCATACGCTGTTCGGCGGGGTCGGGCATAACCCCTATGAGCCGATCATTCACCGCAGGCAGATCGTATCGGGCTCGATCCCGGCGTTTCTGGCCACGGATTACCAGTATCTCGCCGATATCGGGCTGTGCCGGGTGGCCGATACGCCCGAGGGGATTGCCGCCGAGATGGTGCGGCTTTGGCAGGAGACCGAGCGTGGCGAGGACCGGTTTGCCGGGTTCAAGGCCGGGCGCGGATTCAGCCGGGACATGGCGCGGAGGATTCTGGCGCTGGGCTGAGGCGCGGCGCGCGGCGGCTTCGCCGGGATCTAAGAGATTGGCGCGGGGCCGGTAACGCCGATCAAAGCGTTGCGTTGGCGACCCGTGCCGAGGACGGGAACACCAGCGGTTCCACCCCCGGGCGGGTGCGCAGCATGTCGAGCACCGTGGCATCGTCGAGCCCATCTTCGATCTCGTCGGTCCAGACCCCGAAATAGGTGAGCCGGTAGTCGCCAAAGGAGGTGATCATCGCGACATCGCCGGCATCCGCGCCGCGCACCATCAGAATGCGGCCGGCGCGGGGCGTGTTGTAGCGCGCATCGAATGTGTGCCATTGCCCGCCGAGATAAACCTCGAACCAGGCGCAGAAATCGCCGGCGCCGGAATAGGGAACATGGATGTCGCCGAGATAGCCGCTGGCATAGCGGGCCGGGATGTTCATGGCCCGGCACAGCGAGATCGAGAGATGCGCGAAGTCGCGGCAGACCCCGGTTTTTTCGCGATAAACGTCCGAGGCGGTCTTGTTGGCGCGCCCGAACTGATAGCCGAATGTGACATGCTGATGCGCGAAACCGGTGATCGCCTGCACCCGCGGCCAGCCTTCGGCGGTATTGCCGAACAGCGACCAGGCCTCGGTGATCAGGTTGTCGCTGTCGCAGTAGCGGCTGGCCATCAGGTGCTGGAGGACTTCATCGGGCAGATCGGGGATCGCGTGCTGACGCGCCGCAGGGGTCTGCGGGTCGGCAAGCGCCTCGAAGTCGATCACGCAATCGGACCACAATCGCGTGGTTCCGCCGGGCGCGACGATCCGGGTGACCCGGTTGTCGAAGCGGTCGCTGTAGTTTCTGACCTCGCAATCGCGGTCGCTGCGCACACGGTCTTCGCCGATCAGGCGGCCTTCGATGTCGGGATGGGTCGACAGGGCCAGCAGCATCGGCACGGGAGAGGTGCATTCGATTTCGATCTCGTATCCGAAACGGATCAGCATCAGTTCATCCTTGTTTTCAGGAGCGGAGGCGGTAATGGTTCGGCTTCACCAAAGGCATTGCGCCGAGCCGGAAAGATTCCACAATCCCGGAAGGGATCTCGTGCCCCGCATACTTCGCATCCTACACCGGACGGAATACAGATACGACCGTTTGATTGCATTGAACCCGCATCGCCTGATGTTGCGGCCGCGCGACGGCCATGACCTGTGGGTGGACGATGCGTTCCTCAGGATCGAACCGCAGGCGACGCTGCGCTGGTATTTCGACACGTTCGGCAATTCGATTGCGGAGGCCAGCTTCGAGCAGCCGACCGACAGGCTGGTGATCGAAAGCGAGCTGCTGCTGCGCCGCTATGTGACGGATTTCCTGGCCCGCCAGGAAGGGGCGCATAGCTGCCCCTATCCGTTTGTCTATTCCGAAGAGGAAGCGCGCGATCTCGCGCCCTATCTCGCGCTGCAACAGCCCGAGGATGCCGAGATACTGGACCGGTGGCTGGAGACGCGATTTGTCGAATGGCCGGACGGCGCGTTCATGTTCCTGCGCG
This sequence comes from uncultured Rhodobacterales bacterium, assembly GCA_965366835.1. Lineage (GTDB taxonomy): Bacteria > Pseudomonadota > Alphaproteobacteria > Rhodobacterales > Rhodobacteraceae > JAKGBX01. Next base: position 7,220 of record CBDUGF010000055.1, read on the forward strand.
GCCTCAGCCACGCCATTCATCGCTCGATCAGCTATTCCGGGCGTGAGGAAATGGGGACACAGACGGCGGGCGAGACCATTGCCAAGGGCCTGGGCACTTGCCGGGATTTCGCGCTGCTGTTCATGGAAGCGTCGCGCCGGTTCGGCTTTGCCGCGCGGTTCGTCACCGGCTATCTGAACGATACGGCGGGCGGGCCGGATGCGCCCGTGGGCGGCGGGGCGACCCATGCCTGGGCCGATGTGTTCGTACCCGGCGAGGGCTGGATCGAATTCGATCCGACCAACAGGATCACCGCGGGCAGCGCCCTGATCCGGGTGGCGACGACGCGGACACCGGCGCAGGCCTCGCCGATATCGGGCAGCTACGAGGGCGCCGGGGCGGTCTGTCTCGGCCTCGATGTTTCGGTGGATGTGCGGCAAGCGGAAAGCAGCAGCTGAAGCCGTGCCGGGCGGAGGTGCGGCAAGCCGGGCTCAGAGCGGGGCGATGCCGGCCAGCGCAGAAGCGGGCAGGGCAGCCAGCATCTCGGCCACGCTAGCGCCCAGCACCGGATGGCGCCAGTGCGGCGCGATTTCGGCGAGCGGAACCAGCACGAATCCGCGATCCTGAAGGCGGGGGTGGGGCAGGATCAGCTGATCGGGCGCAACTTCAAGCTGCTGATCGGGGGCCAGATCGTACCAGTGACGCCAAGTCAATTCGTCGGGCAGGACCATGTCGGCGACGGCGAGCAGATCGAGGTCGATGGTGCGGGCGGTCCAGCGGGTGTTGCGCTGCCGTGCGAGCCCGGATTCGACCGCATGGAGCCCTGCCAGCAGGGCCTGCGGCGAGAGCCGGCAATCGAAGGATGCGGCGGCATTTATGTAATCGGAACCGGAGCCTAGCGGGAATGCCGGGGTTTGATGAAAGCGGCTGGTCTGGCGCAGGCTCAGGCCTTCGATAGCCTCCAGCGCGGCCAGCGCCGCGGCCAGTGTTTCGGCCGGAGTCCCGGCGGGAGAGTGCTGGTTTGATCCCAATGCGATGAGTGCGACTTGATCCAAAATGAGCTTGGCCTTATCCTTTTCCCCGTGTCTTATAGTCTTGAAGCACGTTTGGAATAGCCATATTTGTCGCTGCAGCCTCGCCGCCAATTACACTCACGGAACAACGGCAGGGCCTTCATTGGAAGGACAATTGATGTTTTACAAGGACGAGCGGCTGGCGCTGTTCATCGATGGGTCAAACTTGTATGCAGCCGCCAGGGCGCTCGGATTTGACATCGACTACAAGCTGTTGCGCCACGAATTCATGCGCCGGGGCAAGCTCCTGCGCGCCTTCTACTACACCGCGCTTCTGGAGAATGACGAGTATTCGCCGATTCGCCCGCTGGTCGACTGGCTGCACTATAACGGCTTCTCGATGGTGACGAAACCGGCCAAGGAATACACCGACAGCCAGGGCCGCCGGAAGGTGAAGGGCAACATGGATATCGAACTTTGCGTCGATGCCATGGAGCTGGCGCCGCGGGTGGATCATATCGTGCTGTTTTCCGGAGATGGCGATTTCCGCCCGCTGGTGGAGAGCCTGCAGCGGCAGGGAGTGCGCGTTTCGGTTGTGTCGACGATCCGCAGCCAGCCGCCGATGATCGCCGACGAACTGCGCCGCCAGGCCGACAATTTCATCGAACTCGACGAGCTCAAGGACGTGATCGGGCGCCCGCCGCGCGAGCCGCAGCCCGAGCGAGAGCCGCAATTGGCGGATGAGAAATAGCCGGATACGGCTATCGGGTCGGATTGGAGCCGGGGCGCAGAGGATGCGATCCGGCTTTTGCTTTGCGGTGCGACGGGGCTATCTTGCGACGAGCTGCATCAGGCCCGCGCCGGTGAGCAGCAATGTGGCGCCCGAAGCCAGGGTGCGCAGGATGTTGAACAGCTGCCAGCGCGGCGAGTAGGCGACCCAGATCGCGGCGGCCTCCTCGCGGCTTTCGGGGATGGCGACCTGCGCCAGGGAGTCATTCATCGGGACATTGACGCTGATCGTGAGGATCAACCCGCCGAGGAGATAGATCGCCGCGGCCAGCCCGAACAACAGGGCGGCGCGGGGATGCTGCGCGGCGCGGGCGAGAATGGCGGTAAGCAGCAGCGCGATGGGCGTGCCGAAGAAGGCGGGGGCGAAGACGGCGTTGCGCACCGAGGCGTTCATCGCCTGCATCGCGGCAATGGCGACGCGCGGATCGGCGGCATCGAGGCCCCACATCGTCGAACAGATCCAGGCATAGAAGAAGCCGAAGATCGCGCCCGACAGCAGCAGCGACAGGAAGGCGAGGGGGATCAGGAGGGCTTGCATGGCGGGGGCTCCATTGCAGGGGGTCAGGCGGGATCGGGCAGTTTTTCGCGGCTGGTGCCGGCGCGGGTGATCCAGAGCCGCAGGGCAAGTGCGATCAGCGCGACCCAGGCGGCTGCCACGGCGGGCCAGATCAGCGGGAAGGCGGGATCGATGAGTTTGTGCGGGCCGAAAGAGACCAGCGACAGGAGCAGGGCGAGGGCGCTGAGCACGCGGCCAGAGGCGGTCTGAACCGGGCCGAGGATCATTGCCGCGCCCGCTGCGGCCAGCACCGCGCCAAGGAACGGCGCCATGCCGAACAGCGGGATACGCGCCGGCGGATGCGGCTCGACCCCGGCATAAAGCGCCGAGAGCATCACGCCATGCAGCACGATCAGCGTGGTCAGGGCGGCGAGCGCCGGGCGGTCTGGTTGGTTGGGGGCAGTCATGTTGGCATCTCCTCAGGTGTCAATTGGCGTAATTGATATTACGGATTGACTAAGGCGTAATTCAGGTTACGGTTCTTGTCAAGGGCGGGAGGCAGGACATGCGACGCGATGCGCGTGAAAAACGGGCTGACGAGATCGAGGCGGCGGCCTATGGCGTGCTGGAAGCGAAGGGCTATGAGGGGTTGTCGATGCTGGCGGTGGCGAAAGCGGCCAAGGCCAGCAACGAGACGCTGTATCGCTGGTATGGCGACAAGCAGGGCCTGTTCGAGGCGCTGATCGCGCGCAACACCGGGCTGGTGCGCGCGGCGCTGGAAGAAGCGCAGGGCGGCGGCGATGCGATGGCGGCGTTGGCACGGGTCGGGCCGGTGCTGCTCGAGATGCTGTTGGGGCCGCGCGCGGTGGCGCTGAACCGGGCGGCGGCGGCGGATGGATCGGGCAAGCTGGGCCGCGCTCTGGGCCGGGCCGGGCGCGACACGGTGGGCGCCTGGATCGGTGCGGTGATGACGCGGGCGTTGAACGAGGGCGCGCTGGGCGGGGCCGAGGCGGGCGAGATAGCAGAGGTCTGGTTTGCGCTGCTGATCGGCGACATGCAGGTGCGCCGTGTCACCGGCGCAATCGAGATGCCGGATCGCGCGGCCATCGCCGCGCGGGCGGCGGCGGCGATGGACCGGCTGGCGCGGCTCTATCCGGCGCGGTGAGGCTTGGCGTCGGGTTCCTAGGGCTGGGCGGCGTTCACCTGATTGTGCCGGGCGATGATCTGGGGCGGCCAGGTGGATTTCACATAGGCCAGGATGGCGAGAATCTCGGCATCAGTGAGGCTGTCGCCGAAGCCTTCCATGCGGGTCTTGTAATCGCCGCCGACCAGCGCGGCGGTGCCATGTTTGGTGATCGCGAAGAGCTGGGCATCCGGGTGATGCCAGGTGTGGCCGGTTTCATCATGCGGCGGCGCCGGGAGATAGCCTTCGGCGTCGGGCTGGCGCCAGTTCGCCTCGCCTTCGAGCGCGGCGCCATGGCAGCTGGCGCAATGTTCGGCGTAGAGCGGTTTGCCCAGGGCGAGGGCGGCGGGATCGTCATAGGGAAACAGGCCGCCGGCGCGCGCGCCCGACTCAGGGGCAAGCAACACCCAGCCGAGCGCGGCGAGGACGAGGGCGATGGTGACGAGCGAGACGAGGGCGAAGGGTCTGGAGCGCATCGGGCAGCCTGTGATGGTGGAGCTTTCAGGGTCTTTCCGAGGGTCCAGCGCGGGAAGGTCAAGCCAAGGTTTCGTGAGGTCACGGGGCCGATCGGATTCGGGACAGGATTTGCGCGGCAGCCCTGGGGGCCACATGCCGGGCAGCGGGCGGGATATTTTGCTGAGCGGAAGCTGCGAGGCTGTGCTGCTCTGGACGAGAGCCGGGATGTGGCTTAGCTCAGGGGGCCAGGGAGACGTAACATGACCAAGCCACCGCTCACTCTTTATCTGGCCGCGCCGCGCGGCTTTTGCGCCGGTGTCGACCGGGCTATCAAGATCGTGGAAATGGCGATCGCGAAATGGGGGGCGCCTGTCTATGTGCGCCACGAGATCGTGCATAACAAATACGTGGTCGATGATCTGCGCGCCAAGGGCGCGGTGTTTGTCGAGAAGCTAAGCGACTGCCCGGGCGACCGGCCGGTGATCTTTTCCGCCCATGGCGTGCCCAAGGCGGTTCCGGTGGAGGCGGCGCGGCGGGAGATGGTCTATGTCGATGCCACCTGCCCGCTGGTCTCGAAGGTGCATGTCGAGGCCGAGCGCCATTCGGGCGCGGGATTGCAGATCATCATGATCGGCCATGCCGGCCATCCCGAGACCATCGGCACCATGGGGCAATTGCCCGCCGGCGAGGTCTTGCTGGTGGAGACGGTCGCGGATGTCTCACGGGTGCGGGTGCGCGACCCGGAGCAGCTGGCTTTCGTGACGCAGACGACGCTGAGCGTGGATGACACCAGCGATATCGTGGCGGCCTTGCAGGCGCGGTTTCCGTCGATCCGGGGGCCGCACAAGGAGGACATCTGTTATGCCACCACCAACCGGCAGGAGGCGGTGAAGGCGGTTGCCGCGCATGCCCAGGCGATATTGGTGGTGGGGGCGCCGAATTCATCGAATTCGCGGCGGCTGGTCGAGGTGGCGCGGCGCGCGGGCTGTGACTATTCCCAGCTGGTGCAGCGGGCGGGCGATATCGACTGGCGGGCGCTGGAGGGGGTGCGTTCGATCGGGGTGACGGCGGGGGCGTCGGCGCCGGAGCTGTTGGTGGACGAGGTGATCGACGCGCTGAAACAGCGGTTTGACGTGACCATCGAGGAAGTGGAGACCGCCAAGGAGGCGGTGGAATTCAAGGTGCCGCGGGTGCTCAGGGAAACGCCGTGAGCCTGGATGCGCCGGTTCTGATCGGGTATTGCCACAGCGTCTATACCCGCGTGGCGCGGATTGCGCTGATCGAGAAGGGTGTGGCCTGCGACTATCGCGAACACGATCCGTTTTCGGGGCATGGGGCGGATAATCCGCATCCGTTCGGGCGGGTGCCGGTGCTGTTGCATGCTGGCTTCACTCTATACGAGACGGCGGCGATCACCGCCTATGTCGATGCGGCGTTTGACGGGCCGAGGCTGATGCCAGACGGGGCCGGGGCGGCGGCGCGGGCCGTGCAGGTGATCTCGATGGTCGATGCCTATGTCTACTGGCCATTGGTGCGGCAGGTCTATTCCCACGGCGCCTTCCGCCCGGCGATGGGCGAGGCGGCGGATGGCGAGGTGTTGGCGGCGGGGTTGCGGGAAGCGCCGCGGGTTCTGGCGGCGCTGGAGGCGATTGCGGCGGAGGGGTTGGTGCTGGGCCAAGGCTTTACCCGCGCCGATTGCCACCTGGCGCCGATGATCGCGGCGTTTGTGCAGGTGCCCGAGGCGGCGCGGATGCTTGGCGCCTGTCCGGCACTGGGGCGATGGTGGGCAAGGGTGGCTGAGCGGCCTGCCATGAAAGAGACGCAAACGCCCCTTCCAAGCGGCGCGGCGCGCCGATAGGGTCGGGCCGAATTCTGAGGAGAATGCGATGTCGATCCAATTTCTGATCACCGCGATCGTGGTGGTTCTGGCGCCCGGCACCGGGGTGATCTACACGCTGGCGACCGGGCTGGGACAGGGCAGGCGGGCGGCGCTTTGGGCGGCGCTGGGCTGTACCTTCGGCATCGTGCCGGCGCTGGCAGCGGCGGTGCTGGGGGTGGCGGCGGTTCTGCATGCCTCGGCGCTGTTGTTTCAGATCGTGAAATTCGCCGGTGTGGCCTATTTGCTGTGGCTGGCCTGGCAGGCCTTGAAGGAAGGCGGGGCGTTGGCGGTGCAGACCGAGCGCGGCGGCGCGCAGCCGGGATGGCGGGTGGCGTGGCGCGGGGTGCTGATCAACGTTCTGAACCCGAAACTGTCGATCTTCTTCCTGGCGTTGCTGCCGCCGTTCCTGTCGGGCGATCCGGCCAGTGTCACCCGCGAGATGATGCTGTTGGGCGGGGTGTTCATGGCGCTGACATTCGTGGTTTTCATCGGCTATGGCATGTTTGCGGCCCAGGCGCGCAGCCTGATCCTTGGCAATGCGCGCGCGATGCGCTGGATCAACCGCGGCTTTGCGGCGATTTTCGCGGCGCTGGCCGGGCGGCTGGCGCTGGAGCGGGCATGAGCGGGGATGCGACCATCGAGGTCTACCAGGCCCGGGCCGGGGACTATGCCGGGCTGACCGCGGAGCTTCATGAAATGAAGCAGCTCAAGGCTTTTGCGGCGGCATTGCCGCAGGGCGGGCGGGTGCTGGATTTTGGCTGCGGGCCGGGATTTCATGCCGGATGGCTGGCCGATCAGGGCTTTGACGTGGAGGCCTGGGACGGGTCGGCGGAGATGGTGGCGCTGGCGCAGGGGCAGCGCGGTGTGACGGCGCGGCTGGCACGGTTTGACGCGCTGGAGGCGGAGGGGGAGTTTGACGGGGTCTGGGCCAATTTCAGCCTGCTGCATGTGCCCAAGGCGGAGTTCCCCGGCATTCTGGCGCGCGTTCACCGGGCCGGGAAACCGGGCATGGCGTTTCATATCGCCGTGAAGCTGGGCGAGGGCGAGGGGCCGGACGCGATCGGGCGGTTTTATGCCTATTACCGCGAGGATGAGCTGGAACGGCTCTTGAACGCGGGTGGATTCAGCGTGGTCCAACGCTGGCGCGGGCGCGGCAAGGGGCTTTCCGGCGAGATCGCCGAACATGTGATGATGCTCTGTCATGGCTGAACTTTTTGCCTATACCGACGGGGCGTGCAGCGGCAATCCGGGGCCGGGCGGCTGGGGCGTGCTGCTGCTGGCGAAAGACGGCGAGCGGGTGGTGAAGGAACGCACGCTCAGCGGCGGCGAGGCCGAGACCACCAACAACCGCATGGAGCTTCTGGCGGCGATCAATGCGCTGGAGGCGCTGGCGCGGGGTGCGGCGATCACCGTGATCACGGATTCGGCCTATGTGAAGAACGGCGTGACCGGCTGGATGCATGGCTGGAAGAAGAACGGCTGGCGCACGGCGGGCAGGAAGCCGGTGAAGAATGTCGACCTGTGGCAGCGGCTGGACGAGGCGCAGGCCCGCCACGAGGTACTCTGGGAGTGGGTCAAGGGCCATGCCGGGCATCCCGAGAACGAGCGCGCCGACGAGTTGGCGCGCGACGGCATGGCGCCGTTCAAGACCGCGGCTTCGGGGCCGGCATGAGCGCGGTCGCGTTGCTCGATTTCGCCTCGGTGCTGATCTTCGCCCTTACCGGCGCGCTGGTGGCGAGCCGGGCACAGCTCGACCTGGTGGGATTTGCCTTTGTCGCCTGCCTGACGGCGGTGGGTGGCGGCACGGTGCGCGATGTGCTGCTGAACCGCGACCCGGTGTTCTGGATCGCGGAACCGACCTATATCCTGATTGCGGTGCTGGCGGCGGTGGCGGTGTTCTTCACCGCGCATCGGGTGGAGAGCCGCTATCGCTGGCTGTTGTGGCTCGACAGTTTCGCGCTGGCGGTGGCGGTGCCGGCGGGGGTGAGCCTTGCCATGGGGATGGCGCAGAGCGTGCCCGTGGTGGTGATCATGGGGATGGTGACGGGCTGTCTGGGCGGGCTGTTGCGCGATGTGGTGGTGGGCGAGGTGCCGCTGGTTCTGAAACAGGGCGAGCTTTATGCCACGGCGGCGTTTGCCGGGGCGGTGGCGGCGGTTCTGGCGGCGGCGGCGGGGGCCGGTCCGGGGCTTGCGCTCGGGGTCTGTGGCGCGGTGACATGGGTGCTGAGGGCGGGATCGCTCGGATTTGGCTGGCGCTTGCCGGTCTACAAGGGGCGGGCGCCGAGACCGTGACGCGAGGCGAATTCCGACGCGGAATTCGGTTCAAAATCCGACGCGGATTTTGCGGCGCGCGGGCGGTGGGGCGGTGTTTTTCGCGTCGAAAAACGGATCGGAAATCGCGACGATTTCCGTTACTTCACGTAGGTTTGCCAGAGCCAGATCAGCAGGATCGCACCGAGAACGGCGCCGACGAAGCCAGCGGCCCAGCCCATCACGGCGAGCAGCGCGCGCAGCACCAGGCCGCCGATCAATGCGCCGCCGATGCCGATCGAAATGGTGGTGATGAGATTGGTGTTCAGGTTCATGATGCGGGTGGCGATGAACCCCGCCGCCGCGCCGATGATGATGAGATAGACAACGATCATGGGAGACCTCGCGATATGCCGAAACGCATCAGCGTTTTCGGTAGTGGGTGGGCACGATGACCAGGGCGCCGATCGAGGAGGCCACCGCATTGAGGCCGGGGCTGGAGAAGCCGAAGCCGAACATCAGGCGCACGAAATAGAACAGGAAGGCGCCGCCGACGCAGATGATGATCGACTGGATGTAGCCATTGCGGGTGAAGCCGGATTTCTCGGAAACGTAGCCGATGATCCCGGCGATCACGACAGTGCCCATGAGGGTGGCAAACATCGGCTCCTCCTCAGCCCAGTTGCGTTCCGCGCGGCAGCGATGTGCCGCGCAGGAACTCGGCAGCATCCTGCGCCCCCCGGCCCGCCTTTTGCAAGCGGGTGATTTGCACAGCGCCGCTGCCGCAGGCAATGGTGAGGTCATCGTCGAGCACTTCGCCGGGTGCGCCGGAGCCCTCCGCCAGCCGCGCGCCGAGCAGTTTCAGGCGCTCGCCCTTGTGCAGGCACCAGGCGCCGGGAAAGGGCGAGAGGCCGCGGATCCGGCGGTCGATTTCGCCGGCCGGGCGGGTCCAGTCGATCCGGGCTTCGGATTTGTCGATCTTGGCGGCATAGGTGATGCCGGTGTCGGGCTGGGGCCGGGGCGTGAGGCTGTCGAGCCGGGAAAGCGCCTCGACGATCAGGGCGGCGCCGATGGCCGAGAGGCGGTCGTGCAATTCTCCCGTGGTCTCTTCGGCGCCGATGGCGGTGGCGCGGCTGAGCAGCACCGGGCCGGTATCGAGCCCGGCCTCCATCTGCATGATGCAGATCCCGGTTTCGGCATCGCCCGCCATGATGGCGCGATGGATCGGGGCGGCACCGCGCCAGCGGGGCAGCAGCGAGGCGTGGATGTTGAGGCAGCCATGGGTGGGGGCGTCGAGGATCGGCCGGGGCAGGATCAGGCCATAGGCGACGACGACGGCGATATCGGCCTCCAGCGCGGCGAAGCCGGCCTGTTCCTCGGGTGATGCGAGCGAGGCGGGGTGGCGCACCGGCAGGCCGAGTGCGTCGGCGCGGGCCTCGACCGGGGTCGGGCGGTTCTTCTTGCCGCGGCCCGCGGGGCGGGGCGGCTGGCAATAGACGCAGGCGATATCGTGACCCGCTTCGACCAGGGCGTCGAGCACAGGGACGGAGAAATCGGGGCTGCCCATGAAGATGAGGCGCATTTTTGGCTTCCTGTTCTGGTGCCGGAAAGCTCCCGGTCGACGTTTTTGGCGTAGGGTGCGTGATCTCACGCACCATCCGTCATTTCCCTTTGCGCGCGCGTTTGAGCAGCATGTCGCGTTTCAGTTTTGACAGATGGTCGAAATACATCCTGCCGTCGAGATGGTCGATCTGGTGCTGCACCGAGGTGGCCCAGAGGCCGACGAGTTCGCGGCGGTCCTGCTGTCCGTGTTCGTTGAGGAAGCGGACGGTGACGCCGCGCGGGCGTTTGATCTTCGCCGAGACGCCGGGCAGGTTGGGGCTGGCTTCCTCGTGGTCGCGGAAGATGCCGGAGGCGTCGATGATCTCGGGGTTGGCCATGCGGATGACCTGGCCGCGCTCTTCGGAGGCATCGACAACGGCGAGGCGCAGCATGACGCCGATCTGGGGCGCGGCGAGGCCGACGCCGGGCATGGCCTCCATGGTGTCGATCATGTCGGCCCAGTGGGCGCGGATCTCGTCGGTGATCGCCTCGACCGGGGCGGCGGGGCTGCGCAGGTGCCTGTCGGGCCAGGGCAGGCAGCGGCGCACGGTCATGCGCGGGCCGCGAGGTAGGGGGGTTCGAGGGCCGCGCGCAGATCCGGGCTGATCCGGTCGAAATGCAGCATGCCGTTGAGGTGATCGAATTCGTGCTGGATCACGCGGGCCTCGGCGCCGTCGAAATCGCCCATGTGGATATCGCCGGTGGCGTCGGTCCATTGCATCGTCACCGCCTTGTGACGCTCGACCGGGACGGTCACATCGGGCACGGAGAGGCACATCTCGTCGAGCACCACGGGCACGCGCTCGCAGGCCATCACCACCGGGTCGATCATCACCATCGGGGATTTCTCGCCCTCTTTCCAGGTCACGTCCATCACGAACAGCCGTTTCATCACGCCGACCTGCGGCGCGGCGAGGCCACGGCCCTTGGCGGCATACATGGTGGCGAACATGTCGGCGATCAACGGGCGCATGTCGGCGTGGCCGACATGATCGCAGTTCTGCGACAGGCGCGGATCGGGCCACAGCAGGATCGGCAGGATGGTGGGGCCTCTCATGCGCGCATTCCGATCAGGCCCGCAGCTTTTCGCGCTTCAGCTTGACCATCCTGCGGGTGATAATCTGGCGCTTGATGCCCGAGAGATAGTCGATGAAGAGCTTGCCGTTGAGATGATCGATCTCGTGCTGGACGCAGGTCGCCCAGAGGCCGGCGAAATCCTCGGACTGCTCGTGGCCGTCGCGGTCGATCCATTTGACCGTGACCTCGGCGGGGCGGGTGACATCGGCATATTGCTCGGGGATCGACAGGCAGCCTTCCTCATAGGTGTTCATTTCGTCGGAACTGGCGGTCACTTCGGGATTGAACATGATCAGGGGGCGCGGGGCGGCGCCCTCTTCCTTGACACAATCGAGCACAATCAGGCGTTGCAGCACGCCGACCTGGGGCGCGGCGAGGCCGATGCCGGGGGCTGCATACATGGTCTCCAGAAGGTCGTCGGCGAGGGCACGCAACTCGTCGCTGAGATCGGGCACCGGCGCGCAGACCTTCTTCAGGCGCGGATCGGGATGGATGAGAATAGGCCGTTTCATGGGGCTGATTTAGGCGATGACGGGCGCATGCGCAACATGGGGTTGCGCGGACGCTGCAATCCGCTAGCGTCGGCGCGATGTAAAATGGAGCGCGGCATGAATTTCGACGAGGTGATCGACCGGCATGGAACCCATTCGGCAAAATGGGACATGATGGAGAAGCTCTACGGGGTTCCGGCCGAGGACGGGATCGCGATGTGGGTGGCGGACATGGATTTCCGCCCGCCGCAATGTGTTCAGGACGCGCTGCAGCGGATGCTGGATCACGGTATCTATGGCTATTACGGCGACGATTCCGGGTATCGCGCCGCGATCGGCTGGTGGATGAAGGTGCGCCATGGCTGGGATATCGAGGATGACTGGATCTTCACCACCCACGGGCTGGTCAACGGCACCGCGATGTGTGTCGACACCTGGACCGCACCGGGCGACGGCGTGGTCTTGTTCACGCCGGTCTATCACGCCTTTGCCAAGGTGATCAAAGCCAATGGCCGGCGCGTGGTGGAATGCCCGCTGGCGCTGAACCATGGCCGCTACGAGATGGATTTCGACAGCTACGATGCGCTGCTCGACGGCAGCGAGAAGATGGTGATCCTGTGCAGCCCGCATAATCCGGGCGGGCGGGTCTGGAGCCGGGCGGAGCTGGAGCAGGTGGCCGAGTTTGCCCGGCGCCATGATCTGATCCTGGTGTCGGACGAGATTCACCACGATCTGGTGATGCCGGGGCACAAGCATATCCCGATGGCGCTGATCGAGGGGATCGAGGACCGGCTGGTGATGATGAGTGCTTCCACCAAGACGTTCAACATGGCCGGCGCTCATGTGGGCAATGTGATCATTCCCGACAAGTCGCTGCATGCGGCGTTTGGTGCGCGGATGATGGGACTGGGGATTTCGCCGAACTCGTTCGGGATTCACATGGCCGAGGCCGCGTATACGCCGGAAGGCGCAACATGGGTGGATGCGCTGGTCGAGTATCTCGATGGCAACCGGAAACTTTTCGACGCGGCGATCAATGCGATTCCGGGGCTGGCCTCGATGCCGCTTGAGGCGACCTATCTGGCCTGGGTGGATTTTACCGGCACCGGCATGACGATGGCGGAATTCACCCGGCGGGTGGAGGCGGAGGCGCGCATCGCGGTGAACCACGGGCCGAGCTTCGGTAGCGGCGGCGAGAGCTTCCTGCGCTTCAACCTGGCGACGCCGCGTTCCGTGGTGCAACAGGCGGTGGGGCGGATCGGCCAGGCGTTCGGCGATTTGCAGTAGCGGCCGGGCGCGGCGATCTTTCTGCGAAAAATCCAGATTGAGGGCCGGGGCGATGCGCGGTGCCGGGATGGTTCAGGCGCGGCCGATCAGGGCCACGGGCGCGCCGTCTTCGGGGGCGAAATCGCGCGGGGCGGTTTCATGCGCGGTTGTGCTGCGCTTGTATTCATAGCGCATCTCGCCCGCGTCTTCCTCGGAGGCGATCACCAGGCATTGGGCGGCGTGGCGCGCGCCATCGTAGAGATCGACCAGCCCGCGCATATGCGGCGCATCCTCGGCATCGAGGGCGAAACCGTTCTTCCACACGCGCAGCACCGGATAGGTCTCATCGCCGACATGCACCTTGAGACGCGCATTCTTCTTCGCCGCGAGTTTGCGGGCCTGGGCGATGCCGTCGCGCAACTCCTTGGTCAGAAAGTCGGTCATGGTTTTCCCTTGGCAAGTTGGGGATAAGTTTGACCGGAAAAGGTTAACGATCAAGCAAAGCTTTGAAGATGGTTTTGTGACATCTAGGTGTTGTGGCGATACGCGGCGCAGCCCCCATTTCTGGACCAGCTGCGCGACCGGGATTGCCGCAGCAGAGCGCGGACCGACCGCCATGCGGCGAAAAAAGTGCAGAGAATCGGGCAGGTTGGCGCATTGTGCGCAGATGCGCAGCGGCCTGCGCACCGTGCGGCATTGGGTCGGGACAGGCGGCGGAATAGATCGAGGCAATCAGGAGAGGGAGACGGACGATGGGCCAGCTTGTGGATGGAGAATGGACCGACGAATGGTATGACACGGCCAGGAGCGGCGGCGCGTTCGAGCGATCGACCGCGGGGTTTCGCAACTGGATCACGCCCGATGGCGCGCCGGGGCCGAGCGGCACGGGCGGGTTTCAAGCCGCAAGCGGGCGCTATCACCTCTATGTCTCCTATGCCTGCCCCTGGGCGCATCGCACGCTGATCTTCCGGGCGCTGAAGGGGCTGGAAGAGCATATCGGCGTCTCGGTGGTGCATCCCGACATGCTCGGCGATGGCTGGAGCTTTGACACCGATTTTCCCGGTGCGACGGGTGACGCGCTTCATGGCCTGCCCTTCGCGCGCGACATCTATCTCAAGGCCGATCCGAAGGTGTCGGGGCGCGTGACCTTGCCGATCCTGTGGGACAGCGCGGGCGAGACCGTGGTGTCGAATGAAAGTTCGGAAATCATCCGGATGTTCAATTCGGCGTTTGACGCGATCACCGGCAATACCTTTGATTTCTGGCCCGAACCGCTGCGCGATGCGATCGAGCCGGTGAACGCGCGGATATACGACACGTTCAACAATGGCGTCTACAAGAGCGGCTTTGCGACCACGCAGGGCGCCTATGAGGACGCGGTGGTGCCGCTGTTCGAGACGCTCGACTGGCTCGAGGCGCGGCTGTCGGAGCGCCGGTTCCTGATGGGTGACAGGCTGACCGAGGCGGATTGGCGGCTGTTCACCACGCTGGTGCGGTTTGACACGGTCTATCACGGGCATTTCAAGTGCAACCGGCGGCGGATCGTGGATTATCCGCAGCTCTGGGACTATACCCGCGCGCTCTATCAGGTGCCGGGCGTGGCCGGGACCGTGCGCATGGATCACATCACCCGGCATTATCATTACAGCCATGACAGCATCAATCCGCACCGGATCGTGCCGATCGGGCCGGAGCTCGATTTTGCCGCGCCGCATCGGCGTGGGGCGATCCGCCTTCAGGAGGTTTCAGGCTGAACCGGATGCGAAAGACGCGGCCTTGCGCGCGCCGTGCGAACCCGCATTTCGATCCACAGGTTTCGAGGTGAACCCGAAACGCTTTACACGGGATCGGTGCGGCCCGCGGCGCCGTAATGCTCGACCATCGCCACAAGATCGTCGGGCGGGGCGTCTGTCTGCATGAAGGCGCAGGCGTTGGGGCTGTGCTGAAAGATCGAGCCATCCGAGAAGAAACTGGTGTTGGTGACGAAGATCACCCGCGCCTCGGGCTGGCGGAAATGGGCGAAATCGGCGATCGCCAGCGGGCTGCCCTGCTCGAGCACGAGGTCGATCACCAGGATTTCGAAGCGGTCATTCTCGAGGAATTCCACCGCCTCGGCCTGGCCGGTCGCGTGGCGGACTTCGATTCCCTGGCGCTCGAGATGCCGTTGCCACAACGCTCCCAGCTCACGCGAGCTTTCCACAATCAACGCCTTCATTACCGCACCCGCCCTGAAAAGAGCCTTCCCCAGCCTCCGGCGTTTCGCATTGATGCCGGAGCTTGATTCCCTGCATCCCGGGAGTCGGGATGCGTAGCGGAACGTTAACATAATTTGGCCACTTCGCAATCGCGGTAACCGGGCGATCCGGCGCGCCACGCTGCGTTTGGACCGGATTGCCGGGCGCCGCATATCGGGTCTGGAGTTTCTGACTGGCGCCGGCGCGGC
>CBDUGF010000056.1:0-22003 GCA_965366835.1 uncultured Rhodobacterales bacterium
GCTTTCGTCATTGGCGACATTGGGGGTCGATCCGCCCGACCAGGCCAGTTGCACCATCGGCTCGATCACGTGGATGGCGCCGTTGCGCGTGGTCTTGCGCCAGGGCCAGCGCAGGCTGAACGCCGTCATCGGGGTCACCTGTGCGGCGCGCGCCGGGCGGCTGAGATCATCGCCGGTAAAGACCTGATCGACCGCCACGCCGATCTGGAAGCCGGCGCGCAGGCCGGGGCCGATGGTCCAGTTTCTGAGCCACAGCGCTTCGGCTTCGAGCCGGGTGACGTCGCGCCCGTCGACGATGCTGTCGGCATCCGGCCCGTCGATGCCCGAGCGGGAATAGCGGTAATGCGAATGCAGCCCCGCGGAAAAGCGCAGCTCTCCGCCCAGGCGGGGCGGGAAAAACCGCCGCTCATAGGCGAGATCGCCGATGATCGCCGGCATGGTCGAGATGTCTTCGCCGACGCGCAATGTGTGATAATTGACCAGTGCGCCGCGGATATATTCATCACGACGCACCCGGGTGATCGCGATTTCGCTGTCGAGCCTGTCCTTGTCGGAATAGTCGTAATCCACCAGATAGGTCTTGTCGCTTACCAGCTCGAGACCGAAGCTCAGCTTGAAATCGCGCTTGAGGTTGAACAGGCCCTCGCCGAAGAGATAGCCGCGATAATCCCGTGTGGTCAGGTTGTCCTGGCTGAGCGCGCCGGAAAACCGGATCCGCCCGTTGCGGAAGGCCTGGCGATAGCGCAGCTCGACGGTGCGGGTATTGGCCGACAGGAACGGGGCGAGAGTCAGGTCGCGATGATCGCCCAGCCGAATGAAATAGGGGATCTTGATGCCGGTCCCAAGCTCGGAATTGCCGGCGATTTTCGGGATCAGGAAGCCGGTGGCGCGTGCCAGGGTCGGATCGGGCAGGCGCAGGCGCGGCAGATAGAAGATCGGCACGTCCATCACCCGGATCTGGGCGTCTTCGAAATAGAGCTGCTGTGCGATCTGATCGTGGATCACCCGTCGCGCCCGGATCTGCCAAAGCGGCGGGCGGCCATTGTCACAGACCCGGCATGAGGTGACGGACGCCTTGTAGAGCTGCGAATAGCGACCATTGATGCGCGACAATTGATGCGCGGCCAGCTGTACCTGCTGATTGAGCACCATGCGCGCGCCGCTCAAGAGGCCGTTCTGCCAGGCCGGGTCCATCTCGGCGGCATCGGCCAGCACCAGCACATCCTCGCCCTGGGTTATGGTGATCGGGCCTTCGATGCTGAGCCGGTCGGAGGTGCGGTCATAGCTGATCCGGGCCGCCTTGATGCGCACATCGTCGTAGAGCGCCTCGACGTTGCCGGAGGCGATCAGCCGGGTCTTGCCTTCGAGCCAGACCCTGTCGGCGACCAGCACGGCGGGCCGGGCGGCATCTTCTACGGTCTGAACCTGTGCCATCGCGGGGCGCAGCAGACAGAGCAGCGCCACAACCATGGCCAACAGGGCGGGGCGGAACGGGGCGCTCATCCGTCCTCCGTGTGCAACAAGAGGCCGACGCCCAGGAGCGCTGCGGCAAGTGGTGGCGCCCAGGCCGCCAGCAGCACCGGGATCTGGCCGTTTTCGCCGAGAATCTGGGCGAAGTTGCGAATGTAGTAGAGGCCGAAGCCCAGCAGCAGCGAGATCAGCACCCGCACGCCGGTGCCGCCGCTGCGCACATGGCGCATGGTGAAGGCCGCACCAATCAGCACCATCGCGGTGAGAAACAAGGGCCGGGCCAGCTCCATCTGGAGCCAGACCGAATGGCGCCGCGCCGAGAATCCGGCCTGTTCCAGCTGGGCAATGAAGCGCGGCAGATCCCATACCGAGATTGCGCCGGGCTTGCCGAAACTGTCGCGGATCCGGTCCTGGGTAAGAGTCGAGGGCAGTTCGAGCCGGTCGTGGAGCGTGGCGCTGCCTTCCGGGTTCTGTCCGGCGCCGAGCGGCCAGACCTTGGCGCTGCTGAGCATCCAGGCGCCGTCGCCCAGAGCGGCCTCGCGCGCCTCGATGCGCTGAAACGGGCCGCGATCGGGCCCGTAGGCCAGGAAAGTCACGTCGAAGAACACGGTTGCTTCCGGATTGGTCGAGGTGGCGCGGATCACGGTCTGGCCTTCCGGGCCACCCTGACGCAGCCACAACCCATCGGGCGAGATCGACAAGACCTCCTCGCCGCCGGAAATATAGCGCTGGAAGAGTTCGTGATAGCGTTTCGAGGTGGCGGCGACGATCGGATTGAAGGTGGTGACCGCAAACCCGCCGATGATCAGCGCCACGCCGACCGGCGCGATCAGGGCGCGCAGCCCCGAGCGGCCCACCGCGCGCACCACCACCAGCTCGGACGAGCGCGCCAGCCCGATGAACAATGCCACGGTGGCCAGGATCATCACCAGCGGCAGGATCTGGTCGATGCCCTCGGGCGCGCTGAGCAGGGTCAGCCCGAGAATGTCGGTAAAGCTGGCCTCGGTATCATAGAGCCGGCGCAGCTGTTCGATCAGGTCGATCAGCGCCTGAAGCAGGAAGAACACGGCGAGCAGGCCGAGGAACATGCGCGCGAATTTGCGGGCGAAATAGAAATGCAGCCTCATGCCGCCGCCTCGCCGCGGGCGGCCAGCCGGCGCCCGGCGCTGCGGGTGCGCCCGGCCCAGGCCAGCAGTGCCGCCGCAACACCGAGCCCGACGAGCGACGGCACATAGATCAGCGGCCACAGCGCCGGGTTGACGCGCACCGGCTCGGCGACCACGCCTTCGATCAGCTTCAGCAGCACCAGCACCACGATGGCGCCGACGATCTGGCGCCAGACGCCAAAGCGGCTGAAGCCACCGACCAGCAGCGCAGCAAAGCCGATCAGCGCCGCCGCGAGGCACAAGAGCGGCTGGTTGAAACGGCCGTGCAATTCCTCGATCACCACGCCCAGCTTCGAGCCCGAGCGGGCGGCGACCGCTTCGGGATCGGCAATGATCTCGGGCGTGAATGCGTGGGTCTCGCTGAAGGTATTGATCTCTTCGGAGCCGATCAGCGCGCTGATATCATAGGAAAAATCCGAGAAGTGAGTGGTAAACAACCGCTTGGTCTTGCGGTCGAGCCGCTGGCTCAGCCCATCGAGCATGACCAGCTTTGAGCTGTCGCCATCGCGCACGATGAAGGCGGTATCGGCGGTGTAGGTCACGCTTTCGCCAGGCCTGCGCCGATCGGAGAGAAACACGTCTTCCAGCGCGCCCTCGGCGGTGATCTCGCGGATGTAGAAGGTGACCCCCGCGGAAGGGTGCAGAAACGTGCCCTCGCTCAACAGCTTGGCGGTGACATTGCGGGAAATCTCGATCTCGCGCTCCTGGAGCTGGGCCAGCGAGGCGGGCACCAGAACATGCATCAATGCCGCCATCATCGCCGCCACGATCAACCCGAAGACAAACACCGGGCGGGCCAGCCGCCAGGGCGAAAAGCCGGTGGCCTGCATCACCGTGAGTTCGCTTTCGGAGCTCAGCCGGTTGGTGACATAGACAGCCGCGGCGAAGCCCGCCACCGGCAGCACCAGGCGGATCACGTTGGGCAGCAACAGCGCTGTGAACTCGGCGAAGACCCAGGCCGTCTGCCCGTCGCCGATCAGCACGTCGAACAGCTTGACCGCGCGGTTGATCCAATAGATCGAGACCAGCACGAGGGAAAAGAATCCGAACAGAACCATGAGTTGCGACAGCATGTATCTGTCGAATCTGGCCAAACCTGCACCCCCCATTGCCACATCGGCATCTAGATATTGTGGGCAATCTACTGCAAACGGGCAGGGAGGGTAAACTGCTATCTGGCGCTGTCGGCGTCGGCACGCCAAGGCGTTTTGATGGATGGCCGATTGCGTTGCACTGTCGAAACCTGCGCGCCCGATTGCCTGTTTCCCGCGCATCCGGTCAAACTTGATGTTCAACTCGAATGCGAAACGCATTAGGAGTCGGGCCATGTCCAACAGGGAGCAGAGACAATGACCGGAGTGGTGCGGGTTTCCTTCGCAGAAACCGATATCGACAAGATTGCCGAGGCGGCAGGGCGCGTGGCGGTGATCGTCGCGAAGGACGGCAAGCTCGACCGCGCCGCGCGCCGGGTCAACCGGCTGACGCGCGGGGCGCTGGCACGAATGCTCGAGACCGAAGCCTGGGAAAAGGCCAAGCCGGGCGAGATCATCAGCCTGGGCTATCCCTCGGGCCTTGCGGCCGAAGCGGTGGATGTGGTCAAGCTCGACAAGCGGCCATCGCTGAAAGACGCGCGCAAGGCCGGGGCGGCGCTGGCCAAGACCCTGGGCAAGGCCGGGCTGCTTCTGCTCGCGGGCAACAATGGCAAGGCGGCGCAGATCGTCACCGGGCTGGCGCTGCGCGCCTATGATTTCGAGACCCACAAGACCGCCGATCCCACCGAGCGCGGCGATGTCGCGGTGATGGCCGCCAAACCCGAAGACCTGCAAACCGCCTGCGCTGCGGCGCTGGCCGTCGCAGAGGGCGTGCATTTCACCCGCGATCTGGTCAATGAACCGGCCAACCACCTGACCACCACCACATTCGCCGCGCGCGTGAAGGAGATGGAGAGCCTCGGACTCAAGGTCGAAGTGCTGGAGGAAAAGGCGCTGGAAAAGCTCGGCATGGGCAGCCTGCTGTCGGTCGGGCAGGGCAGTGACAGCCCCTCGAAGGTCGTGATCGCGCAATGGCTTGGCGGCAAGAAGGGCGACGCCCCGCTGGCGCTGGTCGGCAAGGGGGTGGTGTTTGACACCGGGGGTATTTCGCTCAAGCCCGCCGCCGGCATGGAAGACATGACAATGGACATGGGCGGCGCCGGCGTGGTGGCGGGCGTGATGCGCGCGCTGGCGCTGCGCAAGGCCAAGGCCAATGTCGTGGGGCTGATCGGGCTGGTGGAAAACATGCCATCGGGCGGTGCCACCCGGCCCGGTGATGTGGTGACGTCGATGAAGGGCGACACCATCGAGGTGATCAACACCGATGCCGAGGGCCGCCTCGTTCTGGCAGATGTGATGTGGTATGCTCAGGAGCGGTTCAAACCGGCGGGGATGATCGACCTGGCGACGCTGACCGGCGCCATCGTGATCGCGCTGGGCCATGTCAAGGCGGGGGTGTTTTCCAACGACGATGGGCTCTGCAAGGCGTTTCTCAAGGCGGCGGAGGCCGAGGGCGAGGGCGCCTGGCGGATGCCGCTCGATCCCGACTATGACGAGCAGCTGAAATCGCGCATTGCCGATGTGAAGAACGTCGGCGGGCGCCCGGCCGGATCGGTCACGGCGGCGCAGTTCCTGCAGCGCTTCGTCAAGGAGGACATGCCCTGGATTCATCTCGATATCGCCGGGGTGACCTCGGTCAGCAGCGATACCGCCCATGCGCCCAAGGGGGCGACGGGCTGGGGCGTGATGGCGCTGAACCGGCTGGTCGCAGACGGCTACGAGGGCTGACGGGGGCAAAGGTGGGCGCGGTTTTCTTCTATCATCTGACCCGCCGCCCGCTCGAGGCGGTGCTGCCGGATCTGCTGGTTCGCTCGCGCGAACGTGGCTGGAAGGTGATCGTGCGCGGGCGCGATGCGGCGCAGCTCGACTGGCTCGATCAGAAGCTCTGGCTCGGGGCCGAGGATCAGTTCCTCGCTCACGGTCTGGCCGGGGGCGCGCATGATGCGCGCCAGCCGATCCTGCTGACCACCGGCAACGAAAACCCCAACGCTGCGACCTGCCTGATGGCGGTGAATGGCGCCGAGATCAGCGCAGCGGAGGTGGCTGCGATGGAACGGGCCTGTATCCTGTTTGACGGCAACGATCCGGCGGCGCTGGACCTGGCGCGGGGCCAGTGGAAGGGGCTGAGCGAGGCCGGATGCGAAGCGCAATACTGGTCGGAAGAGAGCGGCCGCTGGCAGATGAAGGCGCAAACCGGCGGCGCGTGATCCGATTGCGCGCCTGACGGCGCAGCAGGGCGACGCGACCCCCGCCCTGACCCTCCCCAGGGGGGGAGGGAAGCCTTTGTCGGCCGACCCCGCAACATTGATGCGGGTGACTCTGGCCAGGGCGGGATGCCTCCGGCGGGGATATTTCTGGTCAGAGGAAGCGTTGGGCGGGTTCAGATGCCGAGCTTGTCGCGGGTGGCAAACCAGGTCATCGCCAGGCTCAGCAGCGGCGTGCGCAATGCGGCGCCGCCGGGGAAAGGGCGCGTCGGGATCCGCGCCATGGTGTCGAAGCCTTCCGCGTCGCCCTGGATCGCCCTGGCCATCAGCATGCCGGCATGGGTGGCGGTGCCGACGCCATGGCCGGAATAGCCCGAGGCCGAGAGGATGTTTTTGCCCACCCGCGCCAGATAGGGCAGGCGGCGCAGGGTGATCGCCAGGGTGCCGCCCCAGGTGTAATCGAAGGCTATGTCCTTGAGATGCGGGAAGATCTCGGCCATCGGCTTGCGCACCGTCCGGTCGATATCGGGGAAGCGATAGCCATAGCTTTCGCCGCCGCCGAAAAGCAGGCGCTTGTCGGCGGAAAGGCGGAAGTAATTGACCACGAACTTGCTGTCGGCCACCGCGACATCGCGGGTCAGAACGCGCGCGGCGTCGTCGCCCAGCGGCGCCGTGGCGGCGATGAAATTGTTGATCGGCATCACCCGCGCCGCGACCTTGCGGTTGAGCCCGCCGAGATAGCCGTTGGCGGCGAGGATCACATGGCGTGCGCGCAGCTTGCCGGCTTCGCAGCGCAGCTCATGCGGGTCGCCCTCGGCGATGTGATGCACCTGGCTCAGCTCGAATATCCGCGCCCCGGCCTGTTCTGCGGCCCGCGCCAGGCCAAGCGCGAAGTTCAGCGGATGCAGATGACCGGCGCCCATGTCGAGCGAACCGCCGACATATTTCGGCGAAGGGCAGAGAGCCTGCATGGCGGACCGGTCGAG
Source organism: uncultured Rhodobacterales bacterium (assembly GCA_965366835.1). GTDB lineage: Bacteria > Pseudomonadota > Alphaproteobacteria > Rhodobacterales > Rhodobacteraceae > JAKGBX01. The sequence continues at coordinate 6,918 of CBDUGF010000056.1, forward strand.
CGGCTCGATCTGATCGTAATCATAGCGGGCGCGCAGATGCTCGACGTAGCCATGTTCATGTGCCACGTCCGAGGCGCTGAAACAGGCATGTGCCAGGCCGGGCTTGAGATCGCAGTCGATGCCATGCTCGGCGACCAGGGATTTGACCAGATCCTTGGCCTCTTCAGCCAGTTGCCAGAGGTGGCGGGCATCGTCGCGCCCCATCAGGCGCTCGATCTCGGTCTGCTCCTGGCGCTGGCCCGAGGCCAGCTGACCGCCATTGCGCCCGGAGGCACCAAAGCCGACGCGATGGGCATCGAGCAGCACCACGTCGAGCCCGGCCTGGGCCAGGTGCAGCGCCGCCGAGAGCCCGGTGAACCCGCCGCCGACAATCGCCACATCGGCGCGCTGTTCGCCCCTGAGCATCGGGCGGTCGGGCGCTGCATGGGCGGTGGCGGCATACCAGCTTGGCGGGTGCGCGCCGCGTTTGTCGTTGGAATACAGAAGGTTCATACGTTCAACAGCAGATGCTCGCGCTCCCAGGGGCTGATCACCTGCAGGAATTCCTCGTATTCGGCGCGTTTCACGATCGAATAGACCCGGGCGAATTCCGGCCCCAGAACGGCGTGGAAATCCGTGGCGTCTTCAAACAGATCGAGCGCGCCGCCCATCTCGCGCGGGATGTCTTCATCGCCCTCATAGGCATCGCCCTTGAACTGCTTTTCCGGGCGACGCTCTTCCATCAGCCCGAGATAGCCGCAGGCCAGCGAGGCGGCGATGCCGAGATAGGGGTTGCAATCCATCCCCGCCAGACGGTTTTCCACCCGCCGAGAGGTTGGCCCGGACAGCGGCACGCGAATGCCGGTGGTGCGGTTGTCGCGGCCCCATTCCAGATTGATCGGGGCGGCATGTTCGCGCACGTAGCGGCGATAGGAATTCACGTAAGGTGCGATCAGCGCGATGGCCGCGGGCATGTGATGCTGCAACCCGGCGATGAAATGGAAAAACGCATCCGTTTCACCGCCTTGCGGGCCGGCGAACAGGTTGAGCCCGGTCTCCTTGTCGATCACCGAATGGTGGATATGCATGGCCGATCCGGGCTCGTCGGCGATCGGTTTGGCCATGAATGTGGCATAGCAATTGTGCCGCAGCGCGGCCTCGCGGATCAGGCGCTTGAAGTAAAACACCTCGTCGGCCAGCTTGACCGGATCGCCATGCACCAGGTTGATCTCGAGCTGGCCGGCGCCGCCTTCCTGGGTGATGCCGTCGATTTCGAAGCCCTGGGCCTCGGCGAAATCATAGATGTCGTCGATCACCGGGCCGAACTCGTCGACCGCGGTCATCGAGTAGGCCTGGCGCGCAGCGGCGGGGCGGCCGGAGCGGCCCATCATCGGCTCGATTGCCTTGGCCGGATCGAGATTGCGGGCGACGAGATAGAACTCCATCTCGGGCGCGACCACCGGCTCCCAACCCTGATCGCGGTAGAGCGCGACGACCCGCTTGAGCACGTTGCGCGGCGAGTAGGGGATCGGCCGGTCCTTGCGGTCATAGGCGTCGTGAATCACCTGCAGGGTCCAGTCGCCGGTCCAGGGGGCGGCGGTGGCTGTGGCCATGTCGGGCTTGAGGATCATGTCGCGCTCGATGAAGCCTTCATCGCCGGCGGCTTCGCCCCAATCGCCTGTAATGGTTTGATAAAAGATCGAATCCGGCAGATGGAAATAGTTCTGCCGGGCGAATTTCGACGCCGGGACCGCCTTGCCCCGGGCGATGCCTGGCAGGTCGGAGATGATGCATTCGACCTCGTCGAGCCGATGGCCTTCGAGATAGGCGCGAGCGGCTTCGGGAAGCGCCTCTTCCCAGTTTAGTTCAGGGGGATTTTTCATGTGTTCTGCTCTGCGAAATGGGCGCTGAAAAACTGCGCCATCAGATCGGCGAAGGCGGCGTTGTCGAGCGGTGTGGTGGTAAGGCTGGATTTGGCGCGGTCGAGCTGATCGTCGGGAACGACTCCGCGGCCGCGCTTGTCGATCAAGCCCGAGATGAAGGCGGCGCCATATTCGGGATGTGGTTGAATTGTCAGGATATTATCGCCGATCAGCATGGCGGCATTGGCACAGAAGTCGCTTGACCCGATGACTTTCGCATCGGGCGGGTTCTGGACCACCTGATCCTGGTGCCAGGCGTTCAGAACCATTTTTTCGCCATTGATATCATAGGTTTGCGGGCCGACTGACCAGCCACCGGAGAATTTCTCGACCTTGCCGCCAAGCGCCTGGGCGATGATCTGATGGCCGAAACAGACGCCGATCAGGGGATTGCCGGAGGTTTTGATGTCACGGATCAGCGCCTCGAGCGGCGCGATCCAAGGGTGATCCTCATAGGCGCCATGACGCGATCCGGTGATCAGCCACGCGTCGCAAGCCTTTGCGCTTTCAGGGAAAACACCGTCGACCACGGCATAGGTTTCGAACTCGAATCCGTGGCCAGACAGCAGCTTGACGAACATTTCATCATAGTCGCCGGTGTCGGGCAGCAGGGTGTCGGGGGCGTGGCCGGTTTGCAGGATGCCGATTTTCATGGAGAGCTCATTTGATCAAATTTGTCAGGCTGGATGCGGGCGCCGCGAAGGCGGGCTCAGACCGTTTCGAGATAGGTTTTCCATTGCTCTTGCGGGGCGATCTCGGCGTGTTTGCGTATCTCCTGGCGCTTGGTATAGCACAGGTTGCGGATCAGGTCTTGCGGCAACAGGCGGGCGATCAGCGGATCGTTTTCAAACGCATCGACCGCGCCGGACCAGTCGTCGACGATTTGCGGCAGATCGAGGTCATAGGCGTTGCCGGTGATCGGGGCGGGCGGCTCGGCGCCGTCCTCGATGCCCGCAAGTGCCGCGCCGAGGATCACCGCGAGCGCGAGATAGGGATTGTTGTCGCCGCCCGAAACGCGGTGTTCGATACGCCGCGCCTTGGGGCTGCCGCCGGGCACGCGGATCGCGGCGGTACGATTGTCATAGGCCCAGCAGATGCCGGTGGGCGCATGCGCGCCGGGCACCATGCGCTCGTAGGAATTGGCATGCGGTGCGAAGATCAGCGTGGACGGGCGCAGCCCCGCGAGACAGCCGGCGATGGCATGGCGCAACAGGTCGGATCCGGCGGCGCTGCCATCGTTGAAGATGTTGTTGCCCTCGCCGTCGAGCACCGAGAAATGCACATGCATGCCGCTGCCGGTGTCGAGCGCGAAGGGCTTGGCCATGAAGCTGGCCGCCATGTCGTGACGCCGTGCGAGGCCTTTGACCAAGGCCTTGAAAAGCCAGGCATTATCTGCGGCTTCCATGGCGTCGGAATGGGTCAGGTCGATCTCGAACTGGCCCAGGCCGGCTTCGGAAATCGCGCTCTGGGCGGGGATGCCCATGGCGGCGCAGCCGTCGTAGAGCTCGGTGAAGAAGCCATCGAAAGCGTCGAGCTGGCGCAGGGACAGGATCGCCTGGCCCTGGAGCGGACGGCCCGAGAGCGGATTGATCGGCGGGGCCGGGGCCGTGCCGCTGTCATCGACCAGGTAGAACTCCATTTCGGCGGCGGCCTCGACCCGCCAGCCGCGCGCGGCGTAGCGTTCGAGCACCAGCGCAAGTGCATGGCGCGGATCGCCCTCGAACGGGGTGCCGTCATCGTGATACATCCACATCGGCACCAGCGCCGAGGGGTTGGCAAGCCAGGGCATCGGCAGTGCGCCGCGCTCGGTCGGGCGCAATGTGGCATCGGCATCGCCGCTGTCGAAGACCAGAGGGCTGTCTTCGATATCGGCGCCCCAGATATCGACGTTGAGCACCGAATAGGGCATCCGCACAGCGCCCTGATCGAGCTTGTCGATGCTGGAAATCGGCAAGCGCTTGCCGCGCATCTGGCCGTTGAGATCGCAAGCCACGGCGCGGAAGGTATGCAGGGGGGACGTGTCCATGAAAGGCCCAGGGTTTGGAAATTTGATCAAAATATCCGTGGGCGGCGCGCAAATGTCCAGCCTTTTCCTCGGACAAGAGGTTAATTGCAGCGAACGGTGGTATTTCCGGGGGTGACTCGCGGCTGTCGCCCGGCTGTTATCGGTATGACATCGAAAAGCTGAATATATTAAGGCGTGTTAAGGTTAATCGGGCGCGCGGTGGGGCGTCCGGGCTGGTGGCGTTGGCAGAGGCCGGAGAGCGCAGGAGCCTCCGGCGGGGATACTTCGGGCAAGATGAAGCGGGGAGTGCGCGCGCCTGGATGGCGGCGGCGCGTTTCAGCGCGTGAGGGTGAGGGCGCCGTCGGTGATCTCGATCTTCGAGTAGCGTTGCAGATAGCTCATGCCGAGCAGCGAGCCCTCCATTGCGCCCTGATTGACGAAGGCGCGCAACCCGGTATCGCTGATCGGGCCGATGGCGAAACTTTCGAGCCGCACCGGCGCGGTGCGCACCTCGCCATTGGCGGTGAAGGCGCGCCCGACATAGGCGAGGCTCGCGGTGTCGATCCCGGCGGCTTCGGCGTCCTGCTGGCTCAGCACGATCTCGGAGGCGCCGGTATCGACGGTAAAGCGCACCGGCACGCCGTTGACATCGGCGGTGACGTAGTAATGCCCGTCTGGCGCGCGCGGCAGGGCGATCCGGCCCTCGCTGGCGATCACCGATTGTTTCGGCATCAGCGCGCCTTCGATATCGTCCCAGAGCGCGACCACGGCCATGGCGGCGGCGAAGATCAGCCCCCAGGCCAGGGCCTGTTGCGTGAGCTTGCCCAGGCTGGTGCGGTTCTGCGCGAAAAACCAGGCAAGGATCGCGCAGATCAGCAGCACGAGATAGGTGAGGGAGGCGTAATCTCTTTCCATGGACCTGATATAGGGTGCGCCGGGCTAGCCCGCAAATCCGAAAGCGGTGAGACCGTCGAGAATGAACTGCACGGCGAGGGCGGCCAGCAGCATGCCGAGCAGGCGGGTGGCGATGTTGATGCCGGTCTTGCCGAGCAGGCGTTCGAGCAGGCCAGAGACGAGGAACATCAGGAACACCAGCAGGAGAACGGCGAAGGCGACGCCGATGACCGCGGCAAGGCCGAGCGGATCGCTCTGCTTGCTGGTCAACAGGATGATCGTGGCGATCGAGCCGGGACCGGCGATCAGCGGCAGGGCGAGCGGGAACACCGACGGGTCGGGGCCGTCTTCCTCTTCGGCCTGGCCCTCGCGGCGCGGGGTGCGGCGCTCGAACAGCATGTCGAGGGCGGTGAGGAACAGGAGGGCGCCGCCGGCGACACGGAAGGCGGGCATCGAGATGCCGATGAAGCCGAGCACCGCCTCGCCGAAGATGGCAAAGGCGGTGAGGATGGCGAAGGCGACGAGGCAGGCGCGCAGGGCGATGGCGCGGCGGGCCTGCGCCGTCATGCCCTGGGTGAGGGTGACGAAAAGCGGGGTGAGGCCGACCGGGTCGATCACCACGAACAGCGCCACGAAGGCGGTGATGAGAAAGGCCGGGTCGATCATGTTTCGGCCTTTTCGAGCTTCTCCAGCGCGCTCATCCACAGGGCTTCGGCGCGTTCCAGCGCCTCGCGCACCTCGGCGTATTTCTTTTGCCAGACGGCGGCCTCGTCGGCGTTGTCATAGAGTGCGGGATCGGCCAGTTTCCTGGCCAGTCGATCACCCATTTCATTCAGCTTATCAACGCGTTCTTCGCATTTCCTCACCTCGCTGCGCAGGGCGAGGACAGCATCGCGCGAGACCCGTTTCGGCTTGGCTGGTTTGGGCTTTTGCGCTGGTTTGTCGCGGCTCAGAAGCAGAGCGCGATAGGATTCGAGATCGCCGTCATAGGGCGCCACGGCGCCGTCCTTGACCAGCCAGAGGCGATCGGCCACGAGGGAGAGCAGGTGCATGTCATGGCTGACCAGGATCACCGCGCCGCTATAGGCGGTGAGCGCCTCGACCAGCGCCTCGCGGCTCTCGATATCGAGGTGGTTGGTGGGTTCGTCGAGGATCAGCAGATGCGGCGCGTCGATGGTGGCCAGCATCAGCGAGAGCCGCGCCTTCTGCCCGCCGGAGAGGGCAGAGACCAATGTGTCGGCCTGTTCGGCGCCGATGCCGAAACCGCCCAAACGGGCGCGCAGGCGCGAGGGAGTCTCGGTGGGGCGCAGGCGGCGGATATGGTCGAGCGGGGTTTCATCAATATGCAGCTCGTCGACCTGATGTTGGGCGAAATAGCCGACGCGCAGCTTGGAGGAGGTGGTCATGCGCCCGGCCATTAGATCAAGTCTGCCCGACAACAGCTTGGAAAGAGTAGATTTTCCTTCGCCGTTGCGGCCAAGGAGCGCGATGCGGTCGTCCTGATCTATGCGCAGGTAGAGGCGTTTGAGCACCGCCACGCCATCATAGCCGACCTCGCCGTTTTCGATCCGGATGATCGGCGGCGACAGCTCTTCGGGTGAGGGAAAGGAAAAGGCGCGCAGGGCGGCTTCCTGAGGGGTGTTGATCGGCTTCATCTTGGCGATCATCTTGAGGCGCGATTGCGCCTGCACGGCTTTGGACGCCTTGGCGCGGAACCGGTCGACAAAGCTTTGCAGATGGGCGCGCCGCGCTTCCTGCTTCCTGGCCTCGGATTCGACCGCCAGCAGCCGCGCGGCGCGGGTCTGGGCGAAGGTGTCGTAATTGCCCTGGTAGAGCGTCAGCTTGCGGTCTTCGAGATGCAGGATCGCGCCCACCGCGCGGTTGAGCAGCCCGCGATCATGGCTGACGATCAGAACGGTATGGGGATATTTCGCGAGGTATTGTTCGAGCCAGAGCGCGCCTTCGAGATCGAGATAGTTGGTCGGCTCGTCGAGCAGCAGCAGATCGGGGGCGGAGAACAGCACGGCAGCCAGCGCCACGCGCATCCGCCAGCCGCCGGAAAACCCCGAACAGGGCATCAGCATCTCGTCGGCGGTAAAACCGAGGCCGCGCAGGATCGCGCTGGCCCGCGCCTCGGCGCCCCAGGCGTCGATATCGGCCAGCCGGGTCTGGACCTCGGCGATGCGGGCGGGATCGAGGCTGTGTTCGGCCATCAGCGCCGCGCGTTCGGTATCCGCCGCCAGCACCGTATCGATCAGCGAGACCTCGTTGCCCGGCACCTCCTGCGCCACGCCGCCGATGCGGGCGCGGCTGGGCAGGGTGATCGAGCCGGTTTCCAGCGCCAGTTCGCCCCGGATCAGGCGGAACAGCGTGGTCTTGCCGGTACCGTTGCGCCCGACAAGGCCGACCTTGTGGCCGGTGGGAATATTGGCCGAGGCGTGCTCGATCAGGAGCCGCCCCGCCACCGAATAGGATATGTCATCAAGCCGCAGCATGGGGGGGACGTGACAGAGGCCGCGGGGGCTGTCAATCAGGCTTTGCAGGGTGTGCGCATCGGGCGAACGGGCGGCCTGGCGCGGTGCTCATGCGTGGAATTCGCCGGTATTTCCATGAGGTTCGGCTTGATCCGCCCCGGCGGGAGCGATTAGCTTGTTCCATCGCTCCACAGTCTGACGGGGAGGATTTTGGCGATCCTTGGGGAAATTTGCGCCGGCCCTGCGCCGGGCGGTTCGGGATGGCGCCTTGGTCTGGCGCTGGCCGCTGGCCTGTTGACCGCCTGCGCCGAAACCGGCCCGATCTTTCCGACCTCCGACAGGCTCGACCCATGGGTGAGCGCGGCGGGTGCGGTCGATCCGCGCTCGGACGTTGCGCCGGTGATCAAGGGCGAGGTGGCCAGCTTCCGGCTCGGGCCGGGCGGGCGGCGCGCGGCGTTGCGCACCGGGCGGGAATGGGGCCTGGGGCAGACCTATCTGTTCGGTTTTGACATTCGCATCGAGCCCGGGCCTCTGCCGCGGCAGGCAGTGACGCTTTCGACGTTGGAGCGGCTGGGCGCGCCGGGCCGGCCGGGGGCCGGGATCGTTGCGGTCAGCCTCGATTCGCGTGGTGTGAGCGTGCTGGGGCGCAGCTGTATCAGGCCCGCCGAGCTGGGCCGCTGGCACAGTGTCGAGATCCGCATCGCGCTGGCGGATGACGATACCGGGTTTCTCGAAGTGTTCTGCGACCGCCGTCCGATCTGGGCACAGAGCCACCTGCGCACGGTGCTGCCGCCGGTCTGCCGGCGCGCCGACGGCTGCAATGCCGCCGTGCCGAAGCCGGTGCGCTATGAATGGCAATTGGGGCTGATCGCGCCGCACGGGGCGGCGCAGGCGATCAAGGTGCAGATGCGGCGGATCTTCTATCACCGGCTGTTCTGGATCCCCAACCGGGTCGGGGCGCTGTGAGCGATTGCGCCGGGCATCGGACGGCGCGCGCCGGGCGGAGCCGCTAGACGCGACGTTTCCCGGCGCCGCCTTGCTATCGCCTTGCAGCCGGGGCAGGGCGGCGCTACCGCTTGGTCATTCACAGGCTAACGGACCGGCCCCATGGCGACCGACATGCACATCGTCTCCAATCCGCCGCGCATCATCACGCTGGTGCTGCTGACCTCGCTGAGTGTGCTCTCGCTCAACATGTTCCTGCCCTCGATGGAGCGCATGGCGCAGGATTTCCGGGCCGATTATGCGCTGATTTCGCTGGCGCTTGGCGGCTATCTGGCGGTGTCGGCGGCGTTGCAGCTTATCCTCGGGCCGATCAGCGACAGGATCGGCCGGCGCCCGGTGATGCTGGCCGGGATCGCGGTGTTCACGCTCGCCTCGGTGGGCTGTGCATTGGCGGAAAACGTCTATGTTTTCCTGGGCTTTCGAATGGTGCAATGTTTCGTCGGGGTGGGCATGGTTCTGAGCCGGGCGGTGGTGCGCGACATGGCGCCACCGCAGGAGGCGGCGCGGCTTCTCGGGGTGATCGGCACGGCGATGGCGCTGGCGCCGCTGCTCGGGCCAGTGCTGGGCGGGGTGCTGGGCGAGGCGTTTGGCTGGCGCGCGACATTCTGGGCCTTCGTGGCGATGGGCGCGGCGCTTCTGGTGCTGACCTGGGCCGATATGGGCGAGACCAATCTCGAGCCTTCGGCCAGCTATACCGAACAGTTCAAGGCCTATCCCGAGCTGTTCAAGGCGCGGCTGTTCTGGGCCTATTGCGTGCTGCTGGTGTTCTCGGTGGGGGGGTTTTACGTCTTTCTCGGCGGCGCGCCGCAGGTCGGGGCGGCGGCCTATGGGCTGACTCCGGCCTGGCTCGGGCTTGGCATGGGCTCGATCTCGGGCGGGTTCATGGCGGGCAATATCGTCAGCGCGCGCATGGGCGGGGCCTGGGGCATCGTGCGGCTGATGAAGCTCGGGCGCTGGTTTGCCACGCTGGGGCCGCTGGCGGCGATGGCTCTGATCGTGGCCGGGATATCCCATCCGGCGGTGATGTTTGCCGGGGCGATCTTCGTCGGCTTCGGCAATGGCCTCACGCTGCCCGGCGCCAATGCGGGGGTGATGTCGGTGGCGCCGAGGCTGGCGGGCTCGGCCTCGGGGCTGTCGGGCGCGCTGACCCTGGCCGGGGGGGCGGCGATCTCGACCCTGGTGGGGGCGCTGGTGAGCAATGTCTTCGGCGTTTATGTCCTGCTCGGGGCGATGGTGATCACCGGCGCGATCGGGCTTGCCGCCGCCTTCGCCGTCGGGCGGCTCGAAGCGGAGCACACGCCCTGAAGCGTTTCGGGCCTGAGGGGTGACTGCACGTCAACGCGAAACCTGCGAAACCGGCTTGAGCTGTGGGCATTTCGAGATGAACGCGTGCTTCAGGTTCTTCCCGAAACGCTTTCGCAAGCTGCGGCTTTTCAAAGCAGTGGGCGCATGGTAGCAGGGCGCCAAATCCACCGTTTTCAACGCACAGGAGCCTGAGCACATGGCACTCGAACGCACTTTCAGCATCATCAAACCCGACGCCACCAAGCGCAACCTCACCGGCAAGATCGTCGCCAAGTTCGAGGCGGCCGGTCTGCGGGTTGTCGCCTCCAAGCGGATCCAGCTGACGCTGGCGCAGGCGCAGCAATTCTATGGGGTGCACAAGGCGCGGCCGTTTTTCGGTGAGCTTTGCGAATTCATGATTTCCGAGCCGATCGTGGTGCAGGTTCTGGAAGGCGAGGACGCGATCGCGAAAAACCGCGAAGTGATGGGCGCGACCAACCCGGCGGACGCCGCCGAGGGCACCATCCGCAAGGAATTCGCGCTGTCGATCGGCGAAAACTCGGTGCATGGCTCGGACGCGCCGGAAACCGCCAAGGAAGAGATCGCGTTCTTCTTCTCGGGGCTCGAACTGGTCGGCTAAGGCTTTTCGATCACCCCGATTGCATCGAGGGCCGCTTCCAGGTCGGAGCGGCCCTTGTCATGTCTGGAGGCTTTGAGGGCATCGAAGCGTTGGCGCAGGGCGGTTTTCTCGGCGCCCTTGCAATCGTTCCAGGGGCGGCCCTGCAGGCCCATCACCAGAACGTAGTAGCCGATAAAATGCGGGCGGTGGCCCGCCGCGAGCAGGCGCCCGTAGGCGGCATCGGGGCCGAGCGCGTGCAGCTCTTCCGCCGAGGTGATGCCGACGCGGGCGAAGGCCGCCTGCATCGCGGGGCCGAGATTGCGCACTGAGGAAACCGGGCTTGCCATGCGGGCGAGAATAGCGCTCACACGGCGCCGGTTCCAGCCCGGATCAGGCCCGGATCAGAGCGAGGCGTAATCGGTGATTTGTGGGGTCTTGCCGATCTTGGGGATCGGTGCCTTGGTATCCTTGCGCGGAGTTTCCGCCTTGGACGGCGCCTGTTTCGGCGGCTTTGCCTGTGCCATGTCTCTGCTCCTTTGCACTCACTCGTTACGTCATGAGCGCCTGGCCGGCCTGCGCCGGGGGGCGCTTCGTTCTAAGAGGTTTGGTCTTGAGGCTTGGCGACAAATCGGGTGTCGGTGGGGCGCGAATGTGGCACAAATGCGGCGCGTGTCTAAACGTGTTCTTTCGGCAACGCCGCCGGGGGCGGATATTTCTCGCGAACACGTGACAAGCGCGCTTGACGCCCCGGGCGCGCTTGCCTAAATACGGGCGCATCGCCCTGGGCTTCGGCCCGGGGCGGGCAGTGAGCGGTTGTAGCTCAGTTGGTTAGAGTACCGGCCTGTCACGCCGGGGGTCGCGGGTTCGAGCCCCGTCAACCGCGCCACCGCTGCCCATGAGAAAAGCGCCTTCCGGAAACGGGGGCGTTTTTTTCGTTTTGGGCAAATGTTCGTTTCGGGCCCTCTCTGACCGATGCTGCAACCTCAACCTGCATCGATGTCCGCTGCGTTGGCGCCGAGGAAAACGTGAAACCGATGGAGCCTTTGGATAGGGGAAAACCAATCGAGTTGGCATTACGGCAGCGCCTTGGAACCGTAGAAATACGGATTGGTGTTTTTGCCCACACCTGCGATGAATGCAAATGGCTGTCTCACACTCAAAAAATTTCTGGCGATACGCTTTGCCATGGGGGTTTGCCATCATACTCGCGCTGAGCGGCTTGGCGTTTTTTGAACGGCAAAGCTTGGTTCGTGAACTGACGGCCAAAAGCGCAACGCTGCATCGCCTGGCTTCCCAGCGGGCTGATCAGCACGATGCGCATTTGACATCTTTGTCTGCGATTTTTGTGGCAGGTGGGGTGGAGCGACAGGATTTGTTGCTGGATGTCGCCGCAACGATCACCCGCTTCTACCCACGCATTACGTCGGTGAGTATCGCCCCATTTGCCCAATCCCAACCGATGATAGAAACTCAGCCCGGTCTGTCGGTCCGCGCAAGGGAGCACGTTGTTGAATTGGCGCGCCGCTCGACTGGGGCGTTGCAAATTGGGCAATTGCCAGACCTGCCGGGTCACTATCTACTTGTGAAACGCACACCTAACTCCGAAGCGGCGCAGCACGGTCTGGTACTGGTGATTGACGCCCGTGCATTAATCGCGACCGACGATCCGTTTTGGAACGCGCCGTCAGCCTCATTGCGTCTTGCGACACCGGACGGCCGAACGGCACTGGTGGGACAGTTTTCTTCAGGCGAGATGGATTTTTCAAAGCCGCTTGGCAGCGTGTCGCAGCCCTTGGTTCTAGAGACATCTCTGGCCATCGGGCTGTCTGATCTTTTGCCTGCGGAAAAAGTGTTGCCCGTCATCGCACTGGTCACGACACTCTTTCTACTGGCCGCTTTCGGTTTCAAGCAACGTGCACGAACCAAAGACGCAGAAAACCGCGCAAAACTGAGCGCGCAGGAAACGCGGCTGGCCCACGCGTCCCGTGTCAACGCGATGGGCGAAATGGCGAGTGGGATGGCGCATGAATTGGCGCAGCCGCTGACCGCAATCCTGAGCCAGGCGCAGGCGGGCCGCCATTTGGCGCGGCGCGGTGATGTCGAGCGTCTCGGCACGGTTCTGGACGACACTGTGTCCCAAGCGCAGCGCGCAGCGAACATTCTTGATCGCCTGCGACGCTGGAGCAAGCCGAACCGAGCGCCGACCGAAACCTGCGCTGTCCATGACGCCGCGCACAGCGTTCAAAGCCTGCTGGCATTGGAGGCGAAGACCAAAGGAGCTGCAATCACCCTTTCATTGCACGATGAGCCACTATTCATTGATGCCGATCCCGTTGAGTTGGAGCAGGTTGTTTTTAATCTGGTGCGCAACGCACTGGATGCCGAAGATGGCGCGCAAGTGACGATCAGCACGCGTGTAGAGGGGAGGTCGGTCATTCTGGAGGTGAGCGACACGGGGCCGGGTGTGCCTGATCACATCATGTCCCGCATCTTCGAGCCTTTCGTGACGGGCAAGCCGGATGGAACAGGGCTGGGCCTCGCGCTTTGCCAAAGGCTGGTTGAAGAAATGGACGGCGACATTGCGCTGCTGGACGATACCGACCAGACGACCTTCCGACTCACACTGCCGCTTTCCAGCGAGGCAGAACAACCATGAGCAACCATGTATACCTCGTTGATGATGATGAGGCCGTCCGCGACGCCCTGAGTCTGCTGTTGGAAACTGTTGGACTGAATGTGCGCAGCTTTGCATCCCCTGAAACATTCCTGATGCAGGCCGCAGACCTCGCGCCGGGGTGTCTGATCCTTGATATCAGGATGCCCGCGATTTCAGGTCTGAAACTGCAAGAGAAACTGACCGATCAAGGCATGTCATGGCCCACGGTGATCATCAGCGGGCATGGCGACATCGAGGCGTGCAGGCGGGCGTTTCGCAATGGCGCGATTGATTTCCTAAGCAAACCCGTGGACGAACAAGACCTGATCGAGGCGATCCAGAAAGGTCATAGACAACTTGAAACCCGCCAACAGGCTTTGGCAGAGCGTGCCGAGGCCGTGGCGTTGGTGCAGCACCTGTCTGTGCGCGAACAAGAAGTTCTCGAGATGATTGCGAAGGGCCTGACCACCAAGCAGATCGCTGATGCGCTCAACCTTTCGCCGCGCACTGTCGAAAGTCACCGCGCAGCGATTGCGGCCAAGGCAGGCACATCTTCGGCAGCGGAGCTCACGCGCTATTGGATGGATGCACAGGCGGAGTAGCGGGCGGATCAGTAGAACTACGGAGACCTTTGCGGATGCTACGAATATCGCGGTTTCACCCAGCGGACTAGAACCGGATCATCGTTCAACAAAAGGAAATACACCATGATCCGTTCCATTGCTCTTGCGACCGCTCTTCTGGCGCCCATCGCGGCTTTCGCCCAGGACTTGCCAACGGCGCCATACCTGCCACTGGATATGGCAACCACTGCCGCACAAGCAGCTGTCGCCGCTTGTTCTGCTGAAGGTTATAACGTCAGCGTCGCAATTGTTGCTCGCAGCGGCGAAACAAAAGTGCTTCTGCGCGCCGACAACGCAGGCCCGCACACTGTCGGGTCCAGCACTGGCAAAGCGTTCACATCCGCCAGCTTGGGCCGCGATACGACTGGCCTTGCCAACTTCATCGGTGGCAACCCCGAAAACGGTGGTCTGCGCGATATGGACAGCCGTCTTGTGATCCAGGCGGGGGGTCTCCCGATCAAGATCGGTGGCGCATTGGTGGGTGGCATCGGTGTCGGTGGCGCGCCATCCGGCGCGATCGACGAGACATGTGCCCGCGCAGGTCTTGACGCAATCGGCGCCGAGTGAACCTCACGGCCCGCCCCTTTATTGGAGGCGGGCCGCTCTCTTGAAAGACGACATTATGCTACGTTTCTAGCTACTTGCTGCAACCATTTGGCTTGCTGGTCCCTTCCATGCACAGACGGCCCCGTCTGCATCCGATATCGCGTCTGATACAGGCCTGCACCTTGCCGCCCATGAGGGTGACCTGGATGAGATCAACCGTTTGATTTCGGCAGGTGCCGATCTAAACGTCCGCGACCGGTCTCACCGGACGCCTGCACATGTCGCGGCTTTTGCATCGCACGATGATGTCCTGACGGCACTGGCGAACGCAGGAGCGGATATGAACGCACTGCAATAACCGGGTCCATGATGTGTTGACTATCGCAGCCGTGGCAGACGATTCCGAAATGGTGTCACTGGCAATGGAACTTGGGAACGCGCCAGACCTCGTCACCAGCGTTTATGATGGCAGCGCCCTTATCGCTGCCGCCCACCTTGGGCACCACGATGTCGTGGCGCGACTTGTCGCCGGTGGTGCACCGCTGGATCACGTCAACAACCTGGCGTGGACGGCCTTGATCGAGGCGGTCGTTTTAGGCGATGGCGGCCCGGATCACATCAGAACAGTGCAAATCCTTGTCGAGGCAACCGAACGAAGGAACACTGGGATGGCACAAGTGCAATGAAGGCGTGACGCAAATCGGCAGAGCTGAGGATCGAGAAGGCCCGGAGAGCATTAAGCGCGCCATAGCGCGTCCCGTTGATGGGGCCTCGATCCGCGAGCTCCATCAGGACCAGCAGTCCTGTATGGGCTGCACAAACAGGCCGAATACAGGAACGCACCCGTCGACGAAGATCACGATCAAAAACACTTGCGCCCGCGGGGCCGTCTATACATGAAGCTCTCCACAAATCCGTTCTGCATCGGCTTTCCGGGCGCGATGTAGTGTCAATCGACCTTGCGATCCTCTTGCCATTCAAGGATGACGTCACTGGCCAGTTCGGTTCCGTTACCGCTGACCACCATGCAGGGATGTCCACGCATTTCGGCAATATGATCCAGTTCTCTGGTGACATGC